>NZ_RKRA01000001.1:1593563-1912276 GCF_003814705.1 Georgenia muralis | reverse complement strand
GCCGGTGCTCGTCCTGTCCGACGACGCCTCCACCGCCGACGCCGACACGGTCGCCGAGGGCCTGCTCGCCTGGGACCTCGACGTCCACCGCGACGCACGGCTGCCCGACCACGCCCGCTGGGGCGCCGTCGTCCTGGTCCTCACCGAGCTGCCCCACCCCGCCGCCCTGTCCGCGCCCGCCATGCAGCTCGGTTCCGTGCTGCGCTCGCTGGCGCCGGGCGCCCGGGTCGTCTCCCTCTCCCGCCGGGCCCCGGGCCCGGACGCGACGACGAACCTCGCCCCGGCGGTCGCGGCCGCGCGGGCGGGCGTGGACGGCTTCGTCCGCTCGGTCGCCAAGGAGCTGCGGAACGGGGCGACGGCGAACGGCGTCGTCCTGGCCGACGACGTCGACGTCCGCGCGCCGTCCGTCCGCGGGGCGCTGCGGTTCTTCCTCTCGGCCCGCTCCGCGTTCGTCGACGGCCAGCTCCTCGCGGTGGTCTCGGGCGCCGGCTCGGAGCCGGCGGACTGGGCCCGCCCCCTCACCGGGGTGGCCGCCGTCGTCACCGGAGCCGCCCGCGGGATCGGCGCGGAGGTGGTGCGTGTCCTCGCGCGCGACGGCGCCCACGTGCTGGGCGTGGACGTCCCCGCCGCCGGGGAGTCGCTCACATCGGTGATGAACGAGGTGCACGGCGTCGCCCTCCAGCTCGACATCACGGCCGAGGACGCCGCCGCGCGCATCCTCGACGTCGCGCGCTCGCGCTACGGGCACCTCGACGTCGTCGTCCACAACGCCGGCATCCTGCGCGACAAGCTTCTCGCGAACATGTCGGCCGAGAAGTTCGACGACCTCACCGCCGTCAACGTCACCGCCCCGCTGCGGATGAACGAGACCTTCGCCCGGCCCGGGGTGCTCGGCTCGGCATCGACGGCGCCGCGAGTCATCTCCCTGGCCTCCACCTCCGGCATCGCCGGCAACCGCGGCCAGACCAACTACGCCAACGCCAAGGCCGGTCTCATCGGCATGACCCGGGCCCTGGCGGGCTCCCTGACGGACGCCGGCGGGACGGTCAACGCGGTGGCGCCGGGCTTCATCGAGACGGAGATGACCGCCAGCGTGCCGCCGGTCCCTCGCCAGGTCATGCGGTGGGCGAGCTCCCTCCAGCAGGGCGGGCGGCCGGTCGACGTCGCCGAGGCGATCGCCTTCCTCGCCTCCCCGCAGGCGGGCGGGATCGACGGGCAGGTGCTCCGCGTGTGCGGGCAGCTGCAGACCGGCCAGTGACCGGCGACGGGGGGCGCGCGGCGTCCCGGCGTCCGGCGACCTACCGGGAGGAGGTGCTCCCCACGATGCCGCGCCTGAGCCGGCTCTACGCCCAGGCCGTGGGACGCACGCGCACGCTGGTGATGGCCCGGAACCTCACATCCCGTGGCGGGCTGCCGCCCGTCGTGCTGCGGGTCGACGACGTCCGGCCGGACGTCGCCACGCTGGCGGAGTACCAGCACCTGCTGGGCGAGCCCGGCACGGACCGGCTCCCCGCCGGGTACGTGCACGTGCTGGCCTTCCCGCTCGCGATGGCGGTCATGGTCCGGGAGGACTTCCCGCTGCAGGTCCTCGGCCTCATCCACCTCGCCAACACCGTCGAGCAGCTCGCCCCGCTCGACCTCGGGACACGCCTGACCGTGCGGGCGTGGGCCCAGGACGCGCGTGAGCACCGCAAGGGCGCCCAGGTCGACCTCGTGGTCGAGGCCAGCACCGGGCCTGCCGACACGGTCGTGTGGCGCGGCGTCTCGACGTACCTCGCCACCGGACGCGTCCCGGCGGGGCTGCCGCTCGCCCCAGCGCTGCCCCAGGACGAGCGGGGGGGACCCCCCGCCGTCCCGACGGCGCTGTGGCGTCTCGGGCCGGACGTCGGCAGGCGGTACGCCGAGGTCTCCGGGGACCGCAACCCTATCCACGTCTGCCGCCTGGGCGCCCGGCTCTTCGGCTTCCCCCGGCCGATCGCCCACGGCATGTACACCGCGGCCCGGGCACTGGCGGGCGTGCCCGGACGCGGGGACCGCTTCGAGTGGACCGCGACGTTCGGCAAGCCCGTGCTCCTGCCCGCCACCGTGGCGTTCGCGGCCCAGGGCGACACGTACACCGCCTGGAGCCTGCGCTCGGGCAAGATCCACCTCACCGGGGCCGTGCGGCCGCTCTGAGTCTCCCGCGCCGGGCGTCCTCAGGGCCCCGCACCGAGGGTCGCAACGGTTGTGCACCGATACGTCGTCGGGGTTGCGCCCGCCCTGTCGGTCCGGGGTGGGCGCAGCACCCGACGGGTGTCTGCGGCCAGTTATCCACCACGAGTACCCACAGGCTTGTGCACATACACACAGAGCCGGGGACAACCCTGTGGACGACCGGTGGAGAAGGTCGTGGCGGGCTCGTCCACCAGCTCGACACCCGGTGTTCAGGCAGCGGTCACCGGACGGACAACCCCCCGGCCAGCCCCCCTTGTCCGGTGCCACCAGAGCGCGGCGGAGTGTGTTTCGTTTCACATTCGCGCCACCGGGCGCGGGGCCGGTACGGCGTCGTTCGGTGCCCGATCCCGCCGCGGCCGGGTGCCCGGCACCAGGGCCGGCCGGCCCGGCCGCGTACCCTTCCGGTGTGTCCGCCACCATGCACGTCACCGGCCTCGGCGCCGCCCGCGGGCCGCGCCGGCTCTTCGCGGACCTCACCTTCACGATCGCCCCCGGTGACGTCTGGGGTCTGGTCGGAGCGAACGGCGCCGGCAAGTCCACCCTGCTGGCGGCCCTGGCCGGCCACGCCACCGGCGCGGACCTCGACGGCACGATCACGCTCGCCCCGCCGACGGCCACGGTCGGGCACCTCGTCCAGGAGCCGGAGCGTCGGCCCGGCGAGTCGGTGCTGGACCTGCTGCGCCGGCGCACCGGCGTCGCCGCGGCAGCAGCCGACATGGACGCCGCCGCCCAGGCCCTCGGTGAGCGACCCGAGGACCACGCGACCGCCGACGACTACTCCCGCCTCCTCGAACGCTGGCTCGCCCTCGGCGGGGCCGACCTGGACGAGCGTGCCGGCGCGGCCGCCGACGACGTCGGCCTCACGGTCGACCTCGACACCCCCACCACCTCTCTCTCGGGCGGCGAGGCCGCCCGGGCGTCCCTCGCCGCCCTGCTCCTCTCGCGCTACGACCTGCTCCTCCTCGACGAGCCGACCAACGACCTCGACCTCGCGGGCCTGGACCGCCTCGAACGGTTCGTCACCGGGGCGAGGGTGCCGATCGTCGTCGTGAGCCACGACCGCGAGTTCCTCGCGCGCACCGTCACCGGCGTTGTCGAGCTGGACCTGGCCCAGCGGCAGGTGCGCGTGCACGACGGCGGGTACGACGCCTACCTCGCGGAGCGCGAGCTGGCCCGTCGCCGGGCCCGCGAGGCCTACGACGAGTACGAGGACCGGCTCGGCTCCCTCAACGACCGCCTGCAGACGCAGAAGGGCTGGGTCGACAAGGGCGTCCGCAACGCCCGGCGGAAGGCCCGCGACTCCGACAAGCACATCAAGGCCCGCGCTGTTGCCCGGACCGAGAAGCAGGCGGCCAAGGTCAGCCAGTCCGAGCGGGCCATCCAGCGTCTGGACACGGTGGAGGAGCCCCGGAAGGAGTGGGAGCTGCGCATGTCGATCGCGCACGCCCCCCGCTCGGGAGCGGTCGTCGCCACCGCCGACGGCGCCGTCGTGCGCCGCGGGACCTTCACCCTCGGCCCCGTCACCGCGCAGGTGGACTACGCCGACCGGATCGTCATCACCGGGGCCAACGGCTCGGGCAAGTCCACCCTCCTCGGCCTGCTCCTCGGACGGCTGGAGCCGTCGCAGGGGCGCGCCGGCCTCGGCGCCGGCGTCGCGGTGGGCGAGGTGGACCAGGCCCGCGCCCTCCTCGACGGCGACCGGACGCTCGCGGCGACCTTCGCCGAGGAGCTGCCGGACTGGCCCGACGCCGAGGTGCGCACCCTCCTGGCCAAGTTCGGCCTGGGCGGGGACCACCCGCTGCGGCCCGCGGGGTCCCTCTCCCCCGGCGAGCGCACCCGCGCCGCGCTCGCGCTGCTCCAGGCGCGGGGGGTCAACCTCCTCGTCCTCGACGAGCCGACCAACCACCTCGACCTGCCCGCGATCGTCCAGCTCGAGCAGGCGCTCGAGTCCTTCGCCGGCACCCTGCTGCTGGTCACGCACGACCGGCGCATGCTCGCCGACGTGCGCGCCACCCGGCGCTGGCACCTCGACGCCGGCCGCCTCACGGACGAGACGGTCTGAGGTCCGGCCGGAGCTCAGACCGACGACCGGCCGGGGGCGCAGCCAGCGACCGCGGGCCTAGGAGAGCGCTGAACAATGCGTGTCCTTGCCCGGTGTGTGGGTCGGGTTCGGGAACGCTTGGGGTTATGCAGGGTCGATCGCGAGATCAGCGGGATCTGTTCGACGCGGAGTCGATGGCCGGGAACTTGCTCGAGCGGGGCAGTGTGTTCGCGTTCTTGGCCGAGCAGCGGTTGACGTTGTTCCCGGAGGAGATGTTCGCGGACTTGTTCCGCTCCTCGCGGGGACGTCCGTCGGTGCCGGCGGACGTGGTCGCCGCCGTCTTGGTGCTCCAGGCCTTGCATGGCCTGTCCGACCGGGAGGCCACCGAGGCCGTGGCGTTTGATCTGCGGTGGAAGGCGGCCTGCGGCCTGGGCGTCCAGGCGCCGGCGTTCCACCCGACGACGTTGACGTACTGGCGCCGCCGCCTCGCGGCGTCGGAACGGCCGAACCGGATCTTCGAGGCCGTCAACGCGGTGGTGATGGAGACCGGGGTGCTGCGCGGGAAGAACCGGCGGGCGCTGGACTCCACGGTGCTCGAGGACGCGGTCGCCACCCAGGACACCGTGACCCAGCTGATCGCCGCGATCCGCCGGGTCGCCCGGGAGGTCACCGGCGGCAAGGAGCTGGTCGCCGCGCACTGCACCCGCCACGACTACTCCTCGCCGGGTAAGCCGCGGATCGCCTGGGACGATCCCGGCGCGCGGGACGAGCTCGTCTCGGCCCTGGTGAGCGACGCGCTGGCGTTGCTGGCTCACCTGAACGTCGGGTCCCTGGAGGAGGACGAGGCCCAGGTGGTGGCCTTGTTGGCGGTGGTCGCCGGGCAGGACGTCGAGCCGGCTGAGGGCTCCGACGGCACGGACGGGCGCTGGCGCATCGCGCGCAAGGTGGCCTACGACCGGGTGATCTCCACCGTCGATCCCGCGACGCGCCACGCGCACAAGACCGTGGCCCAGCGCCGGAACGGGTTCAAGGCCCATGTCGTGGTCGAGCCGACGACGGGGCTGTTCACCGCCACGAAGCTGACCAAGGCCGCCGGGCCGCAGTCCGCCGACGGGAGCGTCGGGACGGACCTGCTGGCCGCGGACACCACCCTGTCTCCTGAGTCCGCCGAGCCCGCCGAGGACGCAGCACAGGCCGAGGATGCCCCGCAGGCCATGGCAGGGCCGCAGGCACCGGCCCGGCAGATCCCCGTCGAGGTCCTCGCCGACTCCGCCTACGGCACCGGCGAGGCGCTGGCCGCCCTGGAGGCGGCTGGGCACACCGCGATCATCAAGCCCTGGCCCCTGCGCCCGGCCGTCCCGGGCGGGTTCACCCTCGAGGACTTCACCGTCGATGAGGCCGCCGGCACCGTGACCTGCCCGAACGGGCTGACCCGCACGATCAGTCCCAAGCGGAAGGTCACCTTCGGGGCCGGCTGCCGCGGCTGCCCGCTGCGGGATCGCTGCACGACCTCGGCCCGTGGCCGCAAGCTCGACCTGCACCCCCACGACGGGCTCCAGCGCGCCCACCGCGCCCGAGCCCAGCAGCCCGGGTTCCAGGACACCTACCGCACTCTGCGGCCGATGGTCGAACGCTCCATCGCCTGGCTCACACGCGGCAACCGCAAGGTCCGCTACCGCGGGATCGCCAAGAACGACCACTGGCTCCACCATCGCGCCGCCGCCATCAACCTCAAGCGCCTACTCACCCTCGGTCTGCAGCGCACCGGCGGGACCTGGGTGATGGCTACCGCGTGAAGCAGCCGCGCAGCCTGGTCCCACAGCGGTCCCCGGGCACACAATGGGCCCCGCGGGCAGGCCCGACCTCGTGTCCAGCCAGGTGCTGTGACCGCCGCCAGACGGCCTTGAGGCAACCTGCCCGCCCAGCCTCACCCCGCACCACCAGCAAACAGCGCCTTGTTCAGCGCTCTCCTAGCTGCCGTAGTCCTCGATCTTGACCGCGGAGATCTCGAACTCGAGGGTGATCTTCTCCGAGACGAGGACCCCGCCCGTGTCCAGCACGACCTGCCACTCCAGGCCCCAGTCACGGCGGTTCACCCGCCGGGTGCCCTCGAAGCCCGCCCGCAGGGCCCCGGAGGGGTCGCGCTGGACGCCCACGGCCTCGAGCGGGATGACCACGTGCTTGGTGACGTCGCGGATCGTGAGGTCGCCGGCGACCATGCACGTGTTGTCCTCCACCTCGTCCACCGCGGTCGAGGTGAAGACGATCTCGGGGTACCGCTCGGCGTCGAAGAAGTCCGCGCTGCGCAGGTGGGCGTCCCGCTCGGCGTTGCGCGTGTCCACGCTCGCCGTCCTGAGCCGCACGGTCACGGTCGACCGCGAGAGGTCGTCCGCGTCGACGTGCATGCGCCCGTCGATCTCGTTGAAGGCGCCGCGTACCTTCGTCACCATCGCGTGGCGGGCCGAGAAGCCGATCCTGGTGTGACTCGGGTCGAACATCCACTCGCCGCCGAGCTGGGCGTCGATCTCGGGCATGGGGGTGCTCCTTCGCCGCTCCGGGCCGCGCCGGGTGGAGGCCCGGCCGTGGCGAGAGTATGGCACGGGCGCCCCGGCCCCGTCCGGTGACCTGCAGCGACGCCCGGCCCTAGACTTCCCCACGCACGCCGCCCAGCGGTGCTTCGACGACGAAGGGTGTGTCCGATGAGGGTTGGGGTTCCGCGCGAGGTCAAGGACACCGAGCTGCGGGTGGCGCTCACGCCGGCCGGGGCCCACGAGCTCGTCCGCGCGGGGCACGAGGTGGTCGTCGAGGCCGGCGCGGGCACCGGGTCGGCCATCCCGGACCCCGAGTTCACCGCCGCGGGCGCCACCATCCTCGACTCCGCGGACGACGTCTGGGAGGCCGGCGACCTCATCCTCAAGGTCAAGGAGCCGGTGGCCGAGGAGTACCACCGCATGCGCGCGGGACAGACGCTCTTCACCTACCTCCACCTCGCCGCCGACCGTGCGCTCACCGAGGAGCTCGTGCGCCGACGCGTCACCGCCGTCGCGTACGAGACCGTCCAGCTCACCGACCGCACGCTGCCCCTGCTCGCCCCCATGAGCGAGGTCGCCGGCCGGCTCGCGCCCATGGTGGGCTCGCACACCCTCATGAGCGCCCAGGGCGGGCGCGGGGTGCTGCTGGGCGGGGTGTCAGGGGTGTACGCCGCGAAGGTCGTCGTCATCGGGGCCGGGGTGGCCGGGATGAACGCCGCCGCGATCGCCCTGGGCATGCAGGCCGAGGTCCTCCTCCTCGACCGCGACATCGCCAAGCTCCGCCACGCCGACGCCATCTACCAGGGCCACTGCCAGACGGTCGCCTCGAACTCCTACGAGGTCGAGCGCGCGATCGCCGACGCCGACCTCGTCATCGGGGCGGTCCTGCTCCCCGGGGCCAAGGCGCCACGGCTGGTGACGAACGATCAGGTGGGCCGGATGAAGCCGGGCTCCGTCGTCGTCGACATCTCGGTGGACCAGGGCGGCTGCTTCGAGGACACGCGGCCGACGACGCACACCGACCCGACCTACCGCGTCCACGACACGGTGTTCTACTGCGTGGCGAACATGCCCGGCGCCGTGCCGCACACGTCCACCTACGCCCTCACCAACGCGACCGTGCCCTACGCGGTCGAGCTCGCCGGCCGCGGCTGGCGTGACGCGATGCGCGCCGACCCGGCGCTGGCGCACGGCCTCAACACCCATGACGGCGCCGTGACCAACGCCGCCGTCGCCGCGGCGCACGGCATGGACGCGGTCGACCCGGCCGCGGTGGTCCGCGGCTGAGGACCGCGACCCCGGGCCCGCGACAGGCGCCGGGCAGCGGCGACGCTCAGCTCAGCGGCTGACGAGCGAACCGAGGACGGACGTGAACAGGCGCAGCCCGTCGGTGCCCGCGCGCGGGCGGCCCGGCTCGTCCGGGCCGAAGCCGGGCACGACGGCGTGCTCGGGGTGGGGCATGAGCCCGACGACGTTGCCGCGGGCGTTCGCGATCCCGGCGATATCACGCAGGGAGCCGTTGGGGTTGCCGCCCTCGTAGCGGAAGACGACCCGTCCCTCCCCCTCGAGCCGGTCGAGCGTGTCCTCGTCGGCGACGTAGCCGCCCTCGCCGTTCTTCAGCGGGACCGTGATGACCTCGCCGAGCTCGAGGTCCGACGTCCACGCCGTGGACGTGCTCGTCACTCGGAGGTCCTGGTCGCGGCACACGAAGAGCTGGTGGTCGTTGCGGATGAGGGCGCCGGGCAGCAGGTGCGCCTCGCACAGGATCTGGAAGCCGTTGCAGATGCCCAGCACCGGCAGGCCCGTCTCGGCCGCGGCGACGACCTCGCCCATGACGGGGGCGAAGCGGGCGATGGCCCCGCAGCGCAGGTAGTCGCCGTAGGAGAAGCCGCCGGGCAGGACGACGGCGTCGACGCCGCGCAGGTCCTCGTCCGCGTGCCACAGCGCGACCGGCTCGGCGCCCGCGAGGCGGACGGCCCGCTGGGCGTCGCGGTCGTCGAGGCTGCCGGGGAAGGTGACGACGCCGATCCGCGCGCCGTTCACCGGGCGGCCTCGTCGACCTCGTAGACCCCCACGACGTCCTCGATGACGGGGTTGGACAGCGCGGTCTCGGCGGCCCGCCGGGCGGCGTCGAGGAGCTCGCCGGTGACCTCGCCGTCGACGCTCAGCTCGAAGCGCTTGCCCTGGCGCACGCCCGCGAAGTGGTCGAGGCCCAGCCGGGGCAGCGCCCGGGCCACGGCCTTGCCCTGCGGGTCGAGGATCTCGGGCTTGGGCATGACCTCGACGACGATGCGTCCCATTGCGGTGCTCCTGGGCGTGTGGCGGACGGCGGCGCCTCCAGGATAGCCGCCGCGGCGCACCACCCGGTCCGGGTGTCCACGGGCGGCGCGGGAGGCGCGGAGCAGACGTCGGGGCCACGCCGGCGTGGCGAGCGGGCGGCAGGACGAGGCCGGGCAGCGGACAAGCCGACGGCCGGTCGCGGTGATCCGCAGCCGGCCGACGGGCTCAGGGGGTGGGGCGGCGCGTCGCCGTCACACCCGGTACTGGACGGCGAGCGGGCAGGCCCACACGTCGAGGCCGCCGCGGCCGACCTGGTTGAGGTAGGTCCCCACCGCTCGGTAGGACTGGACGAGGGTGGTCTCGGTGTAGCGCACACCCAGCTGGTCGCAGTACTCGCGCACCATCGGCGCGACCTTGCGCAGGTTGGGCCGAGCCATCGAGGGGAAGAGGTGGTGCTCCACCTGGAAGTTCAGCCCGCCCATGAAGGTGTCGACGGCGCGCCCGCCGGAGATGTTGCGGCTCATGAGCACCTGGCGCCGGAGGAAGTCGATCTTCACGTCCGGCGCGACCATCGGCATGCCGATGTGGTTCGGGGCGAAGGACAGCCCCATGTACAGGCCGAAGATCGCAAGCTGCAGCCCGATGAACGCCGCGGCCTTGCCGGGCGAGAGCACGAGGAAGACCAGCGTGACGTAACCGACGAGGCGGACGGTGATGAAGGCGATCTCGACTCCGCGACGCTTGACCACCTCGTCGCGGCCCAGCGCCCGCTTGAGGCCCTGGACGTGGAGGTTGACGCCCTCCAGGAGGAGCAGCGGCCAGAAGAACCAGCCCTGCTTGCGCCCGAGCCACCGGGTGACGGGGTGCTTGCGGGCCGCGATGTCCTCGGGGGTGTACGCGAGGACGCCGGGCTCGACGTCGGGGTCGGCACCGGCCTTGTTCGGTGCGGCGTGGTGCTTGTTGTGCTTGCGCTGCCACCACCCCAGGCCCATCCCGGCGTAGAGGTTGATGACAATGAGGGAGACCCACTCGTTCCACTTGCCGGACACGAAGATCTGGCGGTGCGCGGCGTCGTGACCGACGAACGCGACCTGGGTCAGGAGCACGGCCAGCACGGCGGCGGTGACGAGGTGCCACCACGAGTCACCCACGACCACGAACACGGCGATGAGCGCCAGCCCGGCCACGGTCAGGCCGATGAGCTTGGCCCAGTAGTAGCCGTACGCGCGCCGCATGAGCCCGGCCTCCTGCACCTTGGCGGTCAGCGCGGTGAAGTCGCTGACCTGGTGCCGGCGGGCCGCACCGGGGGTGCGCGGGGACGGGGTGCGCGTGGGTTCGAGGGTCTGGCTCAACGGCCGCCGCCTTGTCATCGAGGGGCGCGACCGGTGGGCCGCACAGGCCCGGGAACGGGCGCTGTCACCGAGTGTGGCACGGATCCGGCCGGCACGACAGGGGAAGTTACGTTTGCGTAGGTTTCCCCTGGTCAGGGGCTCGGCCGCTCTCACGCCTCCAGGACGCGTCCGGTGAGGCGCTCGTAGGCCTCGACGTAGCGCTCGCTCGTGCGCTCGACCACCTCGCGCGGCAGCGCAGGTGGCGGCGTCCCCGCCCGGCGGTCCCAGCCGGACGCCGGCGAGGTGAGCCAGTCGCGGACGAACTGCTTGTCGTAGCTCGTCTGGGTCCGGCCCGGCTCCCAGTCCTCGGCGCGCCAGAAGCGCGAGGAGTCCGGTGTCAGCACCTCGTCGCCAAGGACGATGACCGGCTCGCCGGGCTGCAGGGACGCACCGAACTCGAGCTTGGTGTCGGCCAGGATGATGCCCCGCTCCCCCGCGATCTCGGCCGCGCGGCGGTAGACGGCGAGGGTGCGGTCCCGCAGGCGGCGGGCGATGGGCAGGCTCACCCGGTGAGCGGTCTCCTCGAAGGTGATGTTCTCGTCGTGCTCGCCGACCTGGGCCTTGGCGGCCGGGGTGAAGATCGGCTCCGGCAGGCGGGCCCCCTCCTCGAGTCCGGGTGGCAGGGCCAGCCCGCACACCGTGCCGGAGGTCCGGTACTCGGTCATGACCGAGCCGGTGATGTATCCGCGCACGACGCACTCCACCGGGTACATCCGCAGCTGCCGGCAGATCATCGCCCGGCCACGCACCTCCAAGGGCACGTCGAGGGAGACCACGTGGTTGGGCACGACCTCGGCGAGCTGGTCGAACCACCACAGGCTCATCGCGGTGAGGATCCGGCCCTTGCCGGGGATGGTCGTCGGGAGGATGTAGTCGTAGGCGCTGATGCGGTCGGACGCGACGACCAGGACGACGTCGCCGCCCGCGTGCGAGGACTCGTCGGAGGGGACGTAGAGGTCTCGGACCTTGCCGGAGTAGGTGTGCGTCCATCCCGCCAGCACGGGCGCTGCGCCGCCGTCGATGCTCATGGGGGTCATCCTGGCAGGGTCCGCCGCGCGCCGTCGGCGGTGACCGTCGCGGCGTTCACGGGCACCCGGCGGCCCCGGGCAACTGATGGCACAGCCGCGCACGTCCGCGCGGGTACCGCGTACGGTTTCACCGGATCGATCCGAGAACCTGGAGGAACACATGGCAAGCGAGAAGCCCGTCGGCGTCGCCGACATCGGTGTCACCGGCCTGGCGGTCATGGGCTCGAACCTGGCCCGCAACTTCGCACGCCACGGCTACAAGGTCGCCGTCCACAACCGCTCCTTCGCCAAGACGGAGAGGCTCGTGGCCGAGCACGGCGACGACGGGACGTTCGTGCCGTCGGAGTCGGTCGAGGACTTCGTCGCCTCGCTCTCGCGCCCGCGCGTGGCCGTCATCATGGTCAAGGCCGGGGCCGGCACCGACGCCGTCATCGACCAGCTCGCCGCCGTGATGGAGCCGGGCGACATCATCGTCGACGCCGGCAACGCCCACTTCCCCGACACCATCCGCCGGGAGAACGCCCTGCGCGCCAAGGGCCTGCACTTCGTCGGGTCCGGCGTCTCCGGCGGCGAGGAGGGCGCGCTCCTGGGCCCGTCGATCATGCCCGGCGGCACCAAGGAGTCCTACGACCGTCTCGGCCCGATGCTCGAGGACATCTCCGCCAAGGTCGACGGCGTGCCGTGCTGCACCCACGTGGGCCCCGACGGCGCCGGGCACTTCGTCAAGATGGTCCACAACGGCATCGAGTACGCCGACATGCAGCTCATCGCCGAGGCCTACGACCTTCTGCGTCAGGGTCTGGGCGCCTCGGCCGCGGAGATCGGCGAGATCTTCGCCGAGTGGAACCGGGGCGACCTGGAGTCCTTCCTCATCGAGATCACCGCCGAGGTCCTCGCCCACACCGACGCCGACACGGGCAACGCCTTCGTCGACGTCGTCATGGACCGCGCCGAGCAGAAGGGCACCGGCCGCTGGACGGTGCAGAACGGCCTGGACCTCGGGGTGCCGATCACGGGGATCGCCGAGGCCACCTTCGCCCGCGCCCTGTCCGGCTCGGTCCCGCAGCGCGAGGCCGCCCGCGGCGTCCTGCCGGCCAACGCCGGCACCTGGGAGGTGACCGACCGCGCCGGGTTCATCGAGGACGTGCGCCAGGCGCTCTACGCCTCGAAGGTCGTGGCCTACTCGCAGGGCTTCGACCAGATCGCCGCCGCGAGCGCGGAGAACGGCTGGGACATCGACCGCGGCGCCATGGCCCGCATCTGGCGCGGCGGCTGCATCATCCGTGCCCGCTTCCTCAACCGCATCACCGAGGCCTACGAGGAGAACCCCGACCTGCAGCTGCTGCTGGCCGCCCCGTACTTCACCGAGGCGGTGGGCAACGGCGTGGCCGCCTGGCGCCGGATCGTGGCGCAGGCCGCCCTCAACGGCGTCCCGACCCCGGCGTTCGCCTCGTCGCTGGCGTACTACGACGGCGTGCGGGCCGACCGGCTCCCGGCCGCGCTCGTCCAGGCGCAGCGCGACTTCTTCGGCGCCCACACCTACCAGCGGGTCGACCGGCCCGGTACGTTCCACACGCTGTGGTCCGGCGACCGCAGCGAGGAGCAGCAGGACTGACCTCGTCCGGGCGCGCGCGTGCGACGGCCGGCCACCCCGCGGGGTGGCCGGCCGTCGGCATCCGGCCTCCCGGGGGACGGCGGACCTTGATACGCACGCCGCGCTGCCCACGCGGCGCGTCGAGTAGTGGCTTGTGGTCGTTCCCGGCCGGTCCACGGCAGCAACAACCCCCAGCTCGACGGGGCGGGGCGGGGCCCGGCGGCCGGGTGGCCGCGGCCGGCAGCATTTCAGCGACCGGCGGCGATGTCCGTGCGGTGCTGAGCGCCGTCGAACCTGATCCGGGCGACGCCCTCGTAGGCCCGCTCGCGGGCGGCGGCGAGGTCTCGGCCCTCACCCACGACGCTGAGCACCCGACCGCCGCCAGCGGCGAGGTTCCCCGCGCCGTCGAGCGACGTCCCCGCGTGCAGGACGTGGACCCCGTCGAGAGCCTCGGCGTCCTCGACGCCCGTGATGACGTCACCCTTGCGCACCTGCCCGGGGTACCCGTGCGCGGCGAGCACCACGGTGACGGCGGCGCCGCCGGACCACCGGGGCTCGTCCACCTCCGCGAGACGCCCGGTGGCCGCGGCGAGGAGGAGGTCGGCCAGGGAGGAGGTGAGCCGGGCGAGGACGACCTGGGTCTCCGGGTCGCCGAAGCGGACGTTGAACTCCACCACCCGCAGCCCGCGCGAGGTCAGCGCGAGCCCGCAGTAGAGCAGCCCGACGAACGGGGTGCCGCGTCGGGCCATCTCGGCCACCACGGGCAGCGCGACCCGGTCCAGCACCTGCTCGGTGAGGTCCGCGGGCGCCCAGGGCAGCGGCGAGTACGCCCCCATGCCGCCCGTGTTGGGACCGGCGTCGCCGTCGCCGAGACGCTTGTAGTCCTGGGCCGGCTCGAGCGGCACCACGGCCGTCCCGTCGCTGATGCAGAAGAGGGAGACCTCCGGGCCGTCGAGGAACTCCTCGACGACGACGGCGGGGACCCCCTGCGTGGCGTCGTCACCGCCGTCCTTGGCCAGGCACGCGATCGCGTGGGCGAGGGCCTCGTCCCGGTCGGAGGTGACGACGACCCCCTTGCCGGCGGCGAGGCCGTCGTCCTTGACGACGTACGGCGCGCCGAAGGCGTCCAGGGCGGCCGCGACCTGCTCGAGGTCGGTGCACACGTGCGCCAGCGCCGTGGGCACCTCGGCAGCGGCCATCATCTCCTTGGCGAACGCCTTCGAGCCCTCGAGCCGAGCGGCCTCCCGGCTCGGCCCGAAGCACGGGATGCCCGCAGCGCGCACCGCGTCGACGACGCCGGCCACGAGGGGCGCCTCGGGGCCGACCACCACGAGGTCGGCGCGCATGCCCACGGCCGCTGCGGCGACGGCGTGCCCGTCGAGGATGTCCAGCTCGAGGCTGGTGGCGACCCCGGCGGTCCCCGGGTTGCCGGGAGCGACGACCAGCTCGGTCGTGCGGGGGTCTCGGGCCAGGGTCCGGGCCAGGGCGTGCTCGCGCGCGCCCGACCCGATCAGCAGGATCCTCACGCACCGCACCCTACTGGGCGCTCGCGGGCGCGGGCGGCGCGGGCGCGACCCTGAGACCGCCTCCAGGGACGGCGCACGCGACCGGCCGCTTTATCACGGAATTCTTCTTGCTTATCGTAGGTGGGACGCCAACCCAGGAGGACCCATGTCGCTCGAGATCACCGAGACCCACGCCTGCAACTGCGGGCACGACGACGCCGTGCCCGCCCTCGACGTGCGCGCCGTTCCGCACGCGATCCGGCATGCGACCGTCTTCGGTGCGCTGTCCGCGATCACGCCGGGCGGGGCCATGGACCTCGTCGCGCCGCACAACCCGCTGCCCCTGCTCGCCCAGGTCGAGCAGCGCGAGCCCGGCGCCTTCGAGGTGGCCTACCTCGAGGAGGGACCCGAGGCCTGGCGCCTGCGGCTGACCCGCCGCTGAGAGCGCCGGTGGTGGGCGCCGGCCGACGGCGTCCGGCACCCACCACCGGGCGAGGCACGGGCACGGCGTTGTGACGCTGTGGCTGCTCGTACTCGACCCCGATCCGCCATACCGTCACAACGGGCGCCCAGTCATATCGCTCGCTCCGTCACATCGGGCGCACCGTCACATCGGGCGCACCGGCCCCAACCTGGCCGGTCATTACACCTAGCCCAGGCGCGCCCGCAGCTGGTCGAGCTGACGCGTCATCTCGGCAGGGAGCCGGTCACCGAACTGCGCGAAGTACTCCTCGGTGAGGTCGGCCTCGGCCAGCCAACTCGCCCGGTCGACCGCGAAGAGCGCCTCGAGCTGCTCGTCGGTGAGCTCCAGGCCCTCGAGGTTGAGGTCCTGCGGGCGCGGGAGCCGGCCGGTGGGGGCCTCGACGGCGTCGACCTCGCCGTTGACACGCCGCAGCGCCCACTCGAGGACGCGCGCGTTGTCCCCGAAGCCCGGCCAGAGGTAGGAGCCGTCCGCCCCCTTGCGGAACCAGTTGACCTGGAAGATCCGCGGAGCGTGGCTCCCCAGGCGCTCCCCCATCGCCAGCCAGTGACCCCAGTAGTCGGCCATGTTGTACCCGCAGAACGGCAGCATGGCGAAGGGGTCGCGGCGCAGGGCACCGACGGCCCCCTCGGCCGCCGCCGTCTGCTCGGAGGACACCGTCGCCCCGATGAAGACGCCGTGCTCCCAGTCGAAGGACTCCGCGACGAGCGGGACGTTGGTGGCGCGACGCCCACCGAAGAGGATGACGTCGAGCGGCACGCCGCCGAGGTCCTCCCACTCCGGGGCGATCGACGGCGCCTGGTCGGCGCGCACGGTGAAGCGCGAGTTCGGGTGGGCGGCCGGCCGGCCGGAGTCCGGCGTCCAGGCCTGCCCCTGCCAGTCGGTGAGGTGCGC
Organism: Georgenia muralis; assembly: GCF_003814705.1. Classification (NCBI taxonomy): domain Bacteria; kingdom Bacillati; phylum Actinomycetota; class Actinomycetes; order Allobogoriellales; family Allobogoriellaceae; genus Georgenia; species Georgenia muralis. Next base: position 1,896,317 of record NZ_RKRA01000001.1, on the reverse strand, counting down.
GGGCACCTCGTCGGTCAGCCCCTCCCACCAGACGTCACCGTCGTCGGTGAGGGCGACGTTGGTGAAGACGACGTCGTGCTCCAGGGCCGCCACCGCCGTCGGGTTCGTCATCTCGCCCGTGCCCGGCGCCACGCCGAAGAAGCCAGCCTCGGGGTTGATGGCGTAGAGACGGCCGTCCTCGCCGGGGCGCATCCACGCGATGTCGTCGCCGATGGTCTCGACCTTCCAACCCGGGATGGTGGGCCGGAGCATGGCGAGGTTGGTCTTCCCGCACGCCGACGGGAAGGCCGCGGCGAGGTGGTAGACCCGGCCGTCGGGCCCCGTGATCTTCAGGACGAGCATGTGCTCGGCGAGCCAGCCCTCGTCCCGGCCGAGGACCGAGGCGATCCGCAGGGCGTAGGCCTTCTTGCCCAGGAGCGCGTTGCCGCCGTAGCCGGAGCCGTAGGACCAGATCTCGCGGGTCTCGGGGTAGTGGACGATGTACTTGGTGTCGTTGCAGGGCCACGGGACGTCCTCGCGGCGCAGCCCGTCGTCGTCGACGAGCGGCATGCCGACCGAGTGCACCGCCGGGACCCAGTCGGCGCCGCGCCCGACCTGGGCGAGGGCCTCGGCGCCCATGCGCGTCATGATCCGCATGGAGACGACGACGTAGGGCGAGTCGGTCAGCTCGACGCCGACACGGGAGATCGGACCACCCACGGGGCCCATGGAGAACGGGACGACGTACATCGTGCGCCCGCGCATCGACCCGGCGAAGACCTCGGCCAGCTCGGCGCGCATCTGCGCCGGGTCGACCCAGTTGTTCGTGGGGCCGGCGTCGACCTCCTTCTCCGAGCAGATGAACGTGCGCGACTCGACCCGCGCGACGTCGGACGGCTCGGAGCGCGCGAGGAAGCTGCGGGGCCGTCGGCTCTCGTCCAGGCGGATGAACGTCCCTGCCTCGACGAGCTCGTCGGTCAGGCGGTCGTACTCCTCCTGTGACCCGTCGCACACGTGGATGGCGTCCGGCTGCGTGAGCTCGGCGATCTCACGCACCCAGGCGGCGAGCGCCTCGTCCGTGATCTCCGCCCCGCTCATGGTCGCTGCGGTCCGGGCATCCGGGTCCGTGATGGTCATGCTGCTGTCCTCCGAGGTCGTGTCCTGGCGCGTTCTCGCGGCCTGGTTCAACTCTGGGCCCATTTCCAGCTCCTCATCAAGCGGACAGTGGCGTAAAAACAGCAAAAGTTTCGGTACCGTCAAACGGTGCCCACCGAACCCTCCTCCCAGGCTCCCAGAAACCCGGCCGATCCGCTGGTCCTGGGGCGGCGGATCCGCCATGCCCGCACCGCCCGTGGTCTGACGCTCAGCCGGCTGGCGGAGACCGTCGGGTCGACGACGAGCCAGCTCTCCCTCGTGGAGAACGGCCGGCGCGAGCCGCGCCTGTCCCTCCTCACGGCCCTGGCCGACGCCCTGGGCACCTCCCCCGCCGACCTCCTCGCGCCCGAGCCGCCACCGGACCGGCGCGCCGCCCTCGAGATCGCCCTCGAGCGGGCCCAGCGCAGCCCCCTCTTCGCGAGCCTCGGCGTCGCGCCGGTGCGCCCGGGGCGGCGCCTGCCGATGGACGCCCTGGAGTCGCTCGTGGCGCTCCACGGCGAGCTCGAGCGCCGCGCCCTGGCGTCGATCGCGACCCCCGAGGAGGCCCGGCGCATCAACACGGAGCTGCGCCTGGAGATGCAGGCCCGGGACAACTACGTCCCCGAGATCGAGGAGATGGCCGAGGACTTCGTGCGGTCCGTGGGCTACAGCGGTGGCGCGCTCACGCACCACATGGTCTCTCAGATGGCCGACCGGCTCGGGTTCACGATCATCCACGTCGACGACCTGCCCCGCTCCACCCGGACCGTCACCGACCTGGAGAACGGGCGCATCTACCTCCCGCCCGCCTCGATCCCGGGTGGGTACGGCCTGCGCTCGCTCGCGCTCCAGGCGATGGCCCACCGCCTGTTCCGGTTCGCCCACCCCGCGGACTACGGCGACTTCCTGCGCCAGCGCCAGCAGCTGGCCTACTTCACCGCCGCGTGCCTCGTCCCGCGCTTCGCCGCGACGGACTTCCTCGAGCGGAAGAAGGCCGCGAAGGACCTGTCGATGGAGGACTTCCGCGACGCGTTCGGGGTCACGCACCACTCGGCGGCCCAGCGCTTCACCAACCTCGCGACCGCGCACCTGGGCATCCCCACCCACTTCATCCGGGCCAACGACGACGGCTCGCTCCACCGCGGCTACGCCAACGACGGAGTGCCGCTGCCGACGGACGCCACCGGCACCATCGAGGGCCAGCCCCTGTGCCGGCGGTGGGCGGCCCGGGCGGCGTTCGAGCGGCGCTCACGCACCAACGAGTTCGTCCAGTACACCGACACCCCGGCCGGGACCTACTGGTGCAGCACCCAGACCGGGACGGGCACCGACGCGGAGTTCTCCATCACGCTGGGGGTGCCGTTCGCCCACGCGAAGTGGTTCCGGGGGCGCGAGACGACCCGGCGAGCGGCGTCGTCGTGCCCCGACGAGTCCTGCTGCCGTCGGCCCGACCCCTCGCTGGCCGAGCGCTGGCGGGAGCAGTCCTGGCCGAGCGCGAAGATGCACGCCCACGTCCTCTCGCCGCTGCCCTCGGGCACCTACCCCGGGGTGGACGACGCCGCGGTCTACGCCTTCCTCGAGCGTCACGCCGGCGGTGGGCCGCAGGACTGAGCGTCACGCCGGCGGTGGGCCGCAGGACTGAGCGTCACGCGGCAGTGGACCGGACGGACCACCACGGGGTAACGCGCTCCGGCGGGCCCCCGGACCGGCGGCGCCTGCGCTCCGGCGGGCCTGCGGGCAGGCAGACGGGCAGACGGACCGCCGGGCCACCGGACCGGCGGACCGCGTCAGTCCAGCAGGTCGTGCCGGACGATCGTGGCCTCACGGTCCGGGCCCACCCCGATCGAGGAGACCCGCGTGCCGCTCATCTCCTCGAGGGCGAGGACGTACCGGCGGGCGTTCTCGGGCAGGTCCTCGAACCGGCGCACGTGGGAGATGTCCTCCCACCACCCGTCCAGCTCCTCGTACACCGGGCGGGCGTGGTGGAACGAGCTCTGGTCGGCCGGCATCTCGTCGTGCCGGACGCCGTCGACGTCGTAGGCCACGCACACCGGCACCTTCTCGAGCCCGGTGAGGACGTCGAGCTTGGTCATCACGAGGTCGGTGAGGCCGTTGACGCGGGTGGCGTACCGCGCAACGACGGCGTCGTACCAGCCGGTGCGCCGCGGCCGCCCGGTGGTGGTGCCGTACTCCCCGCCGGTCTTGCGCAGGAACTCCCCCATGTCGTCGTCGAGCTCGGTGGGGAAGGGGCCCTCGCCGACCCGGGTCGTGTACGCCTTGAGCACGCCCACCACCCGGTCGATGCGGGTGGGTCCGACCCCGGACCCGGTGCAGGCGCCGCCCGCCGTCGCCGAGGACGAGGTCACGAACGGGTAGGTGCCGAAGTCGACGTCGAGCATCGTGGCCTGGCCGGCCTCGAAGACGACCGTCCGGCCGGCGTCGAGGGCGTCGTTGAGGACCAGGGAGGTGTCGGCGACCATCGGGCGCACCCGCTCGGCGTAGGCGAGGAGCTCGTCGGTGACCTCGTCGACGTCGACCGCGCGTCGGTTGAAGACCTTGACGAGCAGCTGGTTCTTCTGCGCCAGCGCGCCCTCGACCTTCTGCCGCAGGATCGAGGCGTCGAAGAGGTCCTGGATGCGCAGGCCCACCCGGCTCATCTTGTCCGCGTAGGTCGGCCCGATCCCCCGACCGGTGGTGCCGATCTGACGCTTGCCGAGGAAGCGCTCCGAGACCTTGTCGAGGGTGCGGTTGTACGAGGGGATGATGTGCGCGTCGGCCGAGACGAGCAGGCGTGAGGTGTCGACACCGCGCGCGCCCAGCCCCTCGATCTCCTGGAAGAGCACCTCCAGGTCCACCACCACACCGTTGCCGATCACCGGCGTGCAGCCGGGGCTGAGGATGCCCGAGGGGAGGAGGTGGAGGGCGTACTTCTCGTCGCCGACGACGACCGTGTGGCCGGCGTTGTTGCCCCCGTTGTACTTGACGACGTAGTCCACGCGCGAGCCGAGCTGGTCGGTCGCCTTGCCCTTGCCCTCGTCGCCCCACTGCGCCCCGACGACCACCACGGCTGGCATCTGACTCGTCCTCTCCCCGCCCGCGAGCGCCGGTCGGCGCCCCGACGAGGCTACCGTCCCGGGACGGCGCGGGGCGGCGTCGTCTCGCCGGGCGGCGTCCGCCGGGCACAGTTCGCGAACAGTTCCGAAACGGTGCACCAGCGAGTCTCGGTGTGCATCTCGACGCGGTTCGGGTTAGCGTCGTGTCTGCGACCGAGTGCCCCCGGGTGCGTGGGCGCGACCAGGGTGGCACGGAGAGGAAGCACGGGCATGATCGAGATCTCGGCGTCGGCGACGACCGCCACGGTGGCGATCGCAGGTGATCTGGACCTCGCCGAGCGCGCCCAGTTCCCCGAGGTGACCGCGCGTGTCAGCGGCCTCCGGCGCCAGCTCCTCGTCATCGACATGTGCCGCGTCACGTTCATGGACTCCACCGGCGCGGCCTTCCTCATGGCCCTCGCGGACGCCTCCGCCAAGCGGGGCGGCGCGACCGTCCTCCGTGGCATCCACGACCGCGAGCGCTTCGTCCTGGAGATCTGCGGTGCGCTCGACATGTTCCGCATGGACGACGAGCACCTCTGCGACAGCGCCGCACCGCGCGGGAGCTCGCGCCGCATCGACGCCTGAGCCCTGATCCACCGACGTGGCGGGGTGGTCGCTGGTCGGGTGGCGTGTCCGGGATAGCGGGTCGTTGGGCGTGGTGGGGCTGCCGGTCTGTGCCGGCTCTTCCACGGTGGGGTTCCTCGGGTCGTGCCCGTTGGGCTGGGTGGTCAGGACGCGGTGGCCGGTGGTGGCCCGGTCGCGGCGGTGTGGAGTGCGGTCCAGTGCTCGGCCCAGGCCCAGCGGGCGGGCAGGTGCAGGATCAGCCGGCGGCCGGTGGAGGCGATCCGGGCGGGGACGTTGATGATCTTCCGGCGCAGGGTGGCCCACCGGGCGGTGGCCATGTCGGCGGCGACGGCGGCGGCGCGGGCGATGTTGAACGCGATCGTCGCCATCGCCACCCAGGCCGCGTTCGCCGCGTACTTCCCGGACGGCAGGTGCGCCAGGGGCCCGTCCTTGAGCTCGGCGATGACCTGCTCGACGATCGCGTGCCCCCGGTGACGCTGGTCGGCCTCGATGGTGTCCAGGTCGGAGTTGGTGATGAACGCGTGGTGGCGGTAGGTCGCGAACAGCTCGCCCTGCTCGCTGCCGTCACCGGCCAGGGGCTGGAGCCGTCGGACGCGGCGCACGATCAGCCGGCAGGTCACCTGCTCGGCCTTGCGGCGACGGGTGAACGCGACGAAGGGGACCTCGGCGACCTCGGCGTCGGAGACCCACCGCTGCTCGGTCTCGTCCCAGAGGGCGTGCGGGTACCTGATCGGGGTCCAGGCGTCCTCGCCGATGCCCGCGATGGCCGCCTTGGCCTGGGGGTTCATCCGCACCGTCACCGAGAACCACGCCCCGTGGCGCAGGGCGGTGGCGACGAAGGCGTGGCCGTAGTACGCCGAGTCCGCCCGGCACAGCACCGGTCCCCTCACACCCGCGGCGCGGGCGGTCCCCAGGGCCTGGGCGAGGAGCTGGCCGGCCCCGGTGTGCGAGGCGACGTTCCCGCGCCGCAGCCGGGCCCGCACGATCACCGGCGCCGCGACCTCCGTGGCCAGGGTGGCGAGCTGGACGTTCAGGCCCCGGACCCCGGAGTAGCCGTACGCCGCGGCCTGCTTGGCGTAGCCGTGGACCTCCCGGATCGTGTCGTCGACATCGACGAACGCGATGTCCTGCGCCCCCGCGCCGCTGCTTACCAGGGCGGGAACCTTCCGGGCGAGCCCTGCCAGCAGCGCGCCGCTGATCTTGTCGAGCTGCTGGACGTGACCGTGGGTGAACGAGCGCAGGAACGTGCCCAGCGTCGACGGTGCCCGGACCCCGTCGAAGACCCGGCCCATCCCGCCATGGCGCAGCAGGTCCAGGTCATCGATGCAGTCCGCACCGGCGAGCATCCCACCGACCACACTCGCCGTCTTGACCGCGGCGTTGGGCGAGGGCACCGTCAACCCCTCGAGCAGGCCGTACAAACCCGCGGACTCCGCCAGCCGCAAGGCCGGGACCAGACCCGCCGCCGACACCAAATTGGACTCATCGAAGACCGGTCGAATCGTGTGAGAAGGTTTCACTTACGAGGTGCCCTTCCGGGTGGTCGGATCTAGACGTCGCAATCCAGATCTTCCCTGCCCAGAAGGGCTCTCTCGCTCTACGCCACGCTCAACACTCCGGTGGATCAGGGCTGAGGCGCCGCGCCAGGTCGCGTCACGCCCGGTCGGCTGATTCTTCCGCGCGCGCCCGCGTACCCGGCTGATCTTCCCGGTGCGCTCGCGAACCAGGCGAGTTGCGCGCGTCCCGCGCGCGTCCTGCGAGCGTCACGCGCGCCCCGGCGCGTCCTGTGAGCGTCAAGCGCCCGGCGCGTCCTGTGAGCGCCCGGCGCGCCCCGGGAGCGGCCCAGCCTCAGCGGGCCTCGGTGGCTGCGGGCTCCGACCGCAGGCGCGCCCACACGACCTTCCCGCCCGGCGTGGGGCGCCAGCCCCAGTCCGCCAGCCGGTCGACGATGTGCATGCCGAACCCGCCGACCCGCGCGGTGTGACGCTCCCGGGTGATGGGCGGCGCCGGGTTGGCGTCCTCGACCTCGATACGCAGGCCGTCGCCGGTGTCCTGCAGCCGCAGCCCGATCCGGCCCCAGCCGTGCATGACGGCGTTGGCCATCAGCTCGGAGACGACGAGCTCGGCAGCACCGACGTTCTCGATCCCCCACGTCGCGCACGCCCTGCGCACCGCGTGGCGGGCGCGCCCGATCGAGGTCGCGTCCACCGGCATCTGCCAGCGACGGCGGCGCGGGGCCGCCTGGTCGACCTGACCGTCGGGACCGCCGGGAACGCGGATGACGACCATGGCGACGTCGTCCTCGGGCGCGTCGGCCAGCTGGAGGATCTCCTCCCCCACGCCGGCCACGTCGATGCTCGGCACGCTGCGGCAGAGCTCGACGAGGGCCTCCAGGCCCTCGCGCATCGTCCGGTCGCGCCGCTCGACGAGGCCGTCGGTGTACAGCACGATCACGTCGCCGGGCTCGACCATCACCGTCGCCGTCTGGCGCTGGCCCGTGCCGAAGCCGACGAGCGATCCACCGGCTCCGTCGAGCGTGGTCACCTCGCCGCTGCGGACCCGCAGCGGCGGCAGGTGGCCGGCCCGAGAGTAGGCGAAGTCCCAGCACTCGTCGTCCCGCGGCGTCAGCGTGGCGTAGACGAGCGAGGCGGTCCGGGGGATGCGCATGCCGTTGACCAGGCTGTCGACGCGACCCAGCACGGTCGCGGGGTCGACGAGCTCGGCCGCGTAGGCACGCACCACCGAGCGGAGCTGGCCCATCGCCGCGGCCGCCTCGACGTCGTGGCCCACCACGTCACCGATCACCACCGCGACGACGTCGTCCTTGAGGTTGACGACGTCGTACCAGTCACCGCCCACCTGGGCGTGCTCGGCGTTGGGCGCGTAGTACGTCCAGACCTCGAGGCCCTCGACGTCGGCCTGCTCCGGCAGCATCGCCCGCTGCAGGGTCTCGGCGAGGAGGTGCTCGCGGGCGTAGAGCTGGACGTTGTCCATCGCCATGCCGACCCGGCGTGCGACGAGCTCCAGGACCGTGTCCGTCTCGTCACGCAGGGCGGGGGGCTCCTCCAGGTCCGCGCTGTCGGCGAACGCGGGCGGCACGTGCCGGGGTACGGCCACCAGGAGCGCCAGTGTGCGACGCCGTCCGAGGACGGGGAGCACGAGGATCTTCTGCTCGGCGTCGTCGTTGCCGCGCAGGTGCGGGGCGACCTGGGCGAGGAGCTGGGCGGTGACGGTCCCCTCCTCCGCGGGGGTGTCCGGGGCGAGCTCGACCGTGCGCATCCGCAAGGTCTGGAGGAGCTCCAGGACCGGGTCTCCCGTCGTGTCGAGCTCCGGCGGGACCGGCGCCGCCGGGTCCGGACTCGTGCCGTTGACCTCCTGCAGGGTGCGGCCCAGGACGAAGAACCCCGCCCACGCGACGACCTGGCGCGTGAGGAGCTCGGCGATGGTGCGCAGCACGTCGGACGCGTCCGTCTCCTGCAGCAGGTCCGAGACGCGGGCCACCAGCGCCAGACCCAGCCGGGCCCGGCGCTCCATCTCCAGGCGGACACGCTCGAGGTGGGCGTTCTCCACCTCGAGGGAGACGTCGCGCATGACGCCGACCCAGAGGTCCTCCTCGCTGGGGTGGGCGGACATCGGGGCGAGCTCCAGCGCCACCCAGTACTGGCTGCCGTCGGCGTGGGTGGCGGACATCGTCAGTGCCGCCGCCTCCCCCGCCGCGAGCACCTCGGCGATGGACCGCTCGCTCTCGGGGCTGACCCCCGCGACGGCGCGCAGGTCGTGCGCACCGGTGATCATCTGCGCCCGGGTGAAGCCGGTGAGGACCGTCACCGCCTGGTTGGCCGCCACGATCTCCGTCCGGCCGCCGGGCCGGTTGGCCAGCACCACCACCGCCTGCGGCATCTGCTTGAGAACCGTCAGCGCCCAGTACTCGTCGGCCCGGAAGCCGGGGCGGGCACCCTCGGGGGTGGGCAGGCGGGTGAGGTCGAGGAGGTCGTCGGCGCCGGGGTCGGCGTCCGGACCGGGCGCGCCGGGGCGCGCGTCGGTGGAGCCGGTGCGGGCGTGCGCTCCGCCGGCGGGATTGACCATGAACGTCTCCGATCGTCTAGCGTCCCCTACGATGCACTGGGATCGGGCGCCACGCACGGCGGGATCCAGCTAGCGGTACGGAGAAAGGACAGGCGGTGCGCGAGGTTACCCCCCCGTCGGGCGGCGAGATGCCCCCGATGCCCCCCGCGGGCACTGACAGCGGCTCGGTGCACGTCATGGTCTCGCCCACCCGGACCAGGCTCGTCCTCTCCGGCGAGATCGACGTCGCGCTGAGCAGCGAGCTGACGGAGGCGGTCACCGACGCCGAGCGCGCCGGCCTGCCCGTCGAGATCGACGCCCGGCACGTCACCTTCATGGACTCCTCCGGCGTGACCATGCTGGCCCGCCTGGCCCACCGCACCCCCGGCCGCATCACCATGATCCAGCCGCCCGACGTCGTCCGGTTCCTCCTGGAGGTCACCCGGATCGGGGACGTCATCGACGTCCTCGAGTCCGACCCCGGCTTCCCGGAGGACGGGCCGCCCGACGCCGCCTGACGCAGCCAGAGACAAAGGCGCCCGCCCCGGACCAAGGTCCGCGGCGGGCGCCGTCGTCAGTGCTGTCAGGCCATCTTCGTGCCGGCGGAGCGGAGCTGCTCGCAGGCCTCGACGATGCGGGCCGCCATGCCCGTCTCGGCCATCTTGCCCCAGGCGCGCGGGTCGTAGGCCTTCTTGTTGCCCACCTCGCCGTCGATCTTGAGGACGCCGTCGTAGTTCTTGAACATGTGGTCCACGACGGGCCGGGTGAAGGCGTACTGGGTGTCGGTGTCGACGTTCATCTTGATGACGCCGTTGTCCACCGCGAGGGCGATCTCCTCGGCGGTGGAGCCGGAGCCGCCGTGGAAGACGAGGTCGAACGGACGGTCCTTGCCGACCTCCTTGCCGACGGCGTCCTGGATCTCGCCGAGGATCTCCGGGCGGAGCTTGACGGCACCGGGCTTGTACACCCCGTGGACGTTGCCGAAGGTCAGCGCGGTGAGGTAGCGCCCCCGCTCGCCGGTGCCCAGCGCCCGCACGGTGGCGAGGCCGTCCTCGACGGTGGTGTAGAGCTTGTCGTTGATGGCGGCCTCGTGGCCGTCCTCCTCGCCGCCGACGACGCCGATCTCGATCTCGAGGATCGTGCGTGCCTTCTGGGAGAGCTCGAGGAGCTCCTCGGCGATGACGAGGTTCTCGTCCAGCGGGACGGTGGAGCCGTCGAACATGTGCGACTGGAAGGTGGGGAGCCTGCCGGCGGCGACCTCCTCGGCCTCGAGCTGCAGCAGGGGCCGCACCCAGGAGTCGATGTTGTCCTTGACGCAGTGGTCGGTGTGGATGGCCACGGTGACGCCGTAGCCGGCCGCGACCTCGCGGGCGTAGGCCGCCAGTGCGCGGGAGCCCGCCACCCGGTCCTTCACGGTGGAGCCGGAGGCGTACTCGGCGCCGCCGACGGAGACCTGGATGATGCCGTCGGACTCGGCCTCCGCGTACCCGCGGAGCGCGGCGGTGACGGTCTGGGACGACGTGACGTTGATGGCCGGGTAGGCGAACTTGCCCGCCTTCGCCCGGTCGATCATCTCGGCGTAGGACTCGGGGGTTGCGATGGGCACGGCTGCTCTCCTGTGGTCGACGACGTCGGTACGCCAGCCATCCTCCCACCACACCCCGCACCGGGCCTAGGACACTGGGGCCCGGGGGTGCGGTGAGGGCGGTCACAAACCGTCGGTGTCGGGCGGCGGGGACTGCGGTCGAGGCCCTCGCAGCGAGCCCGGTCGCCCGGTCGTCCGGTCGCCCGGTCGCCCGGTCGAGAGGCTCAGCCCGGGGCGGGTCCCGCGTGCTGCAGCATCCACGCGTGCATGGCGACGGCGGCCGCGGCGCCGGCGTTGATGGATCTCGTCGAGCCGTACTGGGTGATGTGCAGGACCTCCGCGCAGCCGTCGAGCGCCTCCTCGCTCAGACCGGCGGACTCCTGGCCGAGGAGCAGGACGCACGCCCTCGGGAGCGGCCGGTGCTCGATCGGCACCGAGCCCGGCCCGTTGTCGATCCCGATGACCGGCAGGCCCGCCGCGGCGGCCCAGGCGAGGAGCTCGGCGACGCTCGGGTGGTGGCGCAGGTGGAGGTAGCGGTCGGTGACCATGGCCCCGCGGCGGTTCCACCGCCGTCGGCCCACGACGTGCACCTCCGCGACGGCGAACGCATTCGCGGTGCGCACCACCGAGCCGATGTTCATGTCGTGGGCGAAGTTCTCGATGGCCACGTGCAACGGGTGCCGGCGGGCGTCGACGTCCGCCACGATCGCCTTGACGCTCCAGTACCGGTAGCGGTCGACGACGTTGCGGCGGTCACCCTCGGCCAGGAGCTCGGGGTCGAGCCGGGGGTCGGACGGCCAGGCGTCGGGCCCGCCGGGCCACGGGCCGACACCCACCTCGCGGTCGGCGGGGTCGGGGCGCACCGGGCCATCCTGCCAGCGACGGCGCACCCCGGCGCACGCGGCCCCGTCGTCGCTAAGGTCTGTGCGTGGGCCCGGCGTCGCCGGGCGCCGGGGCGCACCGCCTCGCACCGAGCCGCAGGAGCTGACGATGAGCGAGCCGATCGAGAACTGGCTCACGGACATGGACGGGGTCCTCGTCCACGAGAACCAGGCGCTGCCCGGGGCCGCGGAGTTCGTCGAGCGGCTCACCCAGAGCGGCCGGCCGTACCTCGTGCTGACGAACAACTCCATCTTCACCGCCCGTGACCTCGCCGCGCGGCTCCGCGCGTCCGGCATCGACGTGCCCGAGGAGCGACTGTGGACCTCGGCGCTGGCGACCGCCGCGTTCGTCAGCCAGCAGCTGCCCGGCGGCAGCGCGTACGTCATCGGCGAGGCGGGGCTCACCACGGCCCTGCACGAGGCGGGCTACGTCCTGACCGAGACCGACCCCGACTACGTGATCCTCGGCGAGACGCGCACCTACTCGTTCTCCTCGATCACCAAGGCGATCCGGCTCATCCAGGGCGGGGCGCGGTTCATCGCCACGAACCCCGACTCCACCGGCCCGTCGAGCGAGGGCCCGCTGCCCGCGACCGGCGCCGTCGCCGCGCTCATCACCAAGGCCACCGGTCGGGAGCCGTACTTCGTGGGCAAGCCCAACCCGGTGATGATCCGCGCCGCGCTCAACCGCATCGACGCGCACTCGGAGTCCACCGCCATGATCGGGGACCGGATGGACACCGACGTCCTGGCGGGCATGGAGGCCGGGCTGCGGACCTACCTCGTGCTCACCGGGTCGACGAAGGCCGAGGACGTCGAGCGCTACCCGTACCGGCCGAGCGAGGTCCGCGACTCCATCGCCGACCTCATCGAGCTGATCTGACGACCCTGGTGTCGGGGACCCGGTCCGCGGGCCGGCCCCGCGGACGGGAGCTCGAGCCGGACCGTCAGCCCTCGATACCGAGGTCGGCCAGACCCAGGGCGTACAGGTAGGGGACCTTCGCCTCGGCCTCGATGCGCTCCTTGGCGCCGGTGCTGCGGTCGACCACGACGGCGACCGCCGCCACCTCCGCGCCCGCCTCGCGGAGCGCCTCGACGGCCTGCAGGGGACTGCCCCCGGTGGTGGAGGTGTCCTCCAGGACGACGACCCGCCGTCCGGCGACGTCGGGGCCCTCGACGATGCGGCGCATCCCGTGGGACTTGGCCTCCTTCCGCACGACGAACGCGTCGACGTCGAGACCGCGCGACGCGGCGGCGTGCAGGATGGCGGTAGCCACCGGGTCCGCACCCATCGTGAGGCCGCCGACGGCGTCGATCTCGCCCGCGCCGAGACCGGCCTCCTCGAGGAGGTCGAGCATGACGTGCCCGATGAGGGGCGCGGCGGCGTGGTGGAGCGTGGCACGGCGCATGTCGACGTAGAAGTCCGAGGTGATCCCGGAGGCGAGGGTCACCTCGCCGCGGACGACGGCGAGCTCACGGACGAGCGCGGCGAGCTGTGCGCGCGGGGTGTCGTTGGTCATCACGCCGAAAGCCTAGCGGCGCGGGAACCGGTCCTAGACGATCGCGCGGCGGCTGGTCCCCGGCCCGGCGACGGCGCGCACGAGCGCGCGCGGCGCGTGCCGGAGCACGGTGGCGAGCGTGGCGTAGCGCAGCGACGGCACCACGACGACGTCACCACGCCGCACGGCTCGCAGGCCCGCCGCGGCGACCCGGTCGATGTCGACCCAGCCGGCCTCCGGCCAGGCGGCGGCGTCGAGCCCGGCCCGGTCGTGGAACTCCGTGCGCACCAGCCCGGGGCACAGTGCGGTGGCGGTGACCCCGGTCCCCCTGAGCTCGGCGGCGAGGGCCTCGGTGAAGGTCAGGACCCAGGCCTTGGCCGCGGCGTAGGTGCCCATGACGGTGAACGCCGAGACCGACGAGACGTTGAGGATCGCCCCCCGACCACGCTCCACCATCGCCTCCGCCGCCGCCTTGGACAGCACGAGCACGGCCCGGACCATGACGTCCAGCGCCTCCTCCTCCAGGGCGAGGTCACCACCGACGAAGGACTGCCCCGGGGTGAACCCGGCGTTGTTGACCAGCAGCCCGACCGGCCGCTCGGCCCGGCGGAGCCGCTCGACGACGACGTCCCGGCCCTCGACGGTGCCCACGTCGGCCGGCAGCACCTCCACCTCGACCCCGGCGGCGGCCCGGATCTGCTCGGCCACCATCTCCAGCCGGTCGAGGGAGCGGGCCACCAGCACGAGCCGGTGCTGCGCGGCGGCGAGCTGCCAGGCGATCTCGAGGCCGATGCCGGACGTCGCGCCGGTGACCAGTGCTGTTCCCATGGAGCCAGACTAGGTGCGCGGCCGCGCCCTCCGCCCGGCCGCCGTCGCCGACCGCCGTCCCCGGTCGCAGTCCCGGGCCGCCGTCCCCGGTCGCAGTCCCGGGCCGCCGTCCTCCGTCCACCCGGCCCGGGCGGTGGCCGCCGGTCGCGTTCGGTAACGTCACCGCCATGCGACTGGCGACGTGGAACGTGAACTCCATCCGCACCCGGGTGGACCGGGTGGTCGCCTTCCTGGAGCGTTCCGGCACCGACGTCCTGGCCCTGCAGGAGACCAAGTGCACGGACGAGCAGTTCCCCCTCCTGCCCTTCGAGGCCGCGGGGTACGAGGTGGTCACGCACGGGCTGAGCCAGTGGAACGGCGTCGCCGTCGTCTCGCGGGTGGGCGTCGCCGAGGCCGAGGTCGGCTTCCCGGGGATGCCGACGTGGGGCGAGCCGGCGGCGGCCGAGGCGCGTGCGCTCGGGGTCACGTGCGGCGGGGTGCGGGTGTGGAGCCTGTACGTGCCGAACGGGCGCACGCTCGGCGACCCGCACTACGTCTACAAGCTCGAGTGGATGGCGGCGCTGAAGGACGCGGCCCGGGAGTGGCTGCGCGCCGACCCGGACGCCCAGATCGCCCTCGTCGGCGACTGGAACATCGCCCCGCGGGACGAGGACGTGTGGGACATGCGCGTCTTCGAGGGCGCGACCCACGTGTCCGAGCCCGAGCGCGAGGCCTTCCGTGCTCTGGAGGACGTCGGGTTCACCGAGGTCACACGCCCCTACGTGGACCAGTACACGTACTGGGACTACAAGCAGCTGCGGTTCCCCCGCAACGAGGGCATGCGGATCGACTTCGTCCACGCCTCGCCGGAGCTGTCGGCGCACGTCGTCGGGGCGCAGATCGACCGCAACGAGCGCAAGGGCAAGGGCGCGAGCGACCACGTGCCCGTCATCGTCGACATCGCTTGAGCGGCGCCGCCCGCGCGGGCCACGTCAGCGGACCGGCGCGACCCGGGTCAGCGGACCGTCGCGACCCGGGTCAGCGCACCGGCGTGAGCCGTCGGGGCCACCGGGTCGGGGCTCGGGCTCAGCGGGCGTGCTCGGCCAGGATGGCGTCGGTGAGCGGCGGCCAGACCCTGACCGCCCAGTCGCCGAACGGACGCGAGGACAGGAACGCCGTCGCCAGGCCCGCCTCCGGGTCGACCCACAGGAAGCTGCCGGACTGGCCGAAGTGCCCGAACGTGGCGGGCGAGGAGCTCTCACCGGTCCAGTGCGGGGTCTTGTGGTCGCGGATCTCGAAACCCAGCCCCCAGTCGTTGGTCTTCTGACGGCCGTAGCCCGGCAGGACGCCGGACAGGCCGGGGAAGACGACGTGGGTCGCCTCGGCGAAGAGCTCCGGTCCCAGCAGGGTGGGGCTGAGCAGCTCGCGGCCCAGCCGGGCGAGGTCGTCGGCGGAGCCGGCGGCGCCGTGGGCGGGCGAGCCGTCGATGAGCACGGTGGCCATCCCGAGGGGCTCGAGCACGGTCTGCTCGGCCCAGGTGGTGAAGTCGGTGCCGACGTGCTCGGCGACGTGCTCGGCCAGCAGCTCGATGCCCCGGTTGGAGTAGACCCGCCGCCTCCCCGGCTCGGAGAGCACCGCGCCGTCGTCGAAGGGCACGCCCGCCGCGTGCGCGAGCAGGTGCCGGACGGTGGCTCCGGGCGGTCCGGCGGGGTCGTCGAGACCGACCATCCCGCGCTGGACGGCGACGAGTGAGGCCATCGTGCTGATCAGCTTCGTCACCGACGCCCACCGTAGGGGCTCGGCGGTCTCGCCGTGCCGGGCCAGCACCCGCTCGGCGTCGGTCACGACCACGGCGACCGGGTGGTCGAGCTCGTCCAGGACGTCGAAGATCTCCACCCGGCCAGCCTGCCACGAGCCCGCCCGGCGCCGAGACCCGGCGTCGCACCGGCTCCTTGCACCGGCTCCCTGCACCGGCTCGCGACGGCACCGCACCGGAACACAGAAGCTTCCGTCAGGCGGGGCCTGACGGAAGCTTCTGCGGGACGACGCTCGGCTCAGCGGATCGCGGGCGCCACGACGCTCAGGCTGAGGCCGTGCCGCTCGCCCGCGACGAGCTCGCCGTCGTCGGAGCGGTCGACCACGACCGTGTCGCCGTCCTCGACCTCCCCGCCGAGCAGCATCCGGGCGAGCTGGTCGCCGATCTCGGTCTGGACCAGGCGGCGCAGCGGTCGCGCACCGTAGGCGGGGTCGTACCCCTCCAGCGCCAGCCACTCCCGCGCACCGTCGGTGACCTCCAGGCGCAGGCGCCGGTCGGCGAGACGTCGCGCGAGGCGGTCGACCTGCAGGTCCACGATGGACCCGAGCTCGTCGATGCTCAGGGCGTCGAAGAGCACGACGTCGTCGAGCCGGTTGAGGAACTCCGGCTTGAACGCGCCGCGGACCGCGCTCATGACGGCCTGGCGCTTGGTCTCCTCGTCGAGGCTCTGGTCCACGAGGAACTGCGAGCCCAGGTTGGAGGTGAGCACGAGGATGGTGTTGCGGAAGTCGACGGTGCGCCCCTGGCCGTCGGTGAGCCGGCCGTCGTCGAGCACCTGCAGGAGGATGTCGAAGACCTCGGGGTGGGCCTTCTCCACCTCGTCCAGGAGCACCACGGAGTACGGGCGCCGGCGGACGGACTCGGTGAGCTGGCCACCCTCCTCGTAGCCGACGTAGCCGGGAGGGGCACCGACGAGCCGCGCGACGGAGTGCTTCTCGGAGTACTCCGACATGTCGATGCGGATCATGGCGCGCTCGTCGTCGAAGAGGAAGTCCGCGAGGGACTTCGCCAGCTCGGTCTTGCCCACGCCCGTGGGGCCGAGGAAGAGGAAGGAGCCGGTGGGCCGGTCGGGGTCGGCGACCCCGGCCCGCGAGCGCCGCACCGCGTCGGACACCGCGCGCACGGCCTTCTGCTGGCCGATGAGCCGCTGGCCGAGGACATCCTCCATGCGCAGGAGCTTCTCCGTCTCGCCCTGGAGGAGACGGCCGACCGGGATGCCCGTCCAGGACGCAACCACCTCG
The DNA here is from genome assembly GCF_003814705.1 of Georgenia muralis. NCBI lineage: Bacteria > Bacillati > Actinomycetota > Actinomycetes > Allobogoriellales > Allobogoriellaceae > Georgenia > Georgenia muralis. The sequence goes on along the minus strand of NZ_RKRA01000001.1, from coordinate 1,879,630 downwards.
GCGACCTCGTCCGCGGAGACCTTGTCCGCGATCATCGGGGCCTGGCGCTGGGCGTCCTCCTGTGCCCGGGCCTCCACGGCCTCGGCCTCGGCGATCTCGGCCTCGACGGCGGGGATCTCGCCGTAGAGGAGGCGGGATGCCTTCTCGAAGTCGGCCTCGCGCTGCGCGCGCTCGGCCTCGGTGCGCAGGGCGTCGAGGCGGGACTTGAGATCACCGACCCGGTTGTGGCCGGCCTTCTCCTGCTCCCAGCGCGCGGTCAGCGACGCCAGCTCCTCGGCCCGGTCCGCGAGGTCCGCGCGCAGCTTCTCCAGCCGCTCGGCCGAGGCCTCGTCGTCGGACTCGGAGAGGTAGGCCTCCTCCATCTTCATCCGGTCCACCTGGCGGCGCAGGGCGTCGACCTCCTCGGGCGAGGAGTCCAGCTCCATGCGCAGGCGCGAGGCTGCCTCGTCGACGAGGTCGATGGCCTTGTCAGGGAGCTGCCGGCCGGTGATGTAGCGGTCGGAGAGCGTCGCGGCGGCGACGAGCGCGCCGTCGGAGATGGTGACCTGGTGGTGCGCCTCGTACTTCGGGGCGATGCCGCGCAGGATCGCCACGGTGTCCTCCACCGACGGCTCACCGACGTACACCTGCTGGAACCGGCGCTCGAGGGCGGGGTCCTTCTCGATGCGCTCGCGGTACTCGTCCAGGGTGGTCGCACCGACCAGGCGGAGCTCACCGCGGGCGAGCATGGGCTTGAGCATGTTGCCCGCGTCCATGGAGCCCTCGGCGGCGCCGGCCCCGACGACGGTGTGCAGCTCGTCGATGAAGGTGACGACCTGCCCCTCGGAGTCCTTGATCTCCTGCAGGACGGCCTTGAGCCGCTCCTCGAACTCACCGCGGTACTTCGCCCCGGCCACCATCGAGGCGAGGTCGAGGGCGATGAGGCGCTTGTCGCGCAGGGACTCGGGCACGTCGCCGTCCACGATGCGCTGGGCGAGCCCCTCGACGACGGCGGTCTTGCCGACGCCGGGCTCGCCGATGAGGACGGGGTTGTTCTTGGTCCGGCGCGAGAGGACCTGGACGACGCGGCGGATCTCCGCGTCGCGGCCGATGACGGGGTCGAGCTTGCCCTCGCGGGCGGCTGCGGTGAGGTCGTTGCCGTACTTCTCCAGCGCCTTGAAGGTCCCCTCGGGGTCCGGGGAGGTCACGCGGCCCGAGCCCCGCACGCCGGGCAGGGCGGCGAGCAGCGCCTCGCGGGTGACGCCGGCGCCCCGGAGGATCTCGCCAGCGGGCGACGTCGAGGCCGCCAGGGCCACGAGGAGGTGCTCGGTCGAGACGTACTCGTCGCCCAGCGCCTTCGCCTCGTTGCCGGCGTCGGTGATCATCGTCATCGCGGCGCGCGACGTCTGCGGCTGCGCGACCGAGGAGCCGGACGCGCCGGGCAGCGTGGCGATCGCGGCGGAGACCCGCTGGGAGATGGCGCGGCGGTCGGCGCCGACACCGTCGAGCAGCGCGACGGCGACCCCGCCGTCCTGCTCGAGCAGCGCCGCGAGGACGTGGACGGGCTCGAGCTGTGGGTTGCCAGCGGCGGACGCGGCCTGGATCGCGGCGGCGAGAGCCTCCTGCGACTTGGTGGTGAGCTTGGTGTCCAAGGGGACCTCCGGTCAGGTGGAACGGTTCTGCAGAGATCAACCTGCGCAAACTTGAGTCTATTCCGCTCAACCTTGTCGCGCACGGGTCGGAGGACCGTCCCGTTCAGGGCGCCATGACAGGCGGCGACGTTCCACCACACGGTGCGCGACGGGCGGTGAGCGATGCGGGATGCGCGGCGCGCGATGTCACCGTGTTGCGGCGATCCCGGGCCAGAGAACCGCAACAAAGTTCCATCGTGCGCGGCCGGAGCGGGATGTGACGTCGTCGCCGGAGCGGGACGTGAGGTCGCCGCCGCCGCGGTCGCGGCCGCAGCACGCCATCGCCGGCTCTCCGACACGGCGCGCCGCTTCGTCGAGTTGGACGTAGTTGCTGCGAATCGGGCCGCTGGACAACCACAACTCACATCTCGACGCGCGAGCGAGGAGCGGCTGAACGAGCGGAGCCGTCGGGCCGACGGGCCGACGGGCCGACGGGCCGACGGGCCGAGCCGACCGGACCGCCGGCTGCGCGCGGTGGAGTCGCCGGACGAGCGGTCGAGGCGAGTGCGGGATACGTTCAGCGAATCGACAGGAAGGGCGGACCATGAGTACCGAGGACCTCGCCAGCAAGGCCAAGGAGCTGTGGCAGCAGGAGAAGGCGCACGCGCACGCCGCCGAGGAGGACGCCCAGCGGACCGAGGAGAGTGTGCGGCACGCCGAGGGCCGCCCCCAGGAGTCGCAGCACGTCGAGGGCGCCACCGACCTGCAGGGCACCGCGACTGCCTGAGAGGGCCACCGCACCAAACCCGGCGCCCCACGCAGCGGACGGGGCGCCCCACGCACCAACTGACCGGGCGCACTCAGCACCAGCGGACCGGGCGCACTCAGCACCAGCGGACTGGGCGCACCGCGACCAGCTGACCTCAGGGCAACCAGCCACGGGTGCAGCGGTGGACACGCTGCGAGCAAGGTCCTCAGTCGTGCGGGTAGCCCGGCGCGAAGTGCGGCCAGGGGTCGGCCGCCTCGAGCTGCGCCGCGAGCCCGAGCAGGACCTCCTCCCGTCCCAGCCGTGCGCCGAGCATGACGCCGAAGGGCAGCTCGACGCCGTCGACCTCCTCGCGGTGCAGCGGAAGCGAGATGGCCGGCGCTCCGATGATGTTCCAGGGCGACGTCCACGGGGTGAACGCCTTCTGGGCCTGGAAGTCGCGCGCAGGATCGGCGTCGTCACGCATCGCCCCGACGACGACCGGCGGCTGGGCGAGGGTCGGGGAGAGGACGACGTCGAACGCCGACCAGGCCAGAGCCGTCTGCCGCGCGAGCCGCTGCAGCCCCGAGACGGCGTCGGCGTGGTCCAGCGCCGTGAACGAGCGGCCGATCTCGCGCATCCAGCGGGTGAGCGGGACGAGGAGCTCCTCGCGCTCCGGCGGGACCGGGGCCTGGAGCACCCCGACGGACCAGAGCGGCATGAACGCGTCCCACTGCTCGGGGCGGAACGGCACGGGCGCCTCGGCGACGTGGTGCCCCAGCCCCTCGAGGAGGCGGACGGCCCGTTCGACGGCGGCGCGGGCACCGGCGTGCACGGGTGCGTCGGCGACCACGACGGGGTCGAGGAGCACACCGATGCGCAGCCCCCGCGGTTCGCTGCGAGCCGCCTCGAGGAAGGAGGTGCGTGGTCCGGGCACGACGTAGTGGTCGCCCGGCCAGGGCTGGGCGAGGACGTCGAGGAAGGCTGCGGCGTCGGCCACGGTGCGGGTGAGCACCCCGTCGGTGGCCAGGCCCGATCCGGCCACCCCGTGAGGCCCGTGCGAGACCCGACCGCGGGAGGGTTTGAGGCCCACCAGCCCGCACGCGGCGGCGGGGATGCGCAGCGACCCGCCGCCGTCGCTGCCGTGGGCGGCGGGCACGATGCCGGCGGCAACGGCGGCCGCAGCGCCGCCGCTCGAGCCACCGGCCGTGCGGCTCAGGTCCCACGGTGTGCGCGCCGGGGGCGCCACGTCGGGCTCGGTGTAGGGCGGCAGGCCGAGCTCGGGCGTCGTCGTCTTGCCGACCATGAGGGTTCCGGCCGCCCGCAGCAACGTGACCACACCGTCGTCGACGGGGGCGACGAAGCCGGCGAGCGCTGCGGACCCCGCCTCGAACGGGAGGCCGGCCACCATCGTGAGGTCCTTCACCGGCACGGGCACGCCGAGGAACGGCGGGAGACCGTCGCCCGCGCCACCGACGGCGGCGAGCTGCTCCTCGGCCTCCCCGGCCTGGGCGTGGGCACGCTCCTCGGCGAGGTGTACGAAGGCACCCACCTGCGGGCCCAGACGGCGGGCCCGGTCGAGCGTGTGCCGGACCACCTCGTGCGGGGAGACCTCGCCGCGGCGCACAGCTGCCGCCAGGTCGAGCGCGCTGAGCTCGTGGAGGTTCGTCATGCCCGTCACGCTAGACCCGAAGGCAGGGGCGGTGGCCGGAGCCGGCGGTCCCAGCGAGGACGGGACAGCAGCCGGCGGTCCGCAGCCAGGCCAGGACCGGAGCGGCGGTCATGACGCCTGACAGGCCAGCGGTTGCGGGGGTGGGTGGGTGGGGACATGCTCGCAGCAGCCGCTCCGACCGGCGCGGCCACGACCTCCAGGGAGGGACCCCATGGGTATCGGTGACCTCGGCGGCAAGGCCAAGGACTTCCTCGACAGCGACAAGGGCGAGCAGCACAGCGACGACGCCCTGGAGAAGGGATCGGACTTCATCGGTGAGCGGACCGGTGGCAAGTACGACGAGCACCTCGACAAGGGCGTCGACACCGCTGACAAGCGCATCGGCGACGAGTAGGCCGGAGACCCTCATGACCCACCACGAGACCCACGACAGCCACGACAGCCACGAGACCCACGACAGCCACGACAGCCACGACCACGGGTCGCACGCCGGCCACGACCACCCCGGGCACCGCGCGGACACGCCAGGCACCACCGGGCTGCCGGACCGGGACAACGACGACCGCTTCGACAAGGGGCAGGCGGCCACGGCGCCGCTCGAGGGCGAGCTGCCCGAGGAGCGTTTCGACGAGGGCCAGGCGGTGACCTCCGACGTCGAGGCCGAGCTGCCCGAGGCCCGGTTCGACGAGGGCCAGGCGGTCACCTCCGACGTCGAGGCCGAGCTGCCCGAGGGGCGCTTCGACGAGGGGCAGGGCAGCACCTACGGCGAGCCGGACGTCGGCTTCGGCGAGGGTGGCGAGCGCACCGGCTTGTGAGCCGGGCACACCTCGAGGCCCCGCGCTGAACCGCACGCAGCCGGAGGAGAACGAGCAGGAGGGCCGGTCCGCCACGGACCGGCCCTCCTCGGCGTCTCCGGAGCCCCGCCCAGACGTCGCCACATGGCTCAAGGTGACATGACTGTCGCGATGATTGTGTGAACCGGAGCCATCGACAGCACCGCGCGAGCCCGGCAGCCTGGCACCTGAATCACCTCTCAGGTCGAGAGGTGTGCAACCCCAAGGAAGGCGGACTCATGCGGGTCACGAAGAAGTCCCTCGCACTGAGCCTCGGTGTCGCGAGCGTCCTGACGGTCGCGGCGTGCGCCCCCTCGACCAGCGACACCGGTGGCGGCCAGGCCGAGACCAGCGCCGCGGCCGAGACGGAGACCGAGGCCGAGCCGATCAACATCGGCATCATCACCTCGACCACCGGCCCGCTCGCCGCGTACGGCGAGACGTACGTCGACGGGTTCGAGGCCGGCCTCGACTACGCCACGGACGGCACGGGCGAGGTCGGCGGCGCCGAGCTCGTCGTCGAGTTCCAGGACGACGGCGGCGACACCGACCGCGCCGTCACCCAGGCGCGTGACCTCATCGGGCAGGGGTACACCATCATCGGCGGCACCGCGTCCTCCGGCATCGCCCTGTCCCTGGCCGAGCAGGCGGAGCAGAACAAGGTCCTCTACGTCTCCGGTCCCGCCGCCACCGACGCCCTCAGCGGCATCAACGACTACACCTTCCGCTCGGGCCGCCAGTCCCTCCAGGACGTCGCCACGGCCGGTTCGTTCGTCGACGTCGAGGGCCAGGAGGTCCTCGTCCTCGCCCAGGACAACGCCTTCGGCCAGGGCAACCTCGCCGCCGTCCAGGGCGTCCTCGGCGGGAAGGGCGCCGAGGTCACCTCGGTCATGGTCCCCGAGGACGTCACGGAGTTCACGCCCTTCGCCGCCCAGGTCCGCGACGCCGCCCCCACCATGGTGTTCGTGGCGTGGGCGGGCGCGACCTCGGGCGCCATGTGGCAGGCCCTGGACCAGCAGGGCGTGCTCGACGACATCACGGTGGTCACCGGTCTGGGCGACGCCTCGACCTTCGGGGCGTACGGCGCGGCGTCGGAGAAGATCGACTTCCTCAACCACTACTTCCCCGGCGCGACCGACAACGAGATCAACACCGCGATGATCGAGCACGTCGAGGCGGCCGGCGGCACCCCCGACCTGTTCACCCCCGACGGGTTCGTCGCCGCCCAGATGATCGTCCACGCCATCGAGGAGGCCGGCGGCGCGAGCGACGTCGACGCCATGATCGCCGCGCTCGAGGGCTGGAGCTTCGACGGGCCCAAGGGTGCGTACGCGATCCGCGAGAGCGACCACGCGCTCATCCAGCCGATGTTCCAGACGCGGCTGGTCTCCGACGGCGCGGGCGGGTGGGCCCCGGAGCTCGTCGCCGAGGTCGCCGGCGAGGACGTGGCACCGCCCGAGGCTGCGGCGCAGTGACATCCGGGTGCCCGGGCGGACCGCCCGGGCACCCGCCCACCTCACAGCCACGCAGCACCGCGGAAGAGGTTCCCCATGCCCAGCTCGGCAGCGCTCACCGTCGAGTCGCTCGGCTTCGTCGTCGGCGGCGCCCCGATCCTCCACGACGTCGACCTCGAGGTCGCACCCGGCGAGATGATCGGCGTCATCGGCCCCAACGGCGCCGGCAAGACCACGCTGTTCAACATGATCTCGGGCATCCACGCCCCCACCACCGGCCGGGTGCTGCTCGACGGGCGTGACATCACGCACCAGCCGGTGCACCGGCGGGCCCTCGCGGGGCTGGGGCGGACGTTCCAGACCTCCAACCTGTTCCCCGGCCTGAGCGTGCTCGAGAACGTGCGCCTGGCCGCCCAGCGGCGCCTCGGCGGCAACCTCTCGGTGCTGCGCTTCCCCCGCCGCTCCGACCGCGCCTCCACCGTGGCGATGGAGCACCTCGACGAGGTGGGCCTGGCCGGCCTCGCCGACGTGCTCGCCGGCGGACTGTCCCACGGCGACAAGCGCAAGCTCGAGATCGCCGTCCTGCTCGCCATGCAGCCGGGCGTGATCCTCCTCGACGAGCCGATGGCCGGCGTCGCGCGCGCGGACGTCCCCGGGCTGAGCGAGGTCATCCGACGGATGCACCGGGACCACCACAGCACCGTCCTCATGGTCGAGCACCACATCGACGTCGTCATGGGCCTCGTCGAGCGTGTGGCCGTGCTGCACCAGGGCACGATCCTCGCCCTGGACGAGCCGGACAGGATCATGGCCGACCCGCTCGTCCAGAGCGCCTACCTCGGAGCACCCGTATGACCGCGATCCTCGAGGTCGAGCACCTCTCCGCCTCGATCGGCGGCCAGCAGGTCATCGAGGACATCACGTTCTCCGTCCCGGCGACCGGCGTCACCGCCGTCCTCGGGCGCAACGGGGTCGGCAAGACCTCCACGATGAAGGCGGTCATGGGCCTCATCAGCCGGACCGGGACCGTGGTGCTCGACGGCGTCCGGATCGACCGGGAGGACACCCACCGGATCGTCCGGCGCGGCATCGGCTACGTCCCGGAGGACCGGGAGGTCTTCGGCACCCTCACGGTCGCCGAGAACCTCCGGCTGGCCGAGCGCGACGCCAAGCCGCGCCGGGACCTCGTGGAGCGGCTCTTCCCCGACCTCGTGCGGCGGGCGGGCCAGCGGGCCGGGACGCTCTCGGGCGGGCAGCAGCAGATGCTCTCCCTGGCTCGGGCCCTGCTCAACGACAACCGGCTCCTCCTCGTCGACGAGCCCACCAAGGGCCTCGCGCCGAAGATCGTCACCGAGGTCACGGAAGCGCTCGAGGAGGCCGCCCGCACGGTCCCGGTCCTCCTCGTGGAGCAGAACCTGCCGGTGATCGAGCGGCTCGCCGCCGACGTCGTCGTCGTGGACTCCGGACGGGTCGTCCACACCGGTCCGGCCGCCGAGCTGCTCGCCGACGCGGGGGCCGTCCTGCGCCTGCTCGGCGTCCACGCCGAGCACGCACCCACCACCCCCACCACCGCCGAGCGGAGCACCCGATGAGCACCGTCGTCCTGCTGCTGGTCACCGGGATCGGCCTCGGCGCGCTGTACTTCCTCGTCGCGTCCGGGCTCAGCCTCATCTACGGCCTCATGGGCGTCCTCAACTTCGCCCACGGCTCCTTCCTCACGCTCGGCGCCTTCGCCGGCTGGGAGGTCGCCCGGCGGCTCGGGCCCGACACCTGGACCGGCTTCCTCCTGGCGATGGTCGTCGGGACCCTGGCCGGCGCCGCGGTCGCGGCGCTGACCGAGCTGCTCCTCATCCGGCCCCTGTACAACCGGCACATCGAGCAGGTGCTCGTCACGGTCGGCCTCGGGCTGGTCACGGTCGCCCTCTTCGAGGGGGTGTGGGGCACCGACGCGATCTTCATCAGCGGGCCGGGCTGGCTCGCCGGCACCACGGAGCTCCTCGGTGCGCGGATCCCCAACGACCGCTTCCTCGCCATCGCGGTCGCGGTCGCCGTCCTCGCCGGCCTCCTGCTCTTCCTCAGGCACACGCGCTACGGCCTGGTCATCCGGGCCGGCGTGGAGAACCGGGCGATGGTCACCGCGCTGGGCATCGACGTGCGGAGGTCGTTCACCCTCGTCTTCTCCATCGGCGGCGCGGCCGCCGGCCTCGGCGGGGTCCTCGCCTCCCAGTACTACGGCTACGTCTCGGCGCACCTCGGCGCGACGCTGCTGATCTTCGCGTTCATCGTCACCGTCATCGGCGGCCTCGGCTCCCTCGGCGGCGCGGCCGTCGCCGCCCTCCTCGTGGCGGTCCCGCAGCAGTTCGCCAACTACTACCTCGGGGTGGGCGACCTCATCGCGGTCCTCGCCCTCGCCGTCGTCCTCCTCGTGCGCCCGAGCGGGCTGATGGGAGCCAAGGCATGAGCGTCCCCACCCGGCAGGCCCCGGCCCGCACGGCGGAGCCGGCGCCGGCACCCGCCGCACGCACCCGACGCCGCGTCCCTGCGTGGGCGGTGGGCGTCGCGGCGGTCACCGCCGTGGCCGTCCTGCCGCTGCTGAACATCTCCCTGCCCGGGGTGCTGCCCGGCCCGACGTACACCCCGGGCAGCCTCCACCTCATGACGCTGTCGCTGATCTTCGCGGCCCTCGCGCTCAGCTACCACCTGCTCTACGGCGTCGCGGGCATGCTCAGCTTCGGCCACGCCCTCTACTTCGCGGCCGGGGCCTACGGCCTGGGCATCGTCCTGTCCCGCACGGACCTGCCCCTGCTGACGGCGGCCGCCGTCGTCCTTGCCGGCACGGTCGTCCTCGCCCACGTCGTCGGCGCGATCTCGCTGCGGGTCAGCGGGGTGTCGTTCGCGATGGTGACCCTCGCCTTCGCCCAGGCCGGCAACGTCCTGGTCCGCCGCAACACCGGCGGCGTGACCGGCGGGGAGGAGGGGGTCGCGCCGCGCACGGACAACGTGCCCGACGCCCTCGTCGGGGTCGTCAACACCCGGAACATGTTCTGGGTGGCCCTCGCGGCACTCGTGGCCGTGTACGTCGTGGTGACGTGGACGCAGCGCTCGCGCGCCGGGCACGTGGTCGAGGCCACCCGGGAGAACGAGATGCGCGTGCGGGTCATCGGGCAGCAGCCGTTCCTCATCAGGCTGCTCACGTTCGTCATCGCCGCCGCGCTGGCGTCGGTGGTCGGCATGGTCTACCTGCTGCTGCAGTCCCAGGCGGTGCCGGCCATCACCTCGGCGGACTTCACCATCACGGTCCTGGTCATGGTGGTCCTCGGCGGCGTGGGGTCACGGTGGGGCGCGATCGTCGGCGCGGTGGTGTACACCCTGCTCGACCAGCGCCTCAGCGCGTTCGCCTCCTCCGACGTCGTCGCGTCGCTCCCGCCGGTCCTGCACGTCCCGCTCAGCGAGCCGCTGTTCATCCTCGGCACCCTGTTCATCCTCGTCGTGCTGTTCATGCCGGGCGGCATCGCCGGAGCGGCGGAGCGCCTCGCCGGCCGGCCGGCCCGCGCCCGGGCGAGCGCCGAGAAGGACCGCGCCGCGCGCGAGAGCGCCGAGCGGCGCCGGCTCGAGGAGCTCGCGTGAGCGACCTGCACACCCTCGGCCGCTGGACCTCGGACCGGGCGCGCCGGCGGCCCGAGGCCGTCGCCGTCGTCGCGGACGGCCACGAGACCACCTACGCCGAGCTGGACGAGCGCGCCGCCGCCCTCGCCGCGCGCCTGGTCCGGGCCGGGTACCGCACCGGGGACCGGCTCGCCACGCTCACCCGGTCCTCCACCGACCACGTGGTGGCCTTCTTCGCGTGCGCGAAGGCCGGCCTCGTCCTGGTCCCGCTCTCGTGGCGCCTGAGCGCCGAGGAGCTCGCCCACCAGCTGCTCCACTCCCGGCCCGCCCTCGTCCTGGTCGAGGCCCCCCGCGCCGACGCCGCGCGGGCCGCGCTCGCCCTGCTCGAGACCGTCCCCCCGGTCGAGCTGCTGGGCCGTGACGGCGTCGAGCAGCACGTCCCCGGGCCCCACCGGGGCGACGGCGCACCGGCCCTCGCGCAGCGCCCGCCCCGCGACGACGACCCATTGCTGCTCGTGTACACCTCCGGCACCGGCCGCACACCCAAGGCCGTGCCGCTCAGCCACGCCAACTGCTTCTGGACCAACCTCTCCCTCGCCGGGGTCGCACCCCTGACCCAGGACGACGTCGTCCTGGCCGTCCTGCCGCAGTTCCACGTGGGCGGCTGGAACGTCCAGCCGCTCCTGGCCTGGTGGCACGGCGCCACGGTGGTGGTCGAGGGCGAGTTCGACGCCGGCCGCGCGCTGGGGCTCCTGGGCCGCGGGGTCACCACGATGATGGGCGTGCCCACCACCTACCGGCTCATGGCCGAGCACCCGGGGTTCGCCGGGACCGACCTGACCGGTCTCACCCGGGTCGTCACCGGCGGCGCCGCCATGCCCGCCGACGTCCTCGCGGCGTGGACGGACCGGGGGGTGCCCGTGGTCCAGGGCTACGGGCTCACCGAGGCCTCCCCCAACGTCCTCGCGCTGGAGCCCGCCGACGCCGCGGGGCACCCCGGCTCCGTGGGGACGCCCTACCCCCACGTCGACGTCGCCGTCGCCGACCCGGCGACCGGCGAGCTCCTCCACGGTCCCGCCCGCGGCGAGCTGCTCGTGCGCGGGCCCGCGGTCTTCGCCGGGTACTTCCGCGACCCCGACGCGACGGCCGCCGTCCTGCGCGACGGCTGGCTGCACACCGGCGACCTCGTCGCCCGTGACGACGCCGGCTACCTCAGCGTCGTCGACCGGCTCGGGGACATGTACGTCTCGGGCGGGGAGAACATCTCCCCCGCCGAGGTCGAGGCGGTCCTGGCCGGGCACCCGGCCGTCGCGGAGGTCGCGGTCGTCGGGGTGCCCGACCGGCGGTGGGGCGAGGTGGGCCACGCCTACGTGGTGCCCGCCGCCGGGCACGACCTCGACGCCGAGACCCTCACCGCGCACTGCCGCGCGCACCTCGCCGCGTTCAAGGCGCCGCGCACGTTCAGCATCGTCGAGGCCCTGCCGCGCACCCCCCTGCACAAGGTGCGCCGCCGCTCCCTCCGGGAGGCCCGACGATGAGCGCCGTCCCCCGCACCGAGCGCGGCACCCGCACCCGCGCCCGCATCCTCGAGGTGGCGACCGAGGTCTTCGCCGGCCACGGCTACCACGACGCCTCGATCGTGAAGATCACCGAGGCCGCCGGGGTGGGCCAGGGCACGTTCTACCTCTACTTCTCCTCCAAGCAGGAGGTCTTCGAGGAGGTCGCCAAGGACCTCAACTCCCGGGTCCGGCGCGCCATGCTGGCCGCCTCCTCCGCCGCGGGGGACCGCCTCGCCGCCGAGCGGGCCGGGTTCCGCGCGTTCTTCCGGTTCACGGCCGAGAACCCGGCGCTGTACCGGATCATGCGCCAGGCGGAGTTCGTCGCCCCGCACGTGCTGCGGCTGCACTACGAGCGGATCGCCGCCGGCTACGTCGCCGGGCTGCGTGCGGCACGCAGCCGCGGCGAGATCGGCGCCGACGTCGACCCCGAGGTGGCCGCCTGGGCCCTCATGGGGGTCGGGGAGATGGTCGGCATGCGCTGGGTGCTCTGGGGCGACGGCGCCCGGCCGGACGGGACCGGCCCCGCCGGGGGTACCGGCGCGCCCCGCGCGGGCGGACCGCACCCGGACGGCGTCCCCGAGGCCGTGCTCGACGCCGCGATGCTCCTCGTCGAGCGGGCCCTCGCCCCGCACCGCACCCCTCGTCCCCCCATCCTCGGAGGAACCCCATGAGCACCCCCACCCTCGCCGGGCGCCGGGCCCTGGTCACCGGCGGCGGCGCCGGCATCGGGGCCGCCTGCGCCCGCGCGCTCGCCGCGGCGGGCGCCCACGTGGTCGTCGCCGACCGGGACGGCGGCGCCGCCCGCGCCGTCGCGGAGGAGGTGGGCGGCGAGAGCTGGGTGGTCGACCTCGACGACACCGCCGCGCTGGACGACCTCAGCCTCGAGGCCGACGTCCTGGTCAACAACGCGGGCATCCAGGTGGTCAGCCCGATCGAGGACCTGGCCCCGGCGGACTTCCGCCGCATCCAGCGGCTCATGGTCGAGGCGCCGTTCCTCCTCGTCCGGGCCGCCCTGCCCCACATGTACGCACGCGGCTGGGGCCGGGTGGTCAACATCTCCTCGGCGCACGGGCTCGTGGCGTCACCGTTCAAGTCCGCGTACGTCACCGCCAAGCACGCCCTGGAGGGCCTGAGCAAGGTCACCGCCCTGGAGGGCGCCCGGCACGGCGTGACGAGCAACTGCGTCAACCCCGCCTACGTGCGCACCGGCCTGGTGGAGAAGCAGATCGCCGACCAGGCCCGCGTCCACGGCATCAGCGAGGACGAGGTGCTCGAGCGCGTCCTCCTCACCGAGCAGTCCGTCAAGCGCCTCGTGGAGCCCGCGGAGGTCGCCTCCCTCGTGCTGTGGCTCGTCGGCCCGGACGCCGCCATGGCCACCGGTGCGTCGTACCTCATCGACGGGGGGTGGCACGCCCGATGAGGTACCGACAGCTCGACGTCGCCGTCGACGGCGGCCTCCTCCACGCCGGGGTATGGGGCGACGACGACGCCCCCACGGTCCTGGCCGTCCACGGCATCACCGCCACCCACCGGGCCTGGGGCTGGCTGGCGGGTGTCCTGCCGGGCGTGCGCGTCGTCGCCCCTGACCTGCGGGGGCGGGGCCGCAGCAACCACCTGCCGGGGCCGTTCGGGATGGCCCGGCACGCGGACGACCTCGCCGCCCTCGTCGACCACCTCGGCGCCGGGCCGGTCGTCCTGGTCGGGCACTCGATGGGCGGCTTCGCCTCCGTCGTCCTCGCCTACCGCCGTCCCGAGCTGGTGACCTCCCTCGTCCTGGTCGACGGCGGCCTGCCGCTGGAGGTCCCCGCCGGCGCCGACCCCGACACGCTCATGCGTGCGGTCCTCGGTCCGGCGGCGGCCCGGCTGGCCATGACCTTCCAGGACGAGCGCGCCTACCACGACTTCTGGCGCGCCCACCCGGCGTTCGCCGGCGCGTTCGACGGGCCATCGGTCCCCGACCGGCTCGACGCAGCCGGTGCGACCGACGCAGCCGACGGCGCCGGTGCCCGCGCGAGCGCCGACGACCTCCGGCGCTACTTCGACTACGACCTCGAGCCGGCCGACGGCGGCGGGCTGCGACCGACGTCGCGCCTCGAGGCGGTCACGGGTGACCAGCGTGAGCTGGTCACCGGGGCCTCGCTCCTGCCGGCCCTGGACGCGCTGACCGCCCCGGCCCTGTTCCTGCGCGCCCCCCGGGGCCTCCTCGACGGCGACCCGCTGTACGACGCCGGTCACGTCGAGCGGTGGGCGGCCCGGCTGCCGTCGCTGCGCACCGCCGAGGTGCCCGGGGTCAACCACTACACGATCATCATGGGCACGGCCGGGGCCGGCGCCGTGGCGCAGCACGTCTCCCACCAGCTGGAAGGAGCTCGACGATGAGCAGGACGACCCCCGCGCCCCCGCGCGGCCTGGACAAGGTGGTGGCCTCGGCCGCGGAGGCGGTGGCCGACATCGGCGACGGCGCCTCGCTGGCGGTCGGCGGGTTCGGGCTCTCGGGCAACCCGGTGGCGCTCATCGAGGCCCTGCTCGCCCAGGGCGCGGCCGGCCTGCGGGTGGTCTCGAACAACTGCGGCGTGGACGACTGGGGCCTGGGCGTGCTGCTGCGGGCCGGCCGGCTGGCCCGCATGACCGCGTCCTACGTGGGCGAGAACAAGGAGTTCGAGCGCCAGTTCCTCTCCGGCGAGCTCGAGGTCGAGCTCGTCCCGCAGGGCACGCTCGCCGAGCGGCTCCGCGCCGGCGGGGCCGGCATCGCGGCCTTCTTCACCCCCACCGGGGTGGGCACCCAGGTGGCCGAGGGCGGGCTGCCCCGCCGCTACGACGGCGCCGGGGCGGTGGCGGTGGCGTCCGAGGCCAAGGAGGTGCGGACCTTCACCGTCGGCGGCGCGGCGCGCGACTACGTGCTCGAGGAGGCGATCACCACCGACTTCGCCCTCGTCCACGCCGCCGTCGGGGACCGGCACGGCAACCTCGTGTTCAACAAGGCGGCCCGGAACTTCAACCCGCTGGCGGCGACGGCGGCCCGGGTGTGCGTCGCCCAGGTGGAGCAGCTCGTCGAGCCCGGCGACCTCGACCCCGACCGCGTGCACCTGCCCGGGATCTACGTCCACCGGGTGGTCGAGGTCGGCCCCGGGACCGAGAAGCGGATCGAGAAGCGCACCGTGCGCGAGGGAGGGGCGAGCTGATGGCGCTGACGAGGCAGGAGATGGCCGCCCGGGCGGCGGCGGAGCTGACCGACGGGGCCTACGTCAACCTCGGCATCGGGCTGCCCACCCTGGTGCCCAACTACGTCCCCCCCGGGCGTCAGGTCGTGCTGCAGTCGGAGAACGGCATCCTCGGCGTGGGACCGTACCCGCTCGAGGCTGACGTGGACCCTGACCTCATCAACGCGGGCAAGGAGACCGTGACGACCCTGCCCGGGGCGGCGTTCTTCGACTCGGCCACGTCCTTCGGGATGATCCGCGGCGGCAAGATCGACGTCGCGATCCTCGGCGGGATGCAGGTCTCCGCCGGTGGGGACCTGGCGAACTGGATGATCCCGGGGAAGATGGTCAAGGGCCCGGGCGGGGCGATGGACCTCGTCCACGGCGCGGGGAGGGTCATCGTGCTCATGGAGCACAACGCGAGGAACGGCGACGCGAAGATCGTCCGGCGCTGCACCCTGCCGCTGACCGGCCGGGGTGTGGTCGACCGCATCATCACCGACCTCGCCGTCATCGACGTCTCCCCCACCGGCCTCGTCCTCGTCGAGGTCGCGCCCGGCGTCAGCGCCGACGACGTGGCCGCCCGCACCGATGCCCCTCTCACCGTCCCGGACACCCTGGAGGTCCTCGCATGAGCACCGCCGCGACGTCACCCGCCAGCGACCTCGACGTCGTCGTCGTCGGGGCCGCCCGCACCCCGCAGGGACGCCTGAACGGCGCCCTGGCCCAGGTGGCGGCGACCGGGCTCGGCTCGGTCGCCGTCGCCGGGGCCCTCGCCCGGGGCGGCGTCCCACCCGAGGCGGTCGATGCCGTCATCCTGGGCCAGGTCCTCCAGGCGGGGGTCGGGCAGAACCCCGCCCGCCAGGCCGCGATCGGGGCGGGCGTGCCCTGGTCGGCGCACACGACCACGGTCAACAAGGTCTGCCTGTCGGGCCTCACGGCCGTCATCGACGCCGCCCGGCTCATCCGCTCGGGCGAGGCCGGCGTCGTCGTGGCCGGGGGCATGGAGTCCATGAGCCGCGCCCCGCACCTGCTCCTGGGCTCCCGCTCGGGCTGGACCTACGGCGACGTCACCGCGGTGGACCACCTGGCCCACGACGGCCTCACCGACGCGTTCGAGTCGTGCTCGATGGGCCTGGCCACCGACGCCCGGAACGCCTCCACCTACCCCGTCACGCGGGAGGACCAGGACGCCGTCGCGGCCGCCTCCCACCAGCGGGCGGCCCGGGCGTGGGACGAGGGCGTCTTCGACGACGAGGTCGTCCCCGTCACGGTGACCGGCCGCAAGGGCGAGACCGTGGTCGAGCGGGACGAGGGCATCCGGCCCGACACCACCACCGAGACCCTGGCCCGGCTCCGCCCGGCGTTCAGTCCCACCGGGTCGATCACGGCCGGGAACGCGTCGCAGATCTCCGACGGCGCCGCCGCGCTGGTCCTGACCACCCGGGGCCGCGCCCGGGAGCAGGGCTGGACCGTGCTGGCGACCCTGCGCGCCGCCGGGCAGGTCGCCGGCCCCGACACCTCCCTGCACGCCCAGCCCGCCCGCGCCCTGGACCGCGCGCTCGAGCGGCAGGGCTGGACGGTCGCGGACCTCGACCTCGTGGAGATCAACGAGGCGTTCGCGGCCGTCGTCGTGCACTCCACGCGCGAGCTCGGCGCCGACCCGGCGCGCGTCAACCCCCACGGCGGCGGGATCTCGCTGGGGCACCCCATCGGTGCCTCCGGCGCCCGCCTGCTCGTCCACGCCGTCCACCAGGTCCACCGCAGCGGCCACGCCCGCGCCGGTGTCGCGCTGTGCGGCGGCGGCGGCCAGGGCGAGGCCCTGCTCCTGGAGAGCTGAGCCACCATGGAGATCATCGAGCGCGACGTCACCACGGCCCGTGGGCGGGTCCACGTGCGCCAGTCCGCGCCTGGCGGCGCGGGGCCGGCGGACCCGGCTCGGACGGGCGGCGCGGGGCCGGCGGACCCGGCTCGGACGGGCGGCGCGGGGCCGGCGGACCCCGCTGAGGTGGGTCACCTGGGGACGGTCGTGCTCGTGCACGGCAACTGCTCCTCCTCCGCGTTCTTCCACCACCTGCTCGGCCGGCTCCCCGACGGCTGGCGCGGGCTGGCGCCCGACCTGCGCGGCTTCGGCGACTCCGAGCCGCTGCCGGTGGACGCCACCCGGGGCATGCGGGACTTCTCCGACGACCTCGCCGCCCTCCTCGACACGCTGGGGATCACCCGGGCGGCGTTCGTCGCACACTCCGCCGGCGCCGGCGCGGTCATGCAGCTGGCGATCGACCGGCCGGACCTCGTCGGGCCGGTCCTGCTCGAGGCGCCGATGTCGCCGTACGGCTTCGGCGGCACCGCCGGGCCGGAGGGCCGCCCGTGCTGGCCCGACTTCGCCGGGTCGGGCGGCGGGACCGCCAACCCCGAGTTCGTGGCCGCGCTCGCCGCGGGAGAGCGCGGCGCCGCTCGTGCCTCGTCGCCGCTGTCGGTGTTCCGGTCGCTCTACGTCGTGCCGGGCACGGCGCTCGAGGACGAGGACCTCCTCCTGGACTCGGTCCTGTCCACGCGCACCGGCGAGCACCACTACCCCGGCCCGGCGGTACCCAGCGCGAACTGGCCCGGCACGGCACCGGGGACCACCGGCATGAACAACGCCCTGTCACCGCGGTACTTCGACGTCAGCGCCTTCGCCGGCGCCGTGGGCGTCGGCCCGGTGACGTGGGTGCGCGGCGACGCCGACGCGATCGTCTCCGACACCTCGCTGCTCGACATCGGTCACCTCGGCGCGATGGGGGCCGTCCCCGGATGGCCCGGCGAGGAGGCCTACCCCGCCCAGCCGATGGTCACCCAGACACGCGCCGTCCTGGACCGGTACGCAGCGGCCGGCGGCGCCTACGAGGAGATCGTCCTGCCCGGCGTCGGGCACAGCCCCCACCTGGAGGACCCGAACCGGTTCGCCGAGATCCTCGCGCGCGCCCTCGCCTGAGCCGGCTCAGGCACCCACGACGGTCGAGCCCCGGACGACCAGGCGGCACGGCTGGGTCAGGGTGCCGCGCTCACGGGTGCCGTCGACCGCGGCGAACAGCCGCCGGGCGGCCATCCGGCCGAGCGACTCGAAGTTCATGTCGACGCTCGTCAGCTGCGGGACCGACCCCGTCGCGAGGATCTCCCAGTTGTCGAAGCTGACGACCGCCACGTCCTGCGGGACGCGCCGGCCGAGGTCCTTGAGCGCGTCCAGCACCCCGCGGGCGATCTGGTCGCTGCCGCAGACGACGCCGTCGACGTCCGGCTCCGCCTCGAGCAGGGCCCGTGCCGCGGTCCGTCCCCACGCCTCGGACCAGGCCCCGTAGGCGGGCGGACGACCACCGACGAGGTCGAGGCCGTGCTCGGCAAGAGCCGCGGTCACGCCCTCCACGCGGTCGCGGGCGGCGGCGTACGTGGGGTCGCCGGCGATGTGGACGATCCGGCGCCGTCCCGTCGCCAGCAGGTGCTCGACGGCCAGCCGGCCCGCCCCGACGTTGTCCGGGACGAGGGAGAGGTCCTCGGGGGAGTCCGACGGCGCGTAGACGTAGACCACGGGGACGGGGAGGTCGTGCCCCAGCGACGGTCTCGGGTCGGTGCGGCTGCCGACGACGATGATGCCGTCCACCCGGCGGCTGAGCAGGGCCTCGAGGTGGTAGCGCTCACGGATCGTGTCGTCCCGCGCGTCGCACAGGAAGACCGACATCTTCCCCGCGCCCGCGGCGTCCTCGGCCCCCATGAGGATCGGGATGGAGAAGCGGCCCTCGAGGTCGCTCGTGATGAGTCCGACCGTCCCGGTACGGCCGGTGGGGAGGAGCTGCGCGGCGGCGTTGGGCCGGAAGGCGAGGCGCTCGGCGGTCTCGGCCACCCGCCGGCGGGTCTCGGGGCGGACGTCCGCCCGGCCGTTGAGGGCCTTGGACGCGGTGGAGAGCGAGACGCCCGCGGCCCGCGCGACGTCGCGCAGCGTCACCGCTTTCGCCCGCGCGTTCTCAACGGTGCTCACCGTGCGCCTCCCCAGACCGGATCCTGGCCGAAACATAACAGATCGACAACGTGGTTGACGTGTGCCACCTCACACACCTACGGTACAGAAAGCGGTTTCGATCAGTTTCGGAACCGTGCCAGATCGTCCGGGACGACACCCGCGAGGAAGCGGGTCAGAAGGAGATGTCGTGAGGAACTCCGCTCAGAACCGCAGCACCCGGCACGTCGCCGTCATCGGCGCGGCCGCGGCCACAGCCCTCGTCCTCGCCGCCTGCGGCGGCGGCGACACCGAGCCCGGCGCCACGGCGGACGGCGGCGCCACCGCCGACGGCGCGGGCGGCGACGGCACCGTCACGGTGTGGCACTACTTCAGCGCCGACAACCAGGTCAAGCTCATGGACGACTACGCGGCGAAGTTCGAGGAGACCCACGAGGGGGTCACCGTCGAGAACGTCTACGTCCCCTACGACCAGATGAACTCCAAGGTCATCTCCGCCGCCGGGCAGGAGACCGGGCCGGACATCGTGGTCTTCAACGGCGCCGAGTGGAGCACCCTCGCCCTCGCCGGTGCCCTTGCCCCGATGGAGGAGCAGTGGGACGGGTTCGCCGACGCGGACCAGTTCCCCGACTCGGTCATCCACGGCATGGACGACCACGTCTACGCCGTCCAGGGCTACGTCAACCTGCTGGGCCTGTGGTACAACGCCGAGATCCTCGAGGAGATCGGCGTCGAGCCGCCGACGAGCATCGAGGAGCTCGAGGCCGCGATGGCGGCCGCCACCGAGGCCGGCTACCAGGGCATCACCCTCTCGGGCCTGCCCCAGTCCCAGGGCGAGTGGCAGGCCTACCCGTGGCTGACCAGCCAGGGCTTCGACTACTCCGACCTCGACGAGCAGGCGCTCACCGACGGCTTCGCCATGGTCCGCGGCTGGGTGGAGGACGGCTACCTCTCCCAGGAGGCCACCACCTGGGACCAGACCGTCCCCTTCCAGGAGTTCACCGCCGGTGACGTCGCCTTCGCCGCCAACGGCAACTGGCAGATGGGCACCGCCGAGGCGGACGCCGGCTTCGAGTACGGCGTCGTCCCGCTCCCCGTGGGCGAGACCGGCAAGGTCTACCTCGGCGGCGAGGGCCAGAGCATCGGTGCCTTCAGCGACGACCCCGACCTCGCCTGGGAGTACCTCACCGAGACGTACTTCGACACCGACGGCCAGCTGCTCGCCGTCGAGAACGTCGGCTCGATCCCCTCGCGGCTCGACGCCTCGCAGGAGCCGGCCGTGACCGACAACGCCCTCCTGGAGCCCTTCGCCACCACGCTGGCGGAGAACGGCGCGAACTACCCCGACCCGGTGGTCCCGCCCGAGAACGTGGCCGACCTGCAGACGGCCATGGGCCAGGCCTGGAGCGCGGCCCTGGGCGGTCAGCGCAGCCCCGAGGACGCCGCCGCCGACGTCATCGCCCAGATCCAGGGCCTCATCGGCTGACAACCGGCCCGACCGCGGGCACCGCCGGGTGCCCGCGGTCACCCGGGCGCCACCGCGTGCCCGGGTCACCGGGCGCCACCAGGTGCCCGCGGTCACGACGCGACGGAGCCCTCATGTCCACACCCGCACCGGCAGCCGCCCGGGCGAGCGCCGCGGCACCGCAGCGCCGCCCCCGACGGCAGAGCCGCTACCTCTTCCTCCTGCCGGCGCTCGTCTTCCTCGCCCTCTTCTCGGTCTACCCGCTCGTCCAGCTCGTCCGGATGAGCCTGAGCGACGTCACGGCGTCGACGCTCAACACGGCCTGGCCCTTCATCGGCCTGGAGAACTTCCAGCAGGGCCTCGCCTCGGGCCAGACCGGCGACGCGCTCACCCGCACGGCCGTCTTCGTGCTCGTCGTGACGGTCGTCGGCATGGTCCTCGGGCTGGCCGGTGCCATCGCCCTGCGCACCCGCGGACGCTGGTCGAACGTCCTGCTCGCCGTCATGGTGTTCGCCTGGGCGCTGCCCCCGGTCGTCAACGGCTCGGTGTGGAAGTTCCTCTTCGCCGACGCGGGGCTGCTCAACGTGGCCGCCCGGGCGGTCGGGCTGACGGACACGGCGCTGCCGTTCCTCTACGACCAGTACTGGGCGCTGGGCGCGGTCGCGTTCGTCAACTCGTGGGCCGTCATCCCCTTCAACGCGCTCGTCTTCCGCGCCGCCCTGCTCAACATCGAGCCGGAGGTGTTCGAGGCAGCTGCGCTCGACGGGGCCAGCCGCTGGCAGGAGGTGCGCCACATCATGGTGCCCTCGGTCCGCCCGACGATGCTCGTCCTGCTCGTGCTCACCATCGTCTACGGCTTCCGCAGCTTCGACTTCATCTACGTCATGACCTACGGCGGTCCCGGCACCGCGACGAACACCCTGCCGTTCCTCGGCTACCTCCAGGCCTTCAGCCGGTTCGACTTCGGCCTCGGCGCCTCCACGTCGGTCGTGGCCGTGCTCGTCGTGCTCGTCCTGGCCGTGCTCTACGCACGCAGCATCAGCAAGGAGGAGAAGGAATGAGCCGTTCCGCCGGCCCGGTGAACACGATCGTCAAGGTCCTGCTCTCCCTCATGTACGGCCTGCCCCTGCTGTGGATCCTCCTGACGTCGTTCAAGAGCTCCGCGGACGTGTTCGCCACGGACTCGACGTTCGTCTTCCGCCCCGTCGTCACCGCCTACGTCGAGGCGCTCGACGGCGCCCTCCTCGACGCCCTGCAGCAGTCCGTCGTCATCGCGGTCGGGACGACCGCGCTCACCCTCGCCATCGCGATCCCGGCCGGGTACGGCCTCGCCCGCACCCGCGGCTGGGCCGTCTCGGTCGGCCTCGGCCTGCTCATCGTGCTGCAGATGCTCCCGCAGACCGCCAACGTCATCCCCCTGTTCCAGATTTTCGGCGACTGGGGTCTGCTCGACAGCACCCTCGGCGTCGTCGTCGCCGACTCGGCGCTGCTGGTGCCCTTCGCGGTGATCCTCATGCGGCCCTTCTTCCGGGCGGTGCCGCCCCAGCTCGAGGAGGCCGCCGCGATCGACGGTGCGTCCGTGCTGCGGAGCTTCTTCTCGGTCGTGCTGCCCGTCGCCCGCAACGGCGTCGCGACCACGGGAACCCTGGTCTTCCTCCTCGCGTGGGGCGAGTTCCTCTACGCGGTGAACTTCTTCCTCTCCCCCGGGACCTACCCGCTGAGCGCCCTGCTGGCCCAGCAGGTCTCCGCCTTCGGCATCAACTGGCCGGGGCTCATGGCCCTCGCCGTGCTGAGCTCGGTCCCCGTGCTTCTCGTCTACTCCCTGACCTACCGCCTGCTGCGCGACGGCCTCACCGTGGGCGCCGTCAAGTGAGCGTCCGACCGAAAGCGAGCCACGTCATGACCACCGTCCCGTCCGAGGCCCTGCGCGGCCGCCCCGTCGCCCCCTCGACCGGCGCGCTCACGCCGGTGGGCCTGACCGACGTCACGATCACCGGTGGTTTCTGGGCGCGGATGCAGGAGCTGAACGCCACCGCGATCATCGACCACGCCGAGCACTGGATGGAGAAGGTGGGCTGGATCGGCAACTTCGACGCCGCCGTCGAGGGTCGTCTGCCGCAGGACCGCCGCGGCCGGGAGTTCTCCGACTCCGACGTCTACAAGCTCATGGAGGCGATGGCCTGGGAGATCGGGCGGACCGGGGACGCGGACCTCGAGCACCGCTTCAACGACCTCGTCGCCCGGATCCAGCCCGTGCAGGAGCCGGACGGGTACCTCAACACGATGTTCGGCCGGCCCGGGCAGCAGCCGCGCTACTCCGACTTCGAGTGGGGTCACGAGCTGTACTGCTTCGGCCACCTCATCCAGGCGGGCGTGGCCCGCGCCCGGACCCACGGGCACGACACGTTCGTCGACATCGCCCTGCGGGCGGCCGACCACGTCTGCGACGTCTTCGGGCCCGGCGGCAAGGAGATGGTGTGCGGGCACCCCGAGATCGAGACCGCGCTCGCCGAGCTCGGCCGCCACACCGGCGAGCGGCGCTACCTCGACCAGGCGCGCCTCTTCCTCGAGCGGCGCGGTCAGGGTCTTCTCGCAGAGATCGACTTCGGCCCGGAGTACTTCCAGGACGACGTCCCGGTGCGCGAGGCGGAGGTGCTCCGCGGCCACGCCGTGCGCGCGCTCTACCTGGCCTCGGGCGCGATCGACGTCGCCACCGAGACCGGCGACCCCGACCTCCTGGAGGCCGTGCGCGCCCAGGTCTCGCGCACGGTCGCGAGCCGGACCTACCTCACCGGCGGCATGGGCGCCCACCACGAGGGCGAGTCCTTCGGCCAGGACTACGAGCTCCCCTCGGACCGGGCCTACTCCGAGACGTGCGCCGGGGTCGCCGCGGTCCAGACCGCGCACCGCCTCCTGCTCGCCGACGGCGCCGCCGAGCACGCCGACCTCGTCGAGCGGGTGCTCTACAACGTCGTCAGCGCCTCCCCCGCCGAGGACGGCAAGGCGTTCTACTACACGAACACGCTGCACCAGCGCGAGCCCGGCACCGAGCCCGCGCAGGACGAGCCGAGCCCGCGCGCGGCCTCCAGCCTCCGTGCCCCGTGGTTCGCCGTCTCCTGCTGCCCGACGAACGTCGCGCGCACCCTGTCCTCCCTCGGCGCGTACGTCGCGACGACGGACGACGACGGCCTGCAGCTGCACCAGTACGCGGCGGGGCACGTCCGGGCGGGCGTCGCCGGCGGCGAGGTCGAGGTCGACGTCGAGACCCGGTACCCCGACGACGGCCTGGTCCGGGTGCGCGTCGCCGCGACGCCGCCCGGGCCGTGGACGCTCTCGCTGCGCGTGCCGGGCTGGGCCCCGGGTGCCGTGCTGCGGTCCGGGGGCGAGGAGCGCGACGTGGCGCCCGGCTACGCGAGCGTGCACCGGGAGTGGGCGGTCGGGGACGTGGTCGAGCTGGAGATCCCGCTCGCCGCGCGGTGGACCTGGCCGCACCCCGAGATCGACGCCCTGCGCGGCCAGGTGGCCGTCGAGCGCGGTCCGGTCGTGTACTGCCTCGAGTCGGTCGACCTCGGGGCGGACGTCGCGGCCGCCGAGGTCGTCGTGCGTGAGGCCCCCCACGACGACGGGACCACCGTCCGCGTCCCCGTGCGGGTGCGCGAGCGCGTCGGGGCTGCGTGGCCCTACCGTGCGGAGCCTGCCGACCAGGCCGCCGACGACGTGCGCGACGTGGCGCTCGTGCCGTACCACCGGTGGGCCAACCGCGGCCCGTCGACCATGCGCGTGTGGATGCCCGTCGCGCGCTGAGACCCGTCCCTCCCCTCTCACCCCGGAGCTGCCCCGTGCCCGACGTCCGTGACCTGGCCGGCACCGTCGTCGTCATCACCGGTGCCACCGCCGGCATCGGGCGCGAGACCGCCCGACGGCTCGTCGCGGAGGGGGCGCGGGTGGCCGTCGGCGGGCGCCGGGGGGCCCGGCTCCGCGAGCTCGTCGCCGAGCTGGGCGAGGACAACGCCGTCGGTGTCGTCATGGACGTGCGCTCGCCGCAGGACAACGCCCGTCTCGTCGAGGCGGCCACCGGGCGGTGGGGCCGGCTCGACTCGGTGGTCCCCAACGCGGGCATCGGCAGGTACGGCTCGATCCTCGACGGCTCGGACGACGAGCTCGCCGAGATGATGGACACCAACTACGCCGGCACGGTCTGGACCGTCCGCGCCGCGGTCCCGGCGCTCCTGGCGGCCGGCGGCGGCGACGTCGTCGTCGTCTCCTCCGTGGCCGGCTTCCGCGGCGGTGCGGACGAGGCCGTGTACGCCGGGACGAAGCACGCCCAGGTGGGCCTCGCCGGCGCCCTCGACCGCGAGCTGCGTGAGCACGGGATCCGGGTGACCCTGGTCTGTCCCGCCGCGACGACCACCGAGTTCGCCGTCGGGGCCGGGCGCGAGGCGCACGACCCGCGGGCGCGGGACTGGCTCGAGCCCGGCGACGTCGCCGACGCCGTCGTCACCACCCTCCGGCAGCCGCGCCGCGTGCGGACCGCCGTGTGGACCCTGTGGAGCATGGGTCAGGGCAGCTGACCTGATGTGCGAGCGGCTCCGCGGCCGGCGTCCCGTGTGATGGGATGACGCCATGACGCCGACCACCCCCGCCGCGCCCGCGCCCGCCGACCTCGACGACCGCCACGCCTGGCTCGAGGACGTCGAGGGGGCGGCACCGCTGGACTGGGTGCGCGACCGGAACGCCGAGGCCGTGGCGGCGCTGACGACGCCCCGGTTCGAGGACCTTCGCGCCGGGACCCTCGAGGTGCTCGACTCGACGGAGAAGATCCCCGCCGTCGTCCAGCGCGGGGACCACCTGTACAACTTCTGGACCGACGCCGAGCACCCCCGCGGCCTGTGGCGGCGCACCACCTGGGAGTCCTACCGGACCGCCGAGCCCGAGTGGGAGGTGCTCCTCGACGTCGACGCCCTCGGCGCCGAGGAGGGGGTGAGCTGGGTCTGGCACGGGTCCCGCGTCCTGCGGCCCTCCTTCGACCGGGCCCTGGTCCACCTCTCCCGCGGCGGCGCCGACGCCGACGTCACCCGCGAGCTCGACCTCACCACCCGGACCTGGGTCGAGGACGGGTTCTCGCGCGAGGAGTCCAAGGGCGGCATGGCATGGGCGGACACCACCGGTGACGTCGTGTTCGTCTACACCGACGTCGGCGAGGGCTCGATGACGGCCTCGGGCTACCCGCGCACCGTGCGTCGCTGGCGCCGCGGCACCCCGCTCGCGGACGCGCCGGAGATCTTCGCCGGCCGGGACACCGACCTCTCCGTGGGGGCCGGCCACGACTTCACGCCCGGGTTCGAGCGCGACGTGGTCGTGCGCTCGATCGCCTTCTACGAGTCCGAGACCTACCTGCTCGGCCCGGACGGCGCCCTGGAGCTCCTCGACGTCCCCCGCTCGAGCGAGCCGGGCGTCCAGCGCGACTGGCTCACCGTCGAGCTCCGCGAGGACTGGGAGGTCGGCGGGCACCGCTACCCGGCGGGCTCGCTCCTCGCCGCGCGGCTGAGCGACTTCCTCGCCGGCAGCCGTGACCTCGAGGTGCTCCACACCCCGACCCCGACGACGTCCCTCGCCGGGGACACCTGGACGCGTCACCACCTCGTGCTCAACATCCTCGACGACGTCACCAACCGTCTGGAGGTCCTCACCCCGCCCGACTCGGGCACGGGCCCCTGGCGCCGCCGGCCGCTGGACCTCGCCGGCAGCGCCGCACCCGCGCTGGCCACCGTGGCCGTGGGCGCCGTCGACGCCGACACCGAGGACGCGCTGTGGCTGACCACCACCGGCTTCGTCACCCCCACCACCCTGTCCCGGCTGGACCTCGACGCCGACGGCGCGACCCTCGCCGTCGAGCCGCTCAAGTCCATGCCCGCCTTCTTCGACGCCACGGGCCTGGACGTCGAGCAGCACTTCGCCACCTCCGACGACGGCACCCGGGTGCCGTACTTCCAGGTCTCGCGGGAGCCGGTCGGGGACGCCCCCCGGCCGACCCTCCTCACCGGCTACGGCGGCTTCGAGATCTCCCGGCTGCCGGGCTACTCCGGCGGGGTGGGCCGCGCGTGGCTCGAGCGCGGCGGCGTCTACGTCGTCGCGAACATCCGCGGCGGCGGGGAGTACGGGCCGGCGTGGCACCAGGCGGCCCTGCGGGAGAACCGGCACCGGGCCTACGAGGACTTCGCCGCGGTCGCGCGCGACCTCCTCGCGCGCGGCGTGACCGACAGCGCGCACCTGGGCGCCCAGGGCGGGTCGAACGGCGGCCTGCTCATGGGCAACATGATCACCACCTACCCCGAGCTCTTCGGCGCCGTCGTGTGCCAGGTCCCGCTGCTGGACATGAAGCGGTACTCCCACCTCCTCGCCGGCGCCTCGTGGATGGCCGAGTACGGCGACCCCGACGACCCGGAGCAGTGGGAGTTCATCCGCACCTTCTCCGCGTACCACCTCTTCGACCCCGCGGCCCCCTGCCCGCCGGTGCTGTTCACGACCTCCACCCGGGACGACCGGGTCCACCCCGGCCACGCCCGGAAGATGGCGGCGAAGATGCTCGAGGCCGGGAAGGACGTCACCTACTACGAGAACGTCGAGGGCGGGCACGGCGGCGCCGCGACGAACGCGCAGGCGGCGTTCATGCAGGCGCTGGCCTTCGAGTTCCTCTGGCAGCGCCTGGCCGGCTGAGCAGACGGTCCCCGCGGCGGCTGCCGCGGGGACCGGTGGGTCCCGTCAGAGGACGCCGGCGGCGGTCCGGGAGTCGTCCCGCTCGTCGTCGCGCTCGGCGCGCACGGCCCGCAGCCGGGAGGCGAGCACCGCCCCCAGGGCCACGGCCGCCGCGACGAGCGCCAGGCCGATCCGCAGGGCGTGGTTGGTGTCCGCCGGGACGGACATCTGCACCACCGCCGGGGCGATGAGCACCGACACGAGGTTCATGACCTTGATGAGCGGGTTGATCGCCGGGCCCGCGGTGTCCTTGAACGGGTCGCCCACGGTGTCGCCGATGACGGTCGCGGCGTGGGCCTCGGAGCCCTTGCCGCCGTGCAGGCCGTCCTCGACGAGCTTCTTGGCGTTGTCCCACGCACCGCCGGAGTTGGCGAGGAAGACCGCCATGAGCACGCCGGTGCCGATCGCGCCGGCGAGGAACCCGGCGAGCGGGCCGACGCCGAGGCCGAAGCCGACGGCGATGGGCGCCGAGGCCGCCAGGAGCCCGGGGGTGGCGAGCTCACGCAGGGAGTCCCTGGTGCAGATGTCGACGACCTTGCCGTACTCGGGGCGGGTCTCGCCGGTCATGATGCCGGGCATCTCCCGGAACTGGCGCCGCACCTCGAAGACGATGGCCCCCGCGGCGCGGGTGACGGCGTCGATCGCCAGGCCGGAAAACAGGAAGACGGTCGCGCCGCCGAGGATGACCCCGACGAGGGTGATGGGCGAGGTGATGTCGTAGGCGACCATCGCCCCGACGATCCCGCCGGCCACCTGCGTGCCGGCCTCGGCGATCTCGCCCATCGCGACGTCGACCGCCTCGCGGTAGGAGCCGAAGAGGGCGGTCGCGGCGAGGACCGCCGTGGCGATGGCGATGCCCTTGGTGATGGCCTTGGTCGTGTTGCCGACCGCGTCGAGGTCGGTGAGGACCTGCGCGCCGGCGGCGTCGACGTCGCCGGACATCTCGGCGATGCCCTGGGCGTTGTCCGAGACCGGGCCGAAGGTGTCCATGGCGACGATGACGCCCACGGTGGTGAGCAGGCCGCAGCCCGCGAGCGCGACGAGGAACAGGGCCAGCGAGAGCGACCCGCCGGCGAGGAGGAACGCCCCGCAGATGGCGGCGGCGATGATGCCGGCGGTGAAGACCGCCGACTCCAGGCCTACGCCGATGCCGGAGAGGACGACCGTGGCGGCGCCGGTGCGCGAGGTCCGCGCGACGTGGAGGGTCGGCCGCGAGGTGGTGCCGGTGTAGTAGCCGGTGAGCCACAGGATCACCCCGGCCAGGACGATGCCCAGCAGGACCGCGGCGCTGACGATCAGCCGCGGGTCGCCGGGCTGGCCGGCGAGGGCCTCGCTGATCCCCGGGACGTCGGCGAAGGTGCCCGGGAGGTAGACGAACGTGGCGAGCGCGGCGAGGAGCACCCCGACGACCGCGGCGACGTAGAAGCCGCGGTAGATGGCCCGCAGGCCCGACTCCTCCCCGCGCACCCGGGTGGTGAGGACCCCCAGGACGGCGACGAGGGCACCGATGGCGGTGATGATCAGCGGCAGGACGAGGCCCTGCTCGCCCATCGCGGCCTTGCCGAGGATCAGCGAGGCCACGAGCATCACGGCGTAGGACTCGAAGAGGTCGGCGGCCATGCCGGCGCAGTCGCCGACGTTGTCGCCGACGTTGTCGGCGATGGTGGCGGCGTTGCGGGGGTCGTCCTCGGGGATGCCCTGCTCGACCTTGCCGACGAGGTCGGCGCCGACGTCGGCGGCCTTGGTGAAGATGCCGCCGCCGACGCGCATGAACATCGCCAGCAGGGCGGCGCCGAAGCCGAAGCCCTCGAGGACCGCCGGGGCCTCGCCCCGGTAGACCAGCACCACGCCGGCGGCCCCGAGCAGCCCCAGCCCGACCACCGCCATGCCGACGACGCCACCGGTGCGGAAGGCGATGCGCGCCCCCTCCGAGCGTCCGCCGGGCCGGGTCGCGGCGGCCGCGACCCGGACGTTCGCCTTGACCGCGAGCGACATGCCGAGGTAGCCGATGGCGGCGGAGAAGCCGGCCCCGAAGAGGAACGCGATGGCCCGGCCGAGCTTGATCTCCGGCTCCGCCGGCAGGAGGAACAGCAGCCCGAAGACGATGACGGCGAAGATCGCGAGGGTGCGGAACTGCCGGGTGAGGTAGGCCTTGGCACCTTCCTGGATGGCTCCCGCGATCTCCTTCATCGCCGGCGTCCCCTCGTCGGTGGCGAGCACCTGTCGGCGCAGCACCACCGCGAAGGCGAGCGCGGCGACGGCGATCGCCCCGATCACCGCGACGATGGTCAGGCTTCCCTGGCCGAGCTCGATCATCGGGCCTCCTTGGCAGCACACATCCGGGACGTCGGTGTCACCGGGCGGATGGATGACGCGGAGCCTACCGGTGCCCCGCGGGGGCGACGAACAGATCAGGGACCGACGCGTCGTGAATCCCGCCGGGGAGGCACACTGGACCGGTGCCCCGCCCCGACGTCCTCGCGCTCCTGCGCTCGGCGGGCCGGCGCGACGGCCGGCTCGTCCACCTCGAGGAGCTGCCGGGCCGACCGGGCCGGACGGCGGACTGGCCGGGCTGGGCCGACCCGGACGTGGTCGCCGGCTACCGCCGGCTCGGGGTCGACCGGCCGTGGGTCCACCAGGTCCGGGCCGCCGAGGCCGCGTGGGCGGGCCGGCACACCGTCATCGCCACCGGCACCGGCTCGGGCAAGTCCCTGGCGGCCTGGCTCCCCGCGCTGTCGGCGGTGCGGGCCGGGGCCGCCGAGCTCGCCGGCCCCGCCGCCGGGAGCATCGGCTCCTACACCCGGCGCCCGTCGATCCTGTACCTCTCCCCGACCAAGGCGCTCGCCGCCGACCAGCTGGCCGGCCTCCAGCGGCTCCTCGACGCGGCCGCGCTGCGCGGGGTGCGGGTGGCGACGTGCGACGGCGACACCCCGCTGACGGAGCGGGACTGGGCGCGCGACCACGCCGACGTCGTCCTGACCAACCCCGACTTCCTCCACTTCTCGATGCTGCCGGGGCACCGGCGGTGGCAGCGGCTGCTGCGCGGGCTGCGCTACGTCGTCGTGGACGAGGCGCACGCCTACCGCGGGGTCCTCGGCGCGCACGTCGCCCTGGTCCTGCGTCGGCTGCTCCGCCTGGCCGCGCACTACGGCTCGGTCCCCACGGTCCTCATGGCCTCGGCCACGACCGCCGAGCCGGCCCTGACCGCGGCCCGGCTGGTCGGCGCTGACCCGGCCGACATCGTCGCGGTCACCGAGGACACCGCGCCGACCGGCCGCCGGTCGGTGGCCCTGTGGCAGCCGGCCCTGGCCGAGGCCTGGGCGGCGACGGCCCCGGACCCCGCCGGGGACGGCGCGGGCGACCCGAGCCTGGACGACCCCAGCCTGGACGGCCCGCGCCGCTCCGCCGGGGCCGAGGCGGCCTCCCTGCTGGCCGACCTCGTGTCCGCCGGCGCACGCACCCTGGTCTTCGTCCGCTCCCGGTACGGCGCGGAGGTGATCGCCGAGCAGACCCGGCGGCACCTGCGCGAGGTCGACCCCGCCCTGGCCGCGCGGGTGGCGGCCTACCGCGGGGGGTACCTGCCGGAGGAGCGCCGCGAGCTCGAGCGGGCCCTGCGCAGCGGCGAGCTGCTCGCCCTGGCCACCACCAACGCCCTCGAGCTGGGCGTCGACGTCGCGGGTCTCGACGCGGTCCTCATGGCCGGCTGGCCGGGGACCCGGGTCTCGATGTGGCAGCAGGCCGGGCGGGCGGGACGGGCGGGCGCCGACGGCGTGGCCGTGCTCGTCGCCAGCGAGGACCCGCTGGACACCTTCCTCGTCCACCACCCCGAGGCCATCTTCGGCACGGGGGTCGAGGCCACGACGTTCGACCCCGCCAACCCGTACGTGCTCGCCCCGCACCTGTGCGCCGCGGCGTCGGAGCTGCCGCTGACCACCGCGGACCTGCCGACCTTCGGTCTCGCCGGCACCGCGCTGCTCGACGAGCTCGTCCGGCGCGACCTGCTCCGTCGTCGCCCCACGGGCTGGTTCTGGAACTTCGCACGACCGGAGCGGGCGCAGGACCTCACCGACCTGCGCGGCGGGTCGTCCCAGCCGGTCCAGGTGGTCGAGACGGGCACGGGCGCGGTGCTGGGCACGGTCGACGGCGCACGCGCCGACAGCACGGTCCACCCCGGTGCGGTGTACGTGCACCAGGGCCGCACGTTCGTCGTCGACCAGCTCGAGGACGACGTCGCCCTCGTCCACGCCGACCAGGAGCTGGCCTACCGCACGCGGGCGCGGTCGAGCTCCACCGTCCGGATCGTCGCCGAGCGCGACCACGTCACCTGGGACGACCCGGCGGGCGCGCCGGTGCGGTGGTCGTTCGGGGACGTGGAGGTGACGGGCCAGGTCACGGGGTACGACCGGCGCCGGCTGCCGGGGATGGACATCATCGGCTCCTACGCCCTCGACATGCCCGAACGGGTCCTGCCCACGACCGCGGTGTGGTGGACGCTCAGCGCCGAGGCCTGCGAGGCGGCCGGGGTCGGCAAGGAGAGCCTGCCCGGCGCCCTCCACGCCGCGGAGCACGCCTCGATCGGCCTGCTCCCGCTGCTGGCGACGTGCGACCGGTGGGACATCGGCGGCCTGTCGACCGCCGTGCACGCCCAGACCGGGCAGCCGACGGTGTTCGTCCACGACGGTTACCCCGGCGGGGCCGGGTTCGCCGAGCGCGGCTACCGCGCCGCCCGGGAGTGGGTCGAGGCGACGCTCGGCGCGATCATGGCGTGCGGGTGCCTGGACGGGTGCCCGAGCTGCGTGCAGTCGCCCAAGTGCGGGAACGGCAACGCGCCTCTCGACAAGCGCGGGGCGACCCGGCTGCTCCGGCTGCTGCTGCGCAGCGCCCCGCCCGGGCCCGGCTGACGGATCGCGCCACGATCACGCCGGCCCGGCCCGGGCGGTCGCCCGCGCGGCCGGACCCACCGGCACGGTGACCCGTGCGACGACCTCGACCACGTCCCCGTGCACCACGCACCCACCCGGGTCGGCGCCGTTGGCGCGCACCACGCGCGCCGCCGCCCTGCACGGGTCGCTCTGCCCACCCCGGCCGTGGAGGACCTCGGCGGCGGCGAGCGCCCCGAGGTCCGCCGCCGTCTGGGCGACGCCCCGGGCGTGCACCGCCCCGGCCAGGGCGGTGACGCCCACGGCCAGGACGAGGACGACCGCGACGAGCGACAGTCCCAGCACTGAGCCCGCGCCCCGGTCGCCCGGACGGCGGTGCGAGCGGGTGCCGGGCGGGCCGGCACCGGGCCTCACGTGCCCGGCTCCGGCAGCGCCCGCGCCTGCGACCGGGCCCGCAGGTCGGTCAGGCCCAGCACGCCGGGAAGGTCGCTGGTGACCTCGACGAGGACGTAGGCGCCGTCCTGGGCGACGAGCACCCGGGCGCGTTCGCCCGCGAGGTCCTCGGCGACCCGCGCGACCACCGCGGCGGGCTCGCCGAGAGCGGCGGCGCGGGCACCGGCCCGGGCGGCGTCGGCCACGCGCACCTGGGTCAGGGCCGCGGACCCGGCCGTGAGCAGCAGGAGGAGCACCATCACCACCGCCGGCAGCACCAGGGCCAGCTCGGCGGTGACCATGCCGGCCTGGGCGCCGGCGCCCGGTGCCGGACGGGGGCTCCCGTCCGGCACCGGTCGACATGGCCGTCTCATCCCAGGCCGAGCGCCTTGCGGATGAGGTCCGCGACGAGCTCGCGGACCCAGTCGCTCTTGAGGATCCACAGCAGGACGCTGGCGATGGACGCCGCCGCCACCGTGCCGATGGCGTACTCCGCCGTCGCCATCCCCGCCTCGCGCCGCAGCGTCCGGGCACGACGCACCATCGATGCCCGCACCCCTCCCCAGCGCTGTCGCACTGCTCGCATGGTCGAACTCCTTCCCTCCGCCCCGTGGGGGCCCGGACGGCCGGCTGGTGCCGGCCGACACGACGAGCGTCGTGCCACCCGCCCCGGCGGACCGGGCGCACGCAGCGGCGCTGTGGAGGCAGGTGCCCCCGGCCGGGCTGTGGAGCGGACGGGTCAGCCACCGAGGAGGCCGCCGCCGGCGGCGGCCACCACCGGGACCACGCCGAGGAGGACGAACGCCGGCAGGAAGCACAGCCCCAGCGGCAGGACGAGCCGCACCGCCATGCGGGCGGCCGCCACCTGGGCGCGGCGGTGCCGTCCCGCGCGGACGGACGCGGCGGCGTGCCGCAGGAGCGGGCCCGGTGCGGACCCCTCGACCCAGGCGGGCTCGAGGGCGTCCGCCAGCGGCACGAGCGCGGGCGGGACGCCGGCCCATGCCTCGTCCCACGGTGCGCCGAGCCGCAGCGCGCCGCCCGCTCGCCGCAGGACGGTGCCGTGCGACCCGGCCACCTCCCCCGCGGCGCCGAGGGCCCGGCCCAGCGCCTCGAGCGTGCCCGGGACCGACGCACCGGCCTCGAGGGCCGCGCCGGCCAGGTCCAGCAGGACGGCGACGTCGACGGCGCCGCCGCCCCGCCCGGCCCGGGCCGGGCGCCGGTGCCCGGGCCGCCGGCGGCGGAGGACCCAGGGCGCGGCGGCGACGAGGGCGAGGACGATGACGACCACGTCAGTCACCGGCGTGGCGGGCGGAGCGTTCGAGGGCCGCGACCCAGCGGTGCCCGGCCACCATGAGCCCGGCGCCGGCGAGCAGGCAGGCCGACCCCGCGCCACCGTCGAGGAGGAAGGCGACGGGGTCGGCCCCGACGGCGGCCCCCATGAGCACACCGGCGGCGGGCAGCACACCGAGGAGCCGTGCGCTGGCGCGGGGCCCGGCGAGCGCGACGGCACGCGCTGCACGGGCCTGGCCGGCCTCGGTGAGGCCGTGCGCGGTCCGCTCGAGCACCTGCGCCAGCGGGGCCCCGATCTCGTGGGTGAGCCGGCAGGCGGCCACGGTCGCCGGCAGGGCGGCCTCGGCGCCCGGGCCCAGCCGGCGCCCGGAGCTTCCGAGCCGGGTGAGGGCGAGCGGCACGCCGCTGATCGCGGGTCCACCGCCGTCGGCCGTGGTGAGGCCCGCCCGGGCCAGGGTGCGGGACCAGGCCTCCTCAACACCGGCCCCCGCGTGCAGCCGGGTGGCGACCTCGGTCGCCACCACGCCCAGGTCGAGGTCGGTCCGGCGCCGCCGCCGCGGCCACGCGGGCGGGGTGCGTGGGCGGGCGGAGCGGCGCGCCCGCCTGCGCGGAGGGCTGACGAGCACCAGGGCGAGGGCGGCCAGCGCGCCGGCCGCGAGCGCCGCCGTCACGGGGCGCCTCCCGCGGCGTGGCGACCGGGCGACGGCGGGCGCCCGGCTCCCAGCCGCTCCTGCAGACGTTCCCAGCCCGGCCCGGGCCGTGCCCCGCCGGGCGTGGCGGCGAGGGCGACCTCGCAGCGCAGCTCGGCGCCCACGCGGCCCAGGACCGCCACCTCGGCGACCCGGCGTCGGCCGGCGGCGTCGCGCCGCAGGTGGACGACGGCGTCGAGAGCGCTGGCGGCCTGGGCCGCCACGGTGGGCTCGGCCATCCCGGCGAGGGCGCCGAGCGCCACGAGCCGGGCCGGGACGTCCGCCGAGGCGTTCGCGTGGACCGTGGCGAAGCCGCCGTCGTGGCCGGTGTTGAGGGCGCCCAGGACGTCCCGCACCTCCGCCCCGCGGCACTCGCCCAGCACGAGACGGTCCGGGCGCATCCGCATCGCCGCCCGGACGAGCTCGCTGAGGGGCACCTCGCCGACGCGCTGGACGTTGGCCCGGCGGACCTGCAGGTGGACGACGTGCGGGTGGTCGGGCCGCAGCTCGGCGGACTCCTCGATGCACACGATGCGCTCGCGGCCGGGCACGAGCCCGAGCAGCGCGGCGAGCAGGGTGGTCTTGCCCGAGCCGGTGGCGCCCGAGACCAGGACGTTGGCCCGCCGGTCCACGAGGGCCCGCAGCACGGGCTCGACGTCCGCCGGCACGGTCCCCGACGCGGTGAGCTCGGTCAGGCTGAAGACGCGCGCGCGGTGGGTCCGCAGCGAGATGAGCGTGCCGTCGGCCGAGAGCGGGGGTAGCACCGCGTGCAGGCGGGTGCCGTCGGGCAGGGTGCCGTCGACGACCGGGCTCGCGTCGTCGAGCCGCTGGCCGCTGGCCGCGGCGAGCCGGGCGGCCAGCGCCCGGACGGCGGCCGGGTCGGCGAGGGCGGGGTCCCCCACGTCCACCCGCTCGAGCCCCGCGCCGCGGTCGAGCCAGACCCCGCCGGCACCGTTGACGAGGACGTCGGTCACGTGCGGGTCGTCGAGGAGGTGCTGGAGCGGTCCTGCGCCGCGCAGGTGGGCGCGGACGTCCGCGTCGAGGTCGAGCAGCCCGCGGACCCCCACGGTGCGGGCGGCCCCCTCCGCGAGCGCACCGGCCAGCGGGGTTCCTCCGGCCACCGCGGCCCGCACCCGCGCGACGACGGCCGCCCCGCCGGGCTGGCTCACGGCCACGGCCCGAGGTCGCGCAGCACCGCCGACGCCGCGGCGCGCAGCGGCCCGCGGCGCTGGTCGCCGGGGGCGAGGCCGCGCTCGACACCCGCCGCCAGGCCGCGCTGCTCGCGCAGCCGCACGGCCCGGCCGAGCCCGGCGTGGTCGGCCACCTCCTCGCTCTCGACCGCGTCGGCGCGGACCACGAGGTGTCCACGGGAGCCGCTCGCACCGAGCGCGGCGGCGCCCGCCCGGGCAGCGGCAGCGCCGCGGACACCACCGCCGGCGACGAGGACGACGTCGCCGCACCAGCCGAGCCACGTCCGGGCCGCCTCACCGCCGGCGAGCACCTGGCGCGGCAGGTCGAGGACGACGAGGTCGTGCCCCTGGCCCAGCGCACGCACGGCGGAGCGGGCCACGAGGTCGGCCGGGTCGATGCCACCGCGCTGGTCCCCCGAGAGCACCCGGACGAGGTGCCAGGACGGCAGGGCGAGGGCCAGCCGCTCGGGCAGCAGCGCGCCCCGCTCGGCCCGCAGGTCGGTCCACCGCCGGCCGGGGTCGTGCTCGAGCCCGAGGAGGACGTCCAGGCCGCCACCGGCCGGGTCGAGATCGACCAGTGCGGTCGCCGCACCGTCGTCGACGGCCGCCCTGGCGAGGGCGGCGGCGAGCACCGAGGCCCCTGCCCCGCCGTGGGCGGCCACCACCCCCACCGTCCGGGCGCGGTGCGGCGTGCCGGCCGCGACGACGACGTCGAGCAGGACGGGGGTGTCGCCGGGCAGCTCGACGACGGCGGGGAGCTCCTCGGGCGCCCCGGGCACGCGCCCCACCCGACCGGGGTCGACGTGCACCCTCAGCACCGGCAGGTCGGCGCGCTCGTGGTCCAGCACCACCGCCGCCGCCGGCAGCACCCGGTCCGGTGGGACGACGAGCAGGCCCACCCCCGCGAGGTCGGTGAGCCGGCCGACCTGGGCGGCGACCGCCTCGTCCCCCGTGCGCAGGACCACCTGCAGCTTCCCCGACGACCCCATCGGCCACCTCCTGTCCAGGCCGCCACCGTGGCCCGGGTGCGCCGTCGTCCGCCCCGACCCTGTGGACGGCGGCGGTCCGGGCCGCCTGGGGACGCGGTCGCGCCCCGCGGCCCGGCGACCTCGCCGGGGCGCTCCACGGGGGGTGCCCGCACGGTTAGCCTGGTCAGGGAGGAGGTGGCATGGGCACCGACCGGCGCGCTGCGGCGTTCTTCGACCTCGACAAGACCATCCTCGCGACCTCGTCCTCCCTCGCGCTCGCCCGGCCCCTCCTCGCCGCGGGCCTCCTGCGCCGCGGGGACGTCCTGCGCTCGGCCGGGGCGCAGCTGGGCTACGCCTTCGTGGCCGCGGACCACCGCCGCAGCGACCGGATCCGTCAGGAGCTCTCCCGCACGGTCAACGGGTGGGAGGTCGCGCGGTTCCGGGACGCCGTCGCCGACGCGGTGGGCACGGCGGTCCGGCCCCTGGTCTACCTCGAGGCCCTCGAGCTGGTCGGTGCGCACCAGGACGCGGGCGAGGACGTGGTCGTCGTCTCGGCGTCGGCCCGGGAGATCGTCGAGCCGATCGCGGCGATGATCGGTGCCGACCACGTCATCGCCACGACGATGGCGGTGGCCGACGGCCGCTTCACGGGGCGGACGGAGCACTACGTCTACGGCCCTGCCAAGGCCGCCGAGATGGCCGCCCTCGCGCAGCGCCACGGGTACGACCTCGCACGGTCGTGGGCGTACAGCGACTCGATCACCGACCTGCCCATGCTCGAGGTCGTGGGCCACCCGGTGGCGGTCAACCCGGACCGCGCACTGCTGCGCGTCGCCCGCGAGCGGGGCTGGGAGGTGCGGCGCTTCCGGCGGCCGGTGCCGCTGCGCCCGCCGCCGGTCCGCGTGCTCCTCGCCCTGGCCGGCGTGGCGACGGCCGTGGGCGGCTGGCTCTGGGCGACGCGGCCACGGTCCGCCTGAGATGACTCGCCCTCGGGCCACGTGCCGACGGGTGACCGGCGGGCCTCGGCGTGGCGGCCGTGCTAGGCCGGTCGGCCGGCGAGGACACCCGTCGCCAGCCCGGCGCCGGCCCGGGCACCGGCGGTCACCGCCTCGGCCTGGTGCACCAGCCAGGTGGCCACCCCGTCGGGGGTGCCCGTCGCGTAGGCGGCGAGCGCCCGCCGGTAGGCGAGCGGGTCGCCCGCGTGCATCTCGTCGGGCAGGGCGACGCCGGTGGGGTCGACGCCGCTGCGCACGAGGACGAGGCGGGCGAGGACCCGTGCGAGCTGGCCGTTGGCCGTCACGAAGGGACGGGCCGTGGCGACCTCGGCGTGGACGACGGCGGCGCGCACCAGACCGGGTGCCCTCTCGGCGTCGAGCACGGCGACGACGAGGGCGGTGCGCGCCTCGAGCTCGGCACCGACCGGCTCGTCCGCGCCCGCGGCGTCGCGGGCCCGGCCGGTGGTCCGCGGGCGGCCGACGTCACCGGCTTGCAGGGCACCGGCCGCGACCAGGTGCGCGGTGAGGTCCCGGTGCAGCCCGGCCATCACCTCGGCACCGGGGGCGCGCGGGGCGCGTCCGCCCAGGTCGCCGAAGAGCGCGCCGGCGTGGACCTGGGCGCGCCAGGCGGCGAGCACGGCGGCCTCCTCGGCCCGTGCGGCGGCGGGGTCGACGTCGCCGGCCGCCACCCGGCCGCGGAGCCAGGACGCCGGTGCCCGGGCACCGTCGAGGGAGGCCCCGGCGACGGCGGAGCGCACCGCCGCCTCCGCCCTCGCCTCGCGCCAGCGGCGCCGCAGCCCCTCGTGCCAGCGCAGGTCCGCGGCGGCCTCCCGGGCTCCAGCCGCGGCCTCGGGCACACCGTCGAGCAGCGCGAGCCGCTCGAGGGCGGGGACGACGTCGCTGCTCACCCCGCCAGGCTAGTGCGCGGCCCACCCGGCGCGGCTCGACGTGCCCCCCGGTGCCCGGTGGCTAGGT
This sequence comes from Georgenia muralis, assembly GCF_003814705.1. NCBI lineage: Bacteria > Bacillati > Actinomycetota > Actinomycetes > Allobogoriellales > Allobogoriellaceae > Georgenia > Georgenia muralis. Next base: position 1,841,317 of record NZ_RKRA01000001.1, on the reverse strand, counting down.
TGGCACCAGAGACCCAGGAGGCGCAGTGAGCAGCACCGACCAGCACCCGGAGCCCGACGGCCGGCCCGCCGACGACACCACCCGCGTCCACCCGCCGGCCGACGACAGCACCCGCGTCCACCCGCCGGCCGACGGTGACGGCGTCCGCACCCCGGCCGAGCCGGGGACCCGCCGGGAGGACACCGAGACGACCGCGACGCGCCGTCAGGGCTTCCTCGGCCTGCACGGTGACGGCGCTGCCTCGCCCGCCGCGCCCACCGGGCGACGCGACGCGGCACCGGCGGCGCGACCACCCGAGCCGCGCGAGCGCGCCGTCGGGCGTGACCCGCTCCTGGACGGGGCCACCGAGACACGGCCGCGCTCGCGTGCCGCGGCGCACGGGTGGGCCCTGCTGCTGACGCTCGTGCTCGCGCCGGTGGCCTGGTACCTCGTCACCGACGCCGGCGCCCGGCTCACCCTCGGCGCCGACAACCAGTGGCAGGCCGGCGAGATCACCAACCCCGCGGCGCTCGTCGAGCTCGCGGCCGGCCTCGTGGTCACCGCGGCGCTGCTGCTCGCCGCACGCTGGTCCTCGCTCGGGGCGACCGCCGTCGGCGCCGTCGTGCTGGTCCTGGCCCTGGCCGCCGTCGCCCTGCCGGCCCAGGCCACGAGCTTCCTCGACACGCTCTCGGGGACCCTGGGCGCCCTGGGCAGCCTCGGGGACAACGCCACGTTCCACCTCGACAACGACGTCTCGACCGGCCGGCTCGCGCTGTACGGGCTGGGGCTGCTCCTGGTCGGCGTCGTCTCCCACGGGGCCCGCCGGCTGGGCCGGCGCGAGGAGCGGCTGCGCCCGCCCCGGTGACCGCCCCGGGCAGGGGCTGGTCAATCTGCCAGAGTCGGATATCTTGATGTCGACAGGAATGTGAGCCACGGCACAGCCGTGGCCGTCGCCAACGAGAGGACGCCGATGTCCCAGCCCGATGCCGCCCAGACGCAGGGCGGCCTGGAGAACCTGCTCCACGAGCACCGCTCGTTCCCGCCCTCCGCCGAGTTCGCGGCCCAGGCGAACGCGACCGCCGAGATGTACGAGCGCGCCGACGCCGACCGCGAGGGCTTCTGGGCGGAGCAGGCACGTGAGCTGCTGACCTGGTCGGAGGACTTCACCGAGGTCCTGGACTTCTCCGGCGCACCGGTCGCCCGCTGGTTCGGCGACGGCCGGCTCAACGCCGCGTACAACGCCGTCGACCGCCACGTCGAGGCGGGGCTGGGCGACCGGGTCGCGATCCACTTCGAGGGCGAGCCCGGCGACACCCGCACCCTGACCTACGCCGACCTCCAGGAGCAGGTCTCCCGGGCCGCCGGCGCGCTGGAGGCCCTCGGGGTCCGCAAGGGCGACCGCGTGGCGATCTACCTGCCGATGATCCCCGAGGCGGTCGTCGCCATGCTCGCGTGCGCGCGGATCGGCGCCCCGCACTCGGTGATCTTCGGCGGGTTCTCCGCCGAGGCGCTGAACAGCCGCATCAACGACGCCGACGCCCGCGTCGTCATCACCGCCGACGGCGGCTACCGCCGCGGCAAGGCGAGCGCGCTCAAGCCCGCCGTCGACGAGGCCCTGGCCAAGGGCACGCCGGTCGAGCACGTCCTCGTCGTGCACCGCACGGGCCAGGACGTGGAATGGACCGAGGGCCGGGACGTCAGCTGGGAGGACGCCCTGGCCGCCGCGAGCCCGGAGCACACCCCGGCCGTGGTCGACGCCGAGCACCCCCTGTTCATCCTCTACACCTCCGGGACCACCGGGAAGCCCAAGGGGATCCTGCACACCACCGGTGGCTACCTCACCCAGGTGGCCTTCACGTTCCGCAACGTCTTCGACATCAAGCCCGAGGCGGACGTGTACTGGTGCACCGCCGACGTCGGCTGGGTCACCGGCCACTCCTACGTCACCTACGGGCCCCTGCTCAACGGCGCGACCCAGGTGATCTACGAGGGCACCCCGGACACCCCGCACAAGGGCCGGTGGTGGGAGATCGTGGAGAAGTACAAGGTCTCCGTCCTCTACACCGCCCCCACCGCGATCCGCACGGCGATGAAGTGGGGCGAGGACATCCCCGCCGGGTTCGACCTGAGCTCGCTGCGGCTCATGGGTTCGGTGGGCGAGTCCATCAACCCCGAGGCGTGGATGTGGTACCGCCGGGTGATCGGCGGCGACCGGACCCCGATCGTCGACACCTGGTGGCAGACCGAGACCGGCGCCATGATGATCTCCCCGCTGCCGGGGGTCACCGCGACCAAGCCCGGGTCCGCGCAGCGGCCGCTGCCGGGCATCGCCGCCGACGTCCTGGACGAGCAGGCCCATCCCGTTCCGGACGGCGGCGGTGGGTACCTCGTGCTCACCGCGCCCTGGCCGGCGATGCTCCGGGGCATCTGGGGCGACCCCGAGCGGTTCAGGGACACGTACTGGTCCCGCTTCGAGGGCATGTACTTCGCCGGCGACGGCGCGAAGAAGGACGAGGACGGCGACGTCTGGCTCCTCGGCCGGGTCGACGACGTCATGAACGTCTCCGGCCACCGCCTGTCGACGACGGAGATCGAGTCCGCGCTCGTCTCCCACCCGTACGTGGCCGAGGCCGCCGTCGTGGGGGCCAACGACGACACCACCGGGCAGGCGGTCGTCGCCTTCGTCATCCTGCGCGCCGAGCACGTGGGGAAGGCCGACGAGGCGGGCGAGGGGTCCGACGTCGTCGCGGAGCTGCGCGCGCACGTGGCCAAGGAGATCGGCCCGATCGCCAAGCCCCGGTCCATCCTCGTCGTGGCCGAGCTGCCGAAGACGCGGTCCGGGAAGATCATGCGCCGCCTCCTGCGCGACATCGCCGAGGGGCGCGAGGCCGGTGACGTCACGACGCTGGCCGACTCGACGGTGATGAGCCGGATCAGCCAGGGGATGCACCGCTGAGCCGCTGACCGGTCGGGTCGCAGCACGCCGAAGGTTCCGTCAGGCCAGTCCCGACGGAACCTTCGGCATCTGTGCCGGGGCACCGGGCGCGGAGAGCGTGCCGCCGGCCGGACCTCAGGCCACGGCGCTGCACCACCACGGCCCGGCCTCCCCCGACGGCGCCACCACGGCCGACCCTCCTCCGACGCCACCCTGGACCACCACGGCCGGCCCTGCTCCCGGACGCCGGCCCGGCCGTCCGGCGCACGCTCGTACCCTGGGCCCGTGCCCGAGCCCGACGTCCCCGCCGCGTCCGCGCAGCGGCGCGAGGTCGCCGCCGCGGTCCGGGACACGGCCGCCGTCGGGATGGGGTACCTCCCGCTCGGCGCGGCGTTCGGGATCCTCCTGGTCGGCAGCGGCCTGGCCTGGTGGTGGGCGCCGGTCTTCTCCGTGCTCATCTACGCCGGCTCCATGGAGTTCCTCGCCATCTCCCTCGTCACCGGCGGGGTCGGCCTGGCCCAGGTGGCGCTGACGACGTTCTTCGTCAACTTCCGGCACGTCTTCTACGGCCTGAGCTTCCCGCTGCTCGAGATCCGCTCCACCGCCGGCCGCCTCTACGGCGTCCACGCGCTGACCGACGAGGCCTACGCCCTCCTCGCCACCCGCCCGCACGCCCAGCTGACCGGCACGCGCGTGCTGGCCACCGAGATCCTCTGCCACGCCTACTGGGTCGCCGGCTCGACGACCGGGGCGCTGCTCGGGTCGCGGCTCGGGCTCCAGGTGGAGGGCATGGGCTTCGCGCTCACCGCGCTCTTCGTCGTCCTGACGATCGACGCCTTCCGCGCCTCCCCCGACGTCCCCACGCTGGTGGTCGCGCTCGCCTGCGCCGCTCTCGCGCTCGTGGTGGCGCCGGGGAGCATGCTCGTCATCGCCCTCACCGCCTTCGTCCTGGTCCTGCTCGCACGGTTCGCCCTGGGCGGCGGCCATGACACCTGAGCGAATCCTCCTGACCCTCCTGGTGATCTTCGCGGTCACCTACGCCCTCCGGCTGGCACCGTTCCTGCTCCTGCGGCGCATGGGCGGCTCGCGCGCCGTCGGCTACCTCGGTCGCACCATGCCGCTGGGGGTGATGGCGGTCCTCGTCGTCTACACGCTGTCCGAGGTGGACCTCACCGCCGCCCCGCACGGGCTGCCCGAGCTCGTGGCCGTGGCCGTGACGGCCGGCCTTCACCTGTGGCGCCGCAACGCCCTGCTGAGCATCGTCGCCGGGACAGGTGTCTACGTCGGGCTCGTCGCCCTCGTGTGAGGGAGGGCACACGGCGCCCGCCGCGCCCCCGTGACAGGCACGGGCGGGGCCGGGCACCAGGTAGCGTGACCGGACGTGGTTGCCGACTCGAGCTGCGTCCTCGTCCCCGGGCCGTGGGAGCACCGCAACGTCGCCGCGAACGGCGCCCAGTTCCACGTCGCGCTCGCCGGGCCCACCGGCGAGGGACACCCCGTCGTGGTCCTCCTGCACGCGTTCCCACAGTTCTGGTGGGCGTGGCGCCACCAGATCCCCGTGCTCGCCGACGCCGGGTACCGGGTCGCGGCCATGGACCTGCGCGGCTTCGCCGGCTCCGACAAACCCCCGCGCCGGCACGAGACCGCCGTCCTGGCCCGCGACGTCGCCGGGGTCATCCGCTCCCTGGGCGCGGCGGGCGCGGTCGTCGTCGGTCACGGGTTCGGGGGCACCGTCGCCTGGTCGATGCCCACCCTGGCCCCGGACCTGACCCGCGCCGTCGTCACCCTCGCCAACCCCCACCCGGTGCCCCTCCACCGCCCGGGCACCGCCCTGCCGTGGGGTGCGCTCGGCACGATGGCCGCGTTCCAGGTGCCGTGGTTCCCCGAGCGGGCCCTGCGCGAGGGGGACCTCGTGGCCCGGCTCCTGCGCCGGTGGTCCGCGCCGGGCAACGACGGCGCCACCTCGCAGGCTGCGCTGTACACCGAGGCGATGGGCCTGCCGTTCGCCGCGCACAGCGCGATGGAGCACTTCCGCTGGCTGGCGCGCTCCACGCCGCGTGCCGACGGCCGGCGCTACCTCGCGGCGCTCGCCGCGCCGGTCCGGGTGCCGGTCCTCACCGTCCGCGGCCGCCAGGACCCCCTCATGGGCGCTCGCGCGTTCGGTCGGGACGCGGACCTCGTCCGCGCGCCCCTGCGCCAGGAGGTCCTCGACGACGCCGGGCACTTCCTGCCCGAGGAGGCCTCGGACGCCGTCAGCGACCTGCTGCTGGCCTTCCTCACGGAGCACGCGCCCGTGGGGCGCTGAGCGCCCCGTCAGCCCCGGCTCACCAGCGCCTGCGCCCGTTCGGGGTCGGTCTCCCCCTCGCCGTAGGACGGGCACAGGTCGGCCAGCACGCACGCCCCGCACGCCGGCCGCCGCGAGTGGCACACGCGCCGTCCGTGGAAGATCAGCCGGTGGCAGGCCATCGTCCAGACCTCCGCGGGAAGCAGCTCGGCCATGCGGCTCTCCACCTTGACGGGGTCCTTCTCCTCCGTCCAGCCCAGCCGTCGCGCGAGCCGGCCGACGTGGGTGTCGACCGTGATGCCCGGCACGCCGAACGCGTTGCCGAGGACCACGTTCGCGGTCTTGCGACCCACCCCCGGCAGCCGCACGAGCTCGGCGAGCGTGCCGGGGACGACGCCGTCGTGGTCGGCCACCAGCGCCGCACCCAGGCCCATGAGCGACTGCGCCTTTGCCCGGAAGAAGCCGAGCGGGCGCAGGAGGTCCTCGAGCTCGGCGCGGTCGGCGCCAGCGTACGAGCCGGCGTCCGGGTAGCGGGCGAACAGCTCCGGCGTGACGGCGTTGACCCGCTTGTCGGTCGTCTGCGCCGAGAGGACCGTGGCCACGAGCAGCTCGAGCGGGGTGCGGAAGTCGAGCTCGCAGTGCGCGTCGGGCCAGGCGAGGGTGAGCCGCCGGTCGACCTCGAGCGCCTGGGCGCGGGCCGCCCGCAGCGAGCGCGGACGGCGGGCCCGGCGGGCCGGGACGGCAGGCGCTGCATCCATGCGGGCAGCCTACGGCGCGCCCGTCGGCCGGTGTCCGTGCCTGCCGTGACCTGCGGTGGCAGGATGGTCACGTCGCGGCCGACGCCGCACGGACTCGCCGGAAGGGACCACCGTGGAAGAGAACGTGATCGGCTCAGTACCCCTGTTCGAGGCGCTCGCCGAGCAGGACCAGTCCGAGCTGCGCTCCGTCATGACCGAGACCTCCCTGCGCCGTGGCGAGATCCTCTTCAACGAGGGCGACCCGGGCGACCGGCTCTACGTGCTCATCGACGGCAAGGTCAAGCTCGGCCACACCGCGCCCGACGGCCGGGAGAACCTGCTCGCCGTCCTCGGCCCGGGCGAGATCCTGGGCGAGCTGACCCTCTTCGACCCGGGCCCGCGCTCGACGACGGCCACGGCCGTGGCCCCCACGCACCTGCTCGAGCTCCAGCACAAGGACCTCATGGCCTTCCTGGACACCCGTCCCGAGCTGGCCAAGCACATGCTCCGCGCCCTCGCCCAGCGGCTGCGCCGGACCAACACCGCACTCGCGGACCTCGTCTTCTCCGACGTGCCCGGACGCGTGGCCAAGGCGCTGCTGGACCTGGCCGACCGGTTCGGCGAGCGCACCGACGAGGGCCTCTACGTGCCGCACGAACTCACGCAGGAGGAGCTCGCCCAGCTCGTCGGGGCTTCCCGCGAGACGGTCAACAAGTCGCTCGCGGAGTTCGTCTCGCGCGGGTGGATCCGCCTGGACGGTCGCGCGGTCCTGCTCCTCGACGTCGACCGGCTGCGCCGCCGGGCCCGCTGAGCGCCAGGGCTCAGCGGACCTCACGAGGGGTCAGCGGACCTGGACGAGCAGCTCGACCTCGACGGCGGCGTCCAGGGGCAGCACGGGCACGCCGACGGCGGAGCGGGCGTGCCGCCCGGCGTCCCCGAAGACCTCGCCGAGGAGCTCCGACGCGCCGTTGACGACGCCCGGCTGACCGGTGAACGAGGGGTCGGACGCGACGAAGCCGGTGACCTTGACGACGCGCACGACCTCGTCGAGGTCGCCCACGAGGTCCGCGACCGCGGCCAGGGCGTTGAGCGCGCACGTGCGCGCCGCGGCCGTCGCCTCCTCCGGGGAGACGCCGGCGCCCACCTTCCCGGTGACGGTGACCGCACCGCCGACGAGCGGGAGCTGGCCGGAGGTCTGGACGAGGTCGCCGTAGCGCACGGCCGGGACGTAGGCCGCCACGGGCGCGGCCACGGGAGGCAGGGTCAGGCCGAGGGCGGCGAGGCGCTCACCGGTGCTCACCGCTCCCCCGCCGGGCGCTTGAGGTAGGCCACGAGGTTGTTGGAGCCGGCGGGGCCGGGCACCACCTGGACGAGCTCCCACCCGTCCGCACCCCACTGGTCGAGGATCGCCTTGGTGTTGTGGATGAGCAGGGGGATCGTCGCGTACTCCCAGGTCGTCATGCCGACATCCTAGGAGCCACGGCGAAACGTGCCTCCTCAGCCCGTGTGCGAGCGCATCCGGGCGATGATCCGAGGCGCCCGCTGCGCCCGCAGCTCGGCGATGAGCTCGTCGTCCTCGCGCTCGAGCCAGCTCGACCAGTCGGCGACCTCGGGGTAGCGGCGCAGCAGCGCCCGGCGTTCACGCTCGGTGAGCCCGCCCCAGACCCCGAAGGTCGTCTGGGAGTTCAGCGCGTCGGCGAGGCACTCCATCCTCACCGGGCAGGCGAAGCACAGCTCTCGGACCTCCCGCTGCGCGGCACCGCGCACGAAGAGCGCGTCGGGCTCGCTGCCGGCGCAGGCCGCGCGTGACGCCCAGGTCTGGTCGTCGTCGACCTTCATGGCACCTCCTACGTCGAAGGACAGAATCCCCCTCCGCCGACCCGCGGCAGGTATTTTGTCTCGACCTGACGTTATCCCTGGATACAGTCCCACGGAAGGGCTGTGACCGAACCGGGACCTCTGGCCCGTAAATTATCCGGATCCGGCCCTGAATTCCTCCCCCAGATGAGGGATTGAATTTCGGCCGACGATGTGTTTACGCCGTCCCGGGAGCGTTGCCGGGGCGCCCCGGGCCCGGCGCCACGTACGCTGGAGGCATGTCGTCGACCCCCTCCGCGTCCGGCCGGGCCGTCCGTCCCCTGCAGCTGTTGGTCATGCTGCTCGCCTTCGTCGTCGTCGCGGCCACGGGTGGCCTGCTCACCGCGGCCCTCGTCATGCCCGCCGTCGGCGCGGTGGGCTCGGTGAGCCAGGCGACCACCGACCTGTTCGACGACCTCCCCAGCGAGCTCGCCATCCCCCAGCCGTCGCAGCAGAGCGTCATCCTCGACGCCAACGGCTCGGTCCTGGCCACCATCTACGCCGACAACCGTGTCGTGGTGCCCCTCGAGGAGATCTCGCCCTACGTCCGCGACGCCGTCGTCGCGATCGAGGACCGCCGTTTCTACGACCACAAGGGCATCGACCCCGAGGGAATGCTCCGCGCGCTGGTGAACAATCTCGCCGGCGGCCCGCTCGAGGGGGCCTCCACCCTGACCCAGCAGTACGTCAAGAACGTCCTCATCGAGGCCGGCAAGGTCGCCGAGGACCCGGAGGCGATCGCCGCCGCGACCGAGACCACGCTGGGTCGCAAGCTCGAGGAGGCCCGCCTCGCCATCGGCCTCGAGCAGCAGGTGAGCAAGGACGACATCCTCGCCGGCTACCTCAACCTCGCCCAGTTCGGGCCCTCCCAGTACGGCGTGCAGGCCGCCGCGCGTTACTACTACTCCAAGAACGCCTCGGAGCTGACGATCCCGGAGTCGGCCATGCTCGCGGGCATCACGCAGTCCCCCGCGCGGCACGACCCCGTACGCAACCCCGAGGGCGCCAAGATCCGACGCGACACCGTCCTGGCGACGATGCGTGACCAGGGCTTCATCACCCAGGAGGAGTTCGACGCCGCCGTCGCGCTGCCGATCGAGGAGATGCTCAACGTCTCCGCCACCCCCAACGGGTGCGCGGCGGCCGGGAACGCCGCCTACTTCTGCGAGTACGTCGTCAAGGACCTGCTCCAGAACGACGCCTGGGGCGCCAGCGCGGAGGAGCGCCGCCAGCTGCTCTACCGCGGCGGCCTCGTCATCAAGACGACCCTCGACCCGGGCAAGCAGCAGGCGGCCTTCGAGTCCGTCACGGCGTCGGTGCCGATCAACGACGCCTCGGGCATCAAGATGGCGCTGTCCTCGGTGGAGCCCGGCACGGGCAAGATCCTCGCGATGGCCCAGAACACGAACTTCGGCTCGGCCACGGAGGAGGACCCCTCCGCGACGAGGGTCAACCTCAACGTCGGACGCTCGATGGGCGGCGGCGTGGGCTTCCAGTCCGGCTCGACGTTCAAGATCTTCACGCTCATCGAGTGGCTGCGGACGGGTCACACGCTCAACGACCAGGTGGTCTCCAACAAGCGGATGTACCCGCGCGAGTCGTGGAACATCTCGTGCAACCCCACCTACGCCGACGACTACGAGCCGAACAACCTCGAGGGCGTCGGCGGACCCCGGATGAGCGTGCTCGAGGCCACCCGGCAGTCGGTCAACCTCACGTTCGTCGAGATGGCCAACCAGATGGACCTGTGCGGCGTGCTGGACAACGCCGCCCGCATGGGCGTCGAGCGCGGCGACGGCCAGCCGCTGCAGCCCAACCCCTCGGCGGTCCTGGGGTCCAACAACGTCACTCCGCTGAGCATGGCCGAGGCGGTCGCGACCCTGGCGGCCGGCGGCGTCTCCTGCGAGCCGGTGGCGATCACCGCGGTGACCGACCGCGCGGGCAACGAGATGCCCGCGCCGGAGGCCTCCTGCAGCCAGGCGCTCGAGCCGGAGATCGTCAACGGCGTCAACCACGCCCTCCAGCGGGTGGTGACGAACGAGCGCGGCTCGACCGGCCGCAACGCCGTCCAGCCCGACGGCCGACCGGTGGCCGGCAAGACCGGGACCGCGAACGACGACTCGGCCGCGTGGTTCGTCGGGTACGCCCCCCAGCTGGCCTCCGCGGTGTGGATGGGCCACCAGGAGGGCAACATCTCCATGTTCGACGCGGTGATCGCCGGGACGTACAACGAGTTCGTCTTCGGCGGCTCCTACCCGGCCCGGACGTGGGGGGCCTACACCGCCCGCGCGCTCGCCGGTACTGGGCACGTCGGCTTCCCCGCTGCGGGCGAGACCGCCCTGTTCGGCGAACGGGTGGGCGTCCCGGAGGTCGTGGGCCGCAGCGTCGCCGACGCCCAGGCCATCCTGGCCGCGGCCGGGCTCCAGCCGGTCGTCGGCGGCGCGGTCTTCTCCGACTGGCAGGCGGGCGCGGTCGCCGCGACCAACCCCGCCGCCGGCACCCGGGTGAGCCCCGGCTCGAGCGTCGTCATCGTCCCGAGCGCAGGGCCGGCCCCCGCTCCCGCCCCGGCGCCGGCCCCCGAGCCCCCGCCGGCCGAGGAGCCACCGCCGGCCGAGGAACCGCCCGCCCAGCCCCCGGAGGACCCGGGCAACAGCGGCAACCGCGGGGAGGGAGACGGCTGAGCGCCGTCGGCCACCGCCTCGCCGCCGTCGCGGGAGGCGCCGCCGCCGCGGCGGCCGGGGCACTCGCGTGGGCGTGGGCGGAGACGTCGATGTTCACGCTGCGCCGCTACGACGTGCCCGTCCTGGGCCCCGGTGAGCAGCCGCTGAGGGTCCTGCACCTGTCGGACCTGCACCTGACCCCGGTCCAGCGCGACAAGGTCGCCTGGGTGCGCGACCTCGCCCGGCTCGAGCCGGACCTCGTCGTCACCACCGGGGACAACCTCGCCCACGACGACGCCCTCGGTCCCCTCCTCGAGGCCTACGCCCCGCTCATGGACCGTCCGGGGGTCTTCGTGCTCGGCTCGAACGACTACGTCGCCCCCCGGCCGAAGAACCCCGCCCGCTACCTCCTGCCCGACGCGCGCACCGCGCACGAGGACCCCGAGGAGCTGCCGTGGCGGGAGATGACCGCCGCCTTCCGCCGCGCCGGGTGGCGCGACCTCACCAACACCCGCGTGACGCTCGAGCTCGGTGGCCGGACGGTCTCCTTCGTCGGGGTGGACGACCCGCACCTGGACCGCGACGCGTTCCCCGCGCCCGGCCCCCGGGCGGACCTGCACCTCGGCGTCTCCCACGCCCCGTACACCCGGGTGCTGGACGCCATGGCCGGCGACGGCTGCGACCTCGTCCTCGCCGGGCACACCCACGGCGGCCAGCTTTGCGTGCCGTTCTACGGGGCGCTGGTGACCAACTCCGACCTGGACCGGGGCCGGGCCTCGGGCCTGCACGGCTGGCCGGGCCTGCGCCCGGACGCGCCCGGCGGTGCCGGGTCGACCTGGCTGCACGTCTCGGCGGGCCTGGGGACCAGCCCGTACGCGCCGTTCCGCTTCGCGTGCCGGCCCGAGGCGAGCCTGCTCACCCTCCTCCCGCGCTGACACCTGGACGTGGCGTGGGTCTCACCGCGCCGGTTTCACGCCGACGGCACCGGTCGGCTATCCTGAACCGGTTCCACCGGGGTGTGGCGCAGCTTGGTAGCGCGCTTCGTTCGGGACGAAGAGGTCGTGGGTTCAAATCCCGCCACCCCGACCGGAGAGAAGTGAGGCCCCTGGTCTGCGGTAACGCAGACCAGGGGCTTTGCCGTTCGCCGGCGTCGCCCGCGCTCCGGCAGCGGTGAATCACCCCAAAATCACCCCGGCCGCTGGACGCGGTGGTCGGGCATGCCCCGCCGAGCCGCCGTTGAGCAGCTGCAGCGCGGAGCGGTCGGCGGAGTCGCCGAGGTGGTGGAGGTATCGGGCGGTGATCTCGATTGAGCCGTGCCCAAGCCACGCCTGGACGGTCGTGAGGGGTACGCCGCGCAGGATCCACTCGCAGGCCGCGGTGTGCCGCAGGTCGTGAAGCGTACGGCCGCGACCGACGTCGCTCCACCCGGTCTGCCGGACGAACATCGAGCGGTGGAGCTGGCCGCCGCCAGGTCGCGTCAGCAGCAGGTCGTCCGGGCGCTTGCCGTCGGCGAAGCGACGCAGCACGGGCACGAGTGCGTCCGGCAGCGGCACTCGTCGCCCTCTGCCCGACTTCGGGGTCTTCGCTGCGGCCGTGCCTTCGGGCTGGTTCCGGACGACGTGCAGCACGGGCATCGGCATCTCGATGAAGTCCCGGACCAGGATCGCCCGGGCTTCGCCCCACCGGATCCCGGTCCGCCCGAGCACCCGGACAAGGTCCGCGTAGACCTCGCTGATCTCGGAGAGCTGGGCGACGACGGCGTCGAACTCGTGCGAGGGCAGGGGGCGCATGTCCTCGCGGGCACGGCGATCCTTCGGCGGCGCCGCCGCCTTGACCGGGTTGGCCGCGATGTAGCCCTCGGAGACACACCAGGCGAAGAACGACGACAGCGACTCACGGTGTCGCTTCACCGAGGTCGGTGCCAGCCCGCGCGCCAGCAGGCCGTCCTGCCAGGTGCTGATCGCGGCGCCGGTGACCTTGCCGACGTGGACCTTGCGGAACCAGATCGGCAGGACCGGCTCAGTCCCGGCCCTGCCGGACTCCTGGCCACGGGTCGGGAGGAGGTAACGGTCGGTGTTCAGCGTCGTGCGACTGACGCGCCCCTCCCGCTGCTCGAGCCATGCGTTCAGCAGCACCTCGACCGCGACCTTGCCCCGGCTCGGGTCGTAGCCGTGCTCGTCGAAGGCACTACGCTGCCGACGCTCCCAGTCGGTCGCCGCCCGCTTTGTCTCGAAGCGTCGGGTGCTGACGACCTGACCGCCGATCTTGAGACGGCCCTCCCACTTGTCACCGCGCCGAGCCGGCACGACGCCTCCCTCCACGCCGCGGCGCCCGGGGGCGAGCGGCGGAGCGCCCACTCAGCCACCGCTCCACGTCGGACGCACGGTAGCGAGGCACGCCGTCGGCGAGCCAGTAGACCTGTGGACCTTCGAGCGACTGACGCCAGCGCACCAGCGTCGACTTGGAGACAGCAAGCCATGCCGCGACCTCTTGCGTGCGCAGGAGCCGATCGGCGAGATCAACCACGGGCGCTTCACCCATCGCAATACCTCACGTCCTCGCAGGTACACGACATTACAGCACAGCAGCCACGTAGCGGCAAGTACATGAGTTGAGGGCCGCAGGCCCGGTACGCTGCTTTGCATGCCGACAGTTCCTCGCGTGACCGGCGATCAGACCTACGACGGGCTGCTCGTCCAGGACGACCTGCCGGCCGGCTGGCACCTGCCGAACCGGTTCCCCGGAGAGCGAGCCGATGACGCCAGCGGCGAGATTGACGCCCTGCTCGGCTACGACGACCAGACCGTCGACGAGGAGCAGCGCCAGGCGCGCATGGGCTCCGAGCAGAACGAGACCGTCGACGGCCGCTGGCGCTACATCGAACACACCGCCACGGCGACGCGCGTGTACCTCAGGCTTCAGCGCCAGCTGTTCGGCGTCCCCGAGGAGGTCCGCATCACCGGCGTCGTCTACCTGCCCTGGCGCCCGGGAGACCCGATCACCAGCCAGCTGCTGCGAGAGCTACCGACCGCGCGCATCGAAGCAGCGATCAACCAGCGCCTGTTCGCCATGAAGCGAGCCACCACCCTCACCGGCGGCAAGATCGAGCTACCCAGTGGCCGCAAGATCGCCGAACGGGACCTACTCAAGCCACTAGGTGACCCGAAGCAGACCCCCGACTTCTACGAACTCGTCGCACTCCAGCACGGCCGCCTCACAGCTAACGGCGACGCCAACCCCTCGGCGACCATGGCCGAGCTCAGCGGCGTCGCACTCAGCACCGCCCAAGGCTGGGTCGCGAAGGCTCGCGCCCGCGGACTGCTGCCGCCCGGGCGCCGGGGGCGCGCCGGCTAGCGTTGGCGGAGTAGGGGTTCGAACTGTTCGCGAGCCCCTCACGGGCGGGATCACGGATCGGCGTTTTGGCGCGCAACCACTGGGGTTTGGACGGGTCGGTCTCTGGATGACAACGTCGTGATTCACCGATCTACAGGGCCGGTAGCACATGAGTTAGCACATACCGCCACATGCACGCGGACGCCGCCCTGGACTTGCCGGGGCAGTGGAGCAGTGGCCGGCGGGATGGTGGGCCGTGAATGCGCACATGATGGCGCAAAGCGGCGGTCGCTGCGGTGCGCGCGCGCCGGCACGCGCCCGCCAGATCCCACCACGGCGACGAAGACCTTAACGACTGGACGCCGAACCCGATCAACGCCATGGAGTTCGACAGCACCCCGGCGGCTACGTCGTCGATGCCCGCTGACGTCCTAAGCCACGCCACGATGAACCAAGCCAGGCCAGCCCGCCCGACCGCCACACGTCGTCGTGGAGGGTCACACCGGGTCCTCGGCCCTGTCGCTGCCGGTGAGGCTAACCAGGACCAGCGCCGCGGCCCCGGCGGTGATGAAGACGTCGGCCAGGTTGAAGGTGGGGAACCAGCCGGTGTGCAGATAGTCGGTCACCACCCCGTCGGCGGCGCGGTCGAGCAGGTTGGCCACCGCGCCGGCCAGGATCGCGGCCAGCGCCAGCCGCGCGGGCAGCGTAGCGGTGCGGGTAGCCCACCAGGCGAACACCGCCAGCGCGACGATAATTAGGCCGGTGACACCAAGCACGACACCGGCGGGCAACGTGGCGCCGAGGCTGAACGCCACCCCGGAGTTGAAGACCAGGCGCAGCTGGAGGGGCCCGAGGTCCACCGTCTGACCGTCGGCCAGGGCCCCGCCCGCCCACGCCTTGAGGCTCAGGTCCACCGCGGCGAGCAGCGCGACGGTGACGGCAAGGGCGATGCGCGCCCGGGCCACCCTGGCGGTCCGGGCCGGTGCGTTGGCGGTCATCGCGACGTTCCTTACTTTTCGTCGGGTGCGTTAGTGCGCCGTGGGCTCGTGCTCGACGTGCGTGGCGGGTTCGAGCTGGAAGGTGGAGTGCTCGACGGTGACCGGGAAGTGGTCGGCCACGCAGACCTGGAGCTGGTGAAGCATCTCCGGCGCATGCCCGTCCTGAAAGCAGGAGTCGTCGAGAACAACGTGTGCGGTGAGGACCGGCAGGCCGGTGGCGATCTGGGAGGCGTGCAGGGTCATGGACGCCCAGGACGTGCGGCACGGCGAGGATGTGGCCGCTGACCTGGTCCAGGTCTAGGCCCTTGGGGGTTGACTCGAGGAGCACGCTGCCGGCTTCGCGCAGGATGGTCACGGCGCGCGGGACGATGAGGACGGCGATGAGCATGCCGGCCACGGCGTCCGCGCGGGTCCATCCGGTCAGGGCGATGACGACGGCACTGACGATCACCGCGACGGAACCGAGGGCGTCGTTGACGACCTCGAGGAAAGCGGCCCGCATGTTCAGGTTCGCGCCGCGCCCGGCGCTGAGCACGGCGATGGAGGCGATGTTGCCCAGCAGGCCGATGACGCCGAAGACGAGCAGGCCGGTCGAGGTGACCTCGGGCGGGGCGAACAGGCGCTGGACGCCCTCGACGAAGGCGTAAACACCAACGGCGAGCAGCACGGTGGCCTGGGCGCCGGCGGCGAGGATCTCGGCGCGCCGGTAACCCCAGGTGCGCCGGGCTGTGGCCGGCCGCATCGCGAGGGAGGCCGCGACCAGGGCCATGAGCAGCCCACCGGCATCGGCGAGCATGTGGCCGGCGTCGACGAGCAGGACCAGGCTGCCGGTCCACCAGGCACCGGCGACCTCGGCAACCAGGATGGTGGCAGTGATCGCGAACGCGATGGCCAACCGCCCTCGGTAGGTGGGGCGCTCGTGTGCGTGGTCGTGAGTCACCTTGTCTCCTTGGGATCTCGCCGAGGTCGCCGGGTGGTCTGCAGGCCGTTCGGGGTGGCGCTACAGGCCGAAGGCGCCGCCCTCGACGAGGATGACTACGCCCAGGCCGATCAGGACGAGCGGGAACAGCACGTGCTCCCAACGCTCGAGAATCTCGGCGATCGGCTTCCGGGTGGCCACGAACTTCGCCAGCAGCACGAGCACGGCCACCAGAAGGAGGAACACGATCGAGTAGGCCACGATCGCCCCGGTGCCCACGGTGACGAAGACCGGGACGTAGACGCCGATGTTGTCCCCGCCGTTGGCGAAGGTGACACCGGCGACGGTCCACGCGCTGATCGCCTTGCCGGCAATCTTCTCGTCGTCGTCATCGTCGTCGTCCCCGCGCCAGGCCTTCCAGGCCGCGTACAGGCCGAGCGCCAGCGGGATCAGGCCGAAGTAGGCGATCGCCTCCTCGGGCAGGAAGGTGGCCGCGCCCAGGGAGACGAGGACCGAGGCTGCGAGGATGGCGCCGAAGCCGAGGTACTGACCGGCGAGGATCTTCCCCGTGGTGCCGCGCATGCCGGCGCCGCGGGCGAAGAACAACGACAGCACGATGATGTCGTCGATGTTGGTGGCCAGGAACAGGCCGATCGCCTGCAGGGCCGGGGTGAGCAGATCCATGACTGCCTTTCGGTGAAGCGCCGGCGCTGGTGTCGGCACGGGTGTGCGATGACCGGGCAGGGATGAGGGCCGTGCTCGTGCGGCCACGGCCCTCCCCCGGCCGGGAATTCTTGGGGCTAGCGGGCGGTGCCCGCCGGCCCCCTGCCGTCAGCTCTGGGCGGCGACGGGCGTCGCGGCGGGCGCCGCCGTCGGGGCGGCGATGGTGCGCAGGTCCTTGGACCGCCCGGCCCGAACGCCGTTGGCGATGACGAAGACCTCGGCGATCTCGTGCACGAGGACCACCGCGGCCAGGCCCAGCACGCCGGCGAAGGCGAGCGGGATCAGGATCGCGATCAGCACCAGGGACAGCACGACGTTCTGCAGGATGATCCGCCGCGTGCGGCGGGCGTGGGCGAAGGCCCCGGGCAGCAGCCGCAGGTCGTCGCCCATCAGGGCCACGTCCGCGGTCTCGATGGCCACGTCGGCGCCCATCGCACCCATTGCCACGCCCAGGTCCGCGGTGGCCAGGGCCGGGGCGTCGTTGACGCCGTCGCCGACCATCGCGGTGGCCCTGCCCGAGTCGCGGAGCTGGCCCACCAGGCGGGACTTGTCCTCCGGGCGCAGGTCGGCGTGGACCTGGGTGACGCCGGCATCGGCCGCCAGGGCCTTGGCGGTGGTGGCGTTGTCGCCGGTGAGCATCGCGACGGTGTACCCCTGCGCGCGCAGGTCGGCGACGACGTCGGCGGCCTCGGGCCGTAGCTCATCGCGCACGCCGATCGCGCCGATCACGGCGCCGTCGACCTCGAGGAGCACGGCGGTGGCGCCGGCCTGCTGCATGCGGGTGACGTCCGCGGCCAGCGTCCCGGGCTCGACCCAGCCCGGGCGGCCCAGCCGCAGTACCTGGCCGGTGATCGTGCCGGTCAGGCCGGCGCCGGTCACGGCCTCGACGGCCTCGGCGGCGGGGACGGTGTCGGCGGCGGCCAGGATGGCGCGGGCGAGCGGGTGCTCGCTGCGCGCCTCCAGGGCGGCGGCCAGGGACAACACCTCCTCGCGGGTGTGGCCCGGCGCCGCGGCGACGTCGATGACCACCGGCTCGTTGCGGGTCAGCGTGCCGGTCTTGTCCAGGGCGATGGTGCGCACCGTGCCCAGTGTCTCCAGCGCGGCGCCGCCCTTGACCAGCACCCCGTGCTTACTGGCGGCCCCGATGGAGGCCACGACCGTGACGGGCACGGAGATGGCCAGCGCGCACGGGGAGGCGGCGACGACCACGACCAGGGCCCGCTGCAGCCACAGGCCGGGGTCGCCGACAATGGCGCCGAGGACGGCGATGAGGACCGCGGCGATGAGGATGCCGGGCACCAGCGGCTTGGCGATCTTGTCGGCCAGGCGCTGGGTGGCGCCCTTGCGGGACTGCTCGGACTCGACGATGTGGACGATGCGGGCCAGGGAGTTGTTCTCGGCCGTGGTGGTGACCTCGACCTCCAGGGCGCCGGTGCCGTTGATGGCGCCGGCGAAGACCTCATCGCCGGGGCCGGCCTCGACCGGCATCGACTCCCCGGTGATCGCTGAGGTGTCCAGGGCCGTGCGGCCGGCCCGGACGATGCCGTCGGTGGCCAGGCGCTCACCGGGCTTGACGAGCATCCGGTCCCCGACCACGAGCTCGGCGGGATCGACCACCAGCTCGGTGCCGTCGCGGCGGACGGTGGCCTCGCGCGGGACCAGGTCGAGCAGGGCGCGCAGGCCCTTGCGGGTCTTGGCGACGGAGTACTCCTCCAGGCCCTCGCTCAGGGAGTACAGGAAGGCCAGCGTCGCTGCCTCCTCGACCTGGCCCAGGACGGTGGCGCCGGCGGCGCCGATGGTCATGAGCAGGTCGACGCCGATCTTGCCCTTGAACAGCTTCTCGAAGGTCTCCGGCACGAACGTCGCCCCACCGGCGACCAGGGCGGCGATGCTCAGGCCGAGCTCCCACCCCTCTTGACCCGCCCGGCCCAGCAGGAATCCCGCGAGCAGCAGCACCCCGGACAGCACACCGAGGCGGATCTCCCGGACCTGCCAGATGTGGTCGACGTCCTCGTCGTCGTCGTCATCGTCGTCGTCGTCACGGGCGGCGTTGACGTCGTCGACGTGGTCCTCGTCCTCCGCGTCCCGCCGGGTCATCTTGGTATCGCTCACTGCTCACTCTCATCCGCGCGGTGGGACTTCAGGTCTTCCGGCGCCGGGTTCCCGGAGGTGCCGATGCCGTAGTTGGGGCACAGCGCGACGACGTACCCCGTGGCGGCCAGCAGCTGCTCCGCGGCCGCCAGCACCTCGAGCAGCTCGGGGGCGGTGGTCAGCGAGAACATCGACGCCCGGCCCTGCGGGCGCGAGTCCACCAGGCCGCACTCGCGCAGACACGCCAGGTGCGCGCTCACCGTCGACTGCGCCAGCCCCAGGTGCTCGGTCAGGTCCCGCACCCGGTGCTCCCCCACCGTCAGGTGCTGCAAGATCGCCAACCTGGTCGGATCCGACAGGCCATGGAACAGCGCGGCGGCCGGCGCCAAGGTTGCCGGGTCCACCGCACCCCGCTCCTGCTTTACATCAAGCCTTTGCGTTGGCATCGACACGGCACGATGTTAGCGCCGTACGGCATTCGGGAGCAAGTTGACCCGCCTGTAGCCCAATCGGAGGTCCATATCAGGGGCGGCTTCTACGGAACCGCGCCCGCAGGTGAACCCCTCGGTGAGAGTCGCAGTACCCGTGTCCAGCGCTTCTGGTCGGCTCAAGGCGCTAACTGAGCGGTGCGCACCTGTTTCCGAGCTCGCCGGGCAGGGCGTTTGCTCCGTGCACCTGCGCTTACTGGCGGTTGCTGCGCGTGCCGTCGCCAATTCGCAGTTCTCCCTACTGCCCGCTGTCCCGCGCGAATGGACGTATGCTACCTTCGGTAGTTGCAAGTACACGCGACGAGGGGGTCGGCGTGCGCGGCGGAGTGATCCTGTTCCGAGGGACGGGGACTGCCGCGCGTCGTTACCTCGAGGCGGACCGCTCGCGGGCGGACGAGTACTACCTGGAGGCCGGCGCCGCGCAAGCGGAGTTCTCCGTGGTCGACGGCACCGGGATGGCGATGGATGATCGCCCGCTGACACCCGTGGAGTATGCGGGCTGGGTCGATTGGGTCGACCCGATTAGCGGGGAGGCGATGGGTATGGCCCGCCAGGCTGGCGGTGGCCGGCAAGGGTCTCCGCGGTTCGCGGAGATGGTCGTGAACACTCCCAAGTCGCTGTCGATCGCCGCGGCGCTGCATCCGGAGGTGTCGGCGGCGCTGGATGCCGCGCAGCGCGACGCCGTGGTCGCGATCCGCTCGTGGCTCGGGCAGCACTCGGTCACCCGCGTCGGCCCGCGCGGGAACCAGGAGGTCGTGCCGGTCGAGCGGCTGCAGACGGTGGGCATCTCGCACCGGACGTCTCGCGCCGGTGACCCGCACCGGCACATCCACCTGCAGATCGGCACCCGGGTGTGGGCCCGTGGCGCGTGGCGCGGCCTGGACACCGCGGCCCTGTTCCGCCAGCTAGGGGCGATCCGGGCGCTGGGCACCGCGGTGCTGGCGGCCCACCCGCAGTTGGCCGCAGTGCTCGACGCCCACGGCCTGACACTCGATCCGGTCTCCGGCGAGGTGGCGGAGCTGGAACCGTTCAACGCGGTGATGAGCAAGCGCGCTGGCCAGGTCGCACGCAACCTCGCGGTGTTCATTGCGCAGTGGGAGGCCGCCCACCCCGGCCGGGAGCCCGGCCCGGGGGTCAGTGCCCGATTACAGGCGATGGCCTGGGATCACCAGCGCCCGAGCAAGAAGCCGTCACGGCTCGGCAGCGAGGCCGGCTGGCGGCGCGAGCTAGACGAGGCCGGTTACACCGCGGACCTCCCACGCGTGCACTGCCGCCCACCGCGCGAGCTGGACGAGCTGCGGGTGCAGCAGGTCGCGAACCGCGCGCTGGACCGGTGCGCGGCCGCGGCGTCGACGTGGACCCGGCACACCGTCCAGGAGCACGTCACGCGCCTCATCACCGAGGCCGAGGTCCGCGCGACCCCGCAGGCGGTGTCCGAGCTGATCACGATCACCACCCGGCTCGCCGTTCAGGATTGCCTGTCGGTGCTGCCGCCCGGCGCCGCGGCGCCGGACCATGTCGCGCACCTGACGAGCCTGCGCGTGATCGCGGTCGAGACGCACCTGCGCGACCTGCTGGCCGCCCGCACCACCGCCGACGCACCCCCGCCGCCCAACATGATCCGGGTGGCGCACGGGCGCGGCCTGGACGCGGAACAGGTCCGCGCGGCCGCCGCTATCGCCTCCGACGCTGCGCTCGTGGTCGTGGAGGGCGCGGCCGGGGCGGGTAAGACCACCATGCTCGGCGCCGCGATCCGCGCCGCCGCCGTTCAGGGCCGCCCGACCCGCATCGTGACCCCGACGAAGAAGGCCGCAGCCGTCGCCGCGCAGGAGCTCGGCGTCCCGGCCGGCAGCGTGGCCAAGCTCGTCCACGCCAACGGGTGGCGGTGGAACGCCGACGGCGTCTGGACCCGCCTCGATGTTAGTGACACCGACCCGGACACCGGCACCGCCTACCCCGGCCCACCACCGGCGGCGCGACTGCATCCGGGCGAGCGGATCGTGGTCGACGAGGCCGGGATGCTCGACCAGGACACCGCCCTGGCCCTGCTGACCATCGCCGGCGAGGCCGGCGCGACCCTCGCCCTGGTCGGTGACCGCGCCCAGCTGCCCGCCGTCGGCCGGGGCGGCGTGCTCGACCTGGCCGCCCAGCTCGCCGGCACGACCTACGACATGGCAAGCGTCCACCGCTTCACCGACCCCGCCTACGCCGACCTCACGGTGCGCATGCGCGCCGGTGAGCACCCCGCGGAGCTGTTCGACCACCTGGACGCGCTCGGCCTCGTCCGCGTGCACGAGAGCACCGATGCCGTGCAGGAGACCATCGCCGCCACCGCGCGGGACGGCGAGGCGATCACGACCGCGACGAACGAGGAGGCGCGCGAGCTGAACGCGCGAATCCGCGGCGAGCGGGTGCGCCGGGGCCTGGTCGATGACGCACGTACCACGGCCGGGTCCGACGGATTGTCGATCGGCATTGGAGACGTGATCCAGACCCGTCGCAACGACAGCGTCCTGAAGATCGCCAACCGGCAGACCTGGACCGTGAGCCGCGTCGAGGACGACGGCGCGGCCTGGGTGACCGAGCACGGGAGCGGGCGCAGGCACCCGCCCGCCGTGCGGCTACCGGCGGAGTATCTGGCCGAGCACGCGCACCTGGCCTACGCCGCCACCGCCTACGGGGTGCAGGGCGTGACTGTGACTGCGGCGCACACGGTGCTGTCCGACGCCCTCGACGCCGCCGGGGTCTACGTCGGCATGACCCGCGGCCGCGCTCAGAACATGCTCCATGTAGTCGCTGCGGATCTGGATGACGCCCGGGAGCAGTTCGTTGCCGCGCTTGAGCGTGACCGCGCTGACCGCGGCCTGTGGGAGGCGACCCGCGCTGCGCAGGACGCCGTCACGGGCCTGACCGCCGACGGGCCGGTGCTGCTTGTCGCCGCCGAGCGGGCCCGGCTCACCCAGCAGATCGCGCACGCCGATGAGCAGGCCGCCGCCTGGAAGGACGCTGTTGCCGCGCTCGCCCGGCAGACCGCCGCCCACCAGACCGAGTACGCACGTCACGCCCAGATCCTCGCCGCCGCCGACGCACACGCTTCTCGGGTCCGGGACCAGGTAGCCGCGCGGCTGCTCGCCGAGGCCAGCGCAGACGCCACCGACTACCAGACCGCCCAAGAGCGCATGTGGCATGCCAGCCGCGCCTTGCAGGGCTCAGGCCGGTTCGGTCGGCGGGCCGCAGCCCGAACCGCGCGTGAGGCCGACCTGGCACACCAGGCGGCCGAGGACGTGATGCTGCGACGTTGGGGGGCGGTGCCGCCCGCGATGGTCGATACCCACTCCTGGGCCGAGGCCGTCGCCGCGCGGCGAGCCGACGCCCACCCCCGAGTCGTCGAAGCGCGGCAGGACGCCGCCCACGCACACCGGCAGCTACAGGAACTCACCGCCCGCCACGCGGACGCACGGGCGGCGCTGTGGCGCAGCATCGGCAACGGCCAGCCGCCGAGCACCGTCGACGCTCGCGCCGCTGAGTGGCGCCGCCGCGCGGACGAAGCACGCCACCTACTCGCCGCGACCGACGCCCTACCCGTCACCGCGGCCGCGCAACTCCTCCTCCAGACTGCCAGACCCGCCGCTTCCAAACGGATGCCCGGAGCCACGCTGAAGGCACGAGCGCTCGAAGCCCACGGCCAGGCATCGCCGCCTCCCGCGCGTCGGCTCGGTCCTCGCCGTGACCTCGGGCCGCGCCTGTAGGCACTGGCAGAGCCTCACGTTTGGTGTATCGCCACCGATGAGTCCACTAGGGCAGACGTCCTGTCCAAACCCACTCTCGGGAGGGGATGCTCATGAACATCGGCCCCATCGTCGCGTCGAACAGCACAACCCACGCCCAACCCTTGGCACATGTGCGCCCCACGCTGCACGGCGACATGAAGAGTGGATACCTCACCACCGCCGACATTGCTCTGATCAAGGCCGGCACAAACACCGAGTTCAACTGGCCCCCTGGCGAGGGCGAGGGAGCTCCCGAAGCGGCCTTCGAGCTAGCGATGCTGCGCCACCGGCAAATGCTGAACGGATCAGTCCTCGCAGAACTCAAGGCCACCGACCTCGTGGCGCTACGTCGCGCGGGGATCATTAACCAAGAGTTCCTCACCAACGGGCTGGAATATCTCCGCTCCGGCGACAAGAGCACGGACACCACCGAGCGCACGGACTTGACCCGCCGGGACGGACACGGCCCGAGCATCCAGTCCGGCACAATCGCCGCCGACGGATCTGTCTACCTGTGACGCCGGAGGTTCGTCCGCGCTAGCGGCGGAGGGAGCGCCGGGGTCTACGACTTCGCCTGGCTTCCGGCCAACGCGGTCTCTCGCTTCACTCTGGGAACCTCGGGCCATGGCCCCCTTGCCGGCTGAGACACTCGAGGAAGCAGTGCGTGGCTTTCTCGCCAATATTGATCCCGAGACGGGGTACCTGAGCGACTCGTGAAGGGCTGGAGGTTCGGGATGACGGACGAGTGGCTCGAGCCTGCTCGTGACCTCGAGGAGGAGCAGCGGGAGGCACTTGAGGGGGGGCTCCTCTCACTGACCAAGTCCGCACAGGCGGGTGGTGACTGGTCGACAGAGCGGGTCGGAAGCGCCGTGCAGGCCGCGCACAGTGCCGGTCTCTCGCCCGACCACATTGCGGTCGAGGCTCGTATGTCGATCAACGAGGTGCGCAGCTTCCTCAACCTGCCGCTGGGGCGCCGAGGGCCCCACGACTGGAGAATTCGCCTCTCCGATCAGCTAGAGGCGCCGGTGGCCGGGTCACCCGACGGCAAGTAGGCACACAGTCGCTCAAGGTGTTGCCGTGCGCCGCCACCGGCGTCGAACCTCTCCGCAGAGGCTTCCAACCACGCCGAGCCGCTCACCCAGGAATCACCCCGAGGGCGCACCGGACGGCCCAGCAGACACCCTGCGGGCCCGTGGGACCAGCGGAAACACCGCACACGGCACGTTCGGGACGAAGAGGTCGTGGGTTCGAATCCCGCCACCCCGACAGACGGAAGGGCCGCAGATCCGCGCACGCGTGGGTCTGCGGCCCTTCCTCTTCCCCGCCGGAGGGTTGACCCAGGGGACCTCCGCGCGCAGGGAGTCCGGGGGTGCAGGCCACTAGGCTCGGTGCCGTGCCCGTCCCGCCCTTCGTCGCCCACCTCCGCTCCCACATCGGTCACGACCTCCTGTGGCTGCCCGGGGTGACGGGCGTCGTCCTGGACGACGACGACCGGCTCCTGCTCGGCCGTCGCGCCGACAACGGGCTGTGGGCCCTCGTCTCGGGCATCCTCGAGCCCGGCGAGGAGCCCGCCGTGGGCCTCGTGCGCGAGGTGGAGGAGGAGACCGGCGTCGTCGCCGAGGTGGTCGCGCTGGCCCACCTGTCCTCGACCCACCGCGTGACCTACCCCAACGGGGACGAGTCGCAGTACCTGGACCTGACGTTCCTGTGCCGCTACGTCGACGGCGAGGCCCGCGTGGGCGACGACGAGTCCACCGAGGTGGGCTGGTTCCCGCTCGGGGCGCTTCCCGACGACGTCACCGCGACCTCCCGCGAGCGACTGGCGCGCACCCTGGCGTTCCGCGAGGACCCCGCTCGCGGGCCGTTCTTCGCCCGCTGAGCCACATCCCGCCGCAGGCAGGGCTCCACTCGGCCCGCCGTCCCGGCCCGGGCGTCCCGGCCCGGGCGTCGGGGACCCGTCGCACCCCGCCGGGCACGACGAAGCGGGGGTCCCCGTCGTCGTCGCCGCCCCTGAAGGCGTACCCCCGGCCCACACCGGTGACGACGAGGGAACCCCCGCCCCTGCGCCGGCGGCGGTGAGGCCCGCAGGCCCGCCGGCGTCGGACCGGGCGGCTGGGCCGCCCGGTCCGGGTCCTCAGATGAACAGCAGCTGGGCGCCGCCCGTCATCTCGATGAAGTCCGCGGCCGTGATGATCCCCTCGATGTCGTCCCGGAAGTCCGAGGCGTCGAGCTTGTTCATGTCGGCCGAGAGCTGGCACGCCCAGAGGTGACCCCCGGCGGCGACGATCTGGTCGAGGAAGTCCGGCACCGTGGGGATGCCGAGGTCGTCCATCTGCTTCTTCATCATCTTCGTCGTCATGCGGCTGATGCCGGGCGCCGGCGCGAGGGCCTGCGGCAGCTTCATGTCCCGGATGGGCAGGTGCATGGCGGTGTTGGCGACCGGGGAGAACGTCAGGTCGTTCATCCGGGACTTCATGATCATGTCGAAGCCCCAGAAGGTGAAGAAGAAGTGAGTCTCGATGCCCTCACCGAGGGCGGCGTTGCCGAGGATGAGCCCCGGGTAGGCCATGTCGAGGTTGCCCTTGGAGCAGATGATCGCAAGCTTCCGGTCGGTCTCCTCGTCGTCGAAGTTCGGGACGATCGCCGGTGCGGTGACAGGTGTGGTGGTCATGGTCGGTGTGCCTCTCTCAGACGCAGCCGTGCGGCTTGGGCAGCCCGGCGATGTAGGACATCTTGCGGCCCGGCTTCTTGGGGAACAGGGCGAACTGCTCCTTGACCGGGATGCCGCCGACGGTGTTGATCCGGCGGGTCGTGGCGGTCTCGCCCTGGGCCTTGAAGTCGTCGCGCAGGAAGTGGACGACCTTCCAGTGCTGGTCGGTCATGTCGATGCCGATCTGCTGGGCGAGCGTGCGGGCGATGTCCTCGTCCCACTCGTCGTACTCGGTGAGGAAGCCCTCGTCGTTGACGTGGACGGGCTTACCGGAGATCTCGATGACGGGCATGGTTGTCGTACCTCTCAGACGTTCGTGCCGGCGGTCTCCTTGCCGGCCATGGACATGTGGGGGGAGACGGGCATGGGCAGACCGCGCATGAGCACGTTCCAGTACAGGTGGCGGAACGCGAGCTTGCCCCAGTGGTTGGCTCGGGTCTCCTTCAGCAGGCTGAGGGGTCCGACCTTGGGGTAGGGGTAGACCCCGGTCAGCGGCTCGGTGTCGTAGTTGAAGTCGATGAGCAGGCCCTTGCCGTGGCCGGACTCGATGAAGCAGTTCGCGTGACCGTCGAAGAGGTCGGTCATGGGCCGGCCGTGGACGTGGTCGACGAAGTTCTCGGTGAACCCGTCCACCGCGAAGTGGGCTACCGAGCCGGCCTTCGAGGCGGGGATGTTGCTGGCGTCGCCGACCGCGAAGATGTTCTGGTACCTCGTCGAGAGCAGGGTGCCCTTGTCGACCGGGACGTAGTTGAGGTCGTCACCCAGGCCGGAGCGGGCCACGAAGTCGGCGCCCATGTTGAGCGGGATCGTGACGAGGAGGTCGAAGGGGATCTCCCGCTCGTCCATCGAGACCATGGTCTTCGTCTCGGGGTCGATGTGCTCGATGTAGAAGTCGGGCTCCATGTGGATGTTTCGGTCCTCGAACATCGTGCCGAGATGGGCGGAGGCGACCGGCTTCGTGAACGCGCCCTCGAGCGGGGTGGCGTAGACGATCTCGACCTTGTCGCGCATGCCCTTCTCCTCGAAGAAGGCGTCGGCGAGGAAGGTGAACTCCAGCGGCGCGACCGGGCACTTGATGGGCATCTCGGTGATGTGGACCACCAGGCGGCCGCCCGTGAAGTCGGCCAGCGCCTCCCGCAGGGCGATCGCGCCCTCGAGGGTGAAGAACTCGTGGATGCTCTTGCGCCACTCGCCCTCCTCCATGCCGGGGGTCTGGTCCGGCCGGGGGGTGGTGCCCGTGGCGATGACGAGGTAGTCATAGTCGAGGGTGCGGCCGTCCATGAGGTCCACGCGCTGCGCCTCGGGGTCGACCTTGTCGATCTCCCCCATCACGAGGTCGACCCCGCGCGGCAGGTACTTGTCGCGCGGCCTGACCAGCTCGTGCGGCTCGTAGACGCCGAACGGGAGCAGGAGCAGCCCCGGCTGGTAGAGGTGCTGCAGGTCCTGGTCGACGACCGTGATCTGCCACTTCTCCTTCTTGAGCTTGCGGCGGAGCTTCACCGCGACCATCGTCCCGGCGGTTCCGCCGCCGAGAATGACCAGACGCTTCATCGTCGTCCTCCAGGAGTGGTGTGGCCTTTCGGGGTGACATGATGATCATGCGCGCCCGGTTTGCCGGTTTACCGGGCCGTACGTCCTACCCCCGGGGGTATTTGGCCGAAGCGAGCGAAAGGTCCCTTCTGTGACGTGGCTCACGCCAGGGACGGCTGGCGCTGCCGCCGCGCTGCCGCCCGCGCCGTCACCGCGCGCACGCTGACGGTGAGCCCCTCCGGGGCGACGATCGGCCACGGCCATCACGTCGGACGACGGCGACCGCAGGGACGGCGACCGCAGGGACGGCGACCGCGGCGAGTCAGCGGCTCCCGGGTCACTCAGCACCTCCGACCCTGCGCGCTCACCGCAGACCCACTCGCTCACCGCAGACCCACTCGCTCACCGCAGACCCGCGCGCTCCGGCAGACCCACTCGCTCACCGGAGCCGGACCGCTACCCGCCCAGCGGCACCCGCAGCTCGAACGTGGAGCCTCGCCCGGGCCCTCCGGACGACGCCGTGACGTTGCCCCCGTGGGCGCGGGCGATGCCGCGGGCGATGGTCAGACCGATGCCCGAGCCGGTGTGCCGGCCCGCACGGGCGTCCGCGCCGCCCGGCACCCGGTAGAAGCGCTCGAAGACCCGCTCGAGGTCGCCGGCCGCGAGTCCGGTGCCGGTGTCGCGCACGCTGACGACGGCCTCGCCCCCCGCCCGCCGGGAGGTCACCTCGACCACCCCGCCCGCAGGGGTCGCGGCGAGGGCGTTACCGACGAGGTTGGTGACGACCTGGGCGAGGCGGTCGGCGTCGGCGGTCACCGGCAGCGGGCCGCTCGGTGCGGGCACCTCCAGGCGCACCCCGGCGTCGTCGAGCTGGGCGCGCAGGCGTTCGGCCGCACGCACGGCGAGCCCGGCCAGGTCCACCTCCGCCGCCCGCAGCTCCAGCCGCCCCTCCTCCGCCCGGGACAGGGCGCTGAGGTCGTCGGCGAGACGACGCAGACGACGCACCTCCGCGCCGAGTTCGGTGAGGACCTCCGGACCCGGCTCGAAGACGCCGTCGACCATGCCCTCGACGTACCCGTCGAGCACGGTCAGCGGGGTGCGCATCTCGTGGGCGACCTCCCCGAGCAGCCGCACCCGGCGGGCCTCGGTCTCGGCCAGCCGCTCACCGAGGGCGTTCACGTCCTCGGCGACGGCGGCGAGCTCGAGCTCGCGCGGGACGGTGACCCGCCGGTCGTAGCGGCCCTGGGCGAGGGTGTGCGTCGCTGCACTCACCGCACGCAGCGGCCGCATGACCCGGCTCGAGGAGTAGGCGCCCGCCAGGACGGCCGTGACGATGCCGGCGAGCACCCCGACGAGGACGGCGTTGTTCATCGCCGAGACGGTGACCTCCCGCAGCCCGGCTCCGCCGACGCCCGGCCCGCCGGCGGGCCCACCGGCCCCACCGGGCCCGCCCATCATCCGTACGTCTCGGTCGTACATCTGCGGGGCGAGGAACCGCACCAGCAGGTACGTGGTGAGCCCGCCGATCGCGGCGACGAGCGCGTGGCTCAGGAGGAGCCGGACGGAGAGCCGGTTCACGTCGGCTCCAGGAGGAGCTTGTACCCCACGCCGCGCACGGTGCCGATGATCCGGGGCGAGGCGGCGTCGTCACCGAGCTCCTTGCGCAGGCTCCGGACGTGGACGTCGACCACGCGCTCGTCGCCGTAGAAGTCGTAGCCCCAGACGCGCTCGAGGAGCTGACGGCGTGAGAAGACGCGGCCCGGGGAGCCGGCGAGTGCGGCGAGGAGGTCGAACTCGAGGGCCGAGAGGCTCACGGCCCGGCCGTCGACGTGGACCTCGTGCGCCACGGGGTCCACGACCAGGCCGTCGAGCACGAGCCGGGCGCCCTCCTCGGTACCGCCACGACCGCGGCGGAGCACCGCCTTGACCCGGGCGACGACCTCGCGGGGGCTGAAGGGCTTGGTCACGTAGTCGTCCGCCCCGACTGCGAGGCCGACGAGCTTGTCCGTCTCCTCGGCGCGGGCGGTGACGAGGACGACGTAGACGTCGGAGAAGGTGCGGATCCGCCGGAGGACCTCGATGCCGTCCACGTCGGGCAGCATGACGTCGAGCAGGACGAGGTCGGGTCCGGTGCGGCGCACGCGGGCGACCGCCTCCTCACCGGTGGCCGCCTCGGCCACCTCCAGGCCCTC
The DNA here is from genome assembly GCF_003814705.1 of Georgenia muralis. Taxonomy (NCBI): domain Bacteria; kingdom Bacillati; phylum Actinomycetota; class Actinomycetes; order Allobogoriellales; family Allobogoriellaceae; genus Georgenia; species Georgenia muralis. The sequence goes on along the minus strand of NZ_RKRA01000001.1, from coordinate 1,812,111 downwards.
GCCCTCGAGGTAGCCGCGCAGGACCCGCCGGATGCCCGGCTCGTCGTCGACGACGAGCACCTGCCTGCCCATGTGAGCCCTCCTGACCCGCCGACCACGCACCGCGGCCCTCCTAGCGTGCCAGCCCGGGAACCGGCCGGGGGCGGCGTGGTGCCCACGAGCCTGCGCCGCGCGCGTGTCACCCGTGGGGGCCCGCGCGTGAAGGGTCGGTGAAGGGCGGGGCGGGCGCGCCGGCGGGGCTCAGGTTCGCAGGACGACGTGCAGGACGGTGTCCAGGGCGACGGCGTCGCCCACGGCCCGCTCGGCCCGTTCGGCGCGGACGACGTCGAGCCCCTCGAGGCCTCGAGATCGGCGAGGAGGTCCGCGACGGTGAAGAGGACGTCGGGGTCCTGCGGACCGCCCCGCCCGGCGGTGAGGTTGGCCAGGTCGTGCCCCGCGAGGAGGAGCGAGCCGCCCGGCGCGAGGGCCTGGGCGGCACCGCGCAGCAGGGTTCGGTGCTGCGCCCGCGGCAGGTGGAGGTACATCAGCAGCACCGCGTCGAAGGCGGCCCGCGGCGGCGGGTCGGCGAGGACGTCCGCCTGACGCCAGTCGATGGGCGCCCCCGGCAGGTGGGCCTGTTGGAGCGCGCGGGCCTTGCGGATCGCCTCCCCGGAGAAGTCGACCGCGGTGACGCGCCAGCCCCGGCGCGCGAGCCAGACGGCGTGCCGGCCCTCGCCGGTGCCGAGGTCGAGGGCGGCGCCGGGCGGCAGGTCGCCGAGGACCTCGACCGCCCAGCGGCTCGGCGCGGCCGACCAGACCAGGTCGGCCGCGGCGTACCGCGCGTCCCAGGCCGCGGCGCCGTCGGTGGGCGTCAGGCGAGCGAGAGAAAGAGCTTCTCGAGCTTCTGGACGTCCACCGACTCCTCACCGTCGGAGTCCACGAGGCACTGCCGCATGCTCGTGGCGATGATGGCGAAGCCGGCACGGTCCAGCGCTCGGGAGACCGCGGAGAGCTGGGTCACGACGTCCTCGCAGTCGCGGCCCTCCTCGAGCATGCGGAGCACGCCCGCGAGCTGGCCCTGCGCGCGCTTGAGGCGGTTGATGACCTTGCCCATCTCGGTGGGATCGAGCTCCATGACCGCCCCCTTCTGCGTCCCGGGACCCCAGGATACCCCTGTGGGTACGGCCGGTCCGGCCGTGACGGGCTGCGTCATCCCAGCGTGCCCAGCGCGGCCCGCAGCCGGGTCGCGGCGTCGTCCGCCACCGCGGCGAGGTCGTCGTTGCCGGTGACGCCGACCATGATCTGCGGGTCGAGCGCCTCGACGACCGTCGCCCCGTCCCTCTCCCGCACGACGACGTTGCACGGCAGGAGCAGTCCGACGGACTCCTCCACCTGGAGCGCACGGTGCGCGAGCGGCGGGTTGCACGCCCCGAGGATGACCTGCGGCGGGATGTCCGCGTCGATCTTCTTCTTGAGGGTGGCGGCCATGTCGATCTCGGTGAGGATGCCGAAGCCCTGGGCCCCGAGGGCCTCCCGGACGGCGGCGACCGCCTCGTCGAACGGCATGGCGGTGGTCACGGTGATGCCGTAGCTCATGGTGGGTCCTCTCGTCGTTCGGTCGTGGGCGCCGGCCGGTGTGGCCGGCGTTCGTCCGGTCCGGGGACCGGCGTCCGTCCGGTCAGGAGACCGGCTGCTCGGCGGTCTGCTGCGCCGCGATCTGCGCGCGCACGTCGTCCATGTCCAGCCCCTCGACGGCGTCGATGAGCTGCTCGAGCGCGGGCGCGGGCAGCGCGCCGGCCTGGGAGAAGACCAGGATGCCGTCACGGAAGGCCATGAGGGTGGGGATGGAGGTGATCGACGCCTGGGCGGCGAGCATCTGCTCGGCCTCCGTGTCGACCTTGCCGAAGACGATGTCGGGGTGGTCCTCGGACGCCTTCTCGAAGACAGGCGCGAACATGCGACACGGGCCGCACCACGCCGCCCAGAAGTCGACGAGGACGATGCCCCCGTCCAGGACGGTCTTCTCGAAGCTCTCGGCGGTCAGGTTGACGGTGGACATGTGTTCTCCTTCATGATCAGTCGATACCCTACGGGGTATAACGCACCGGCGCCCGCCATATTCCGTCCTCCCGATCGTGCCGTCCGGGTCCTCTGCCCGCACCCCGGCGGCCGGTGCCATAGTGGTGGCACACAGGGGTCGACAGCGGTGGGGCGCACGGGTCGCCCCCGCCGGCCGGAGCGGCCCAGCGGCGGGACCTCGGTCCCGGTGGGGCCGTGAGGGTCCTCACCGCCGCGAGCCGGAATTTGTCATACCCCCCTGGGTATTGTCGATGGTGACGAAAGGACAACCATGACCACTCCTCCTCCCTCCTCCCCCGGCCTCCTCGCACGCCTCAAGAGCCTTTTCGGCGCAGGCGCTGACGACGGGCGGCTGCCCTCCACCGTCGACGCCGCCCGCGCGCTGGAGCTCGTCGGTGACGGCGCGTCCCTCCTCGACGTCCGCGAGCGCCAGGAGTGGCGCAGCGGTCACGCGCCGCAGGCGGTCCACGTGCCCCTGGCCGAGGTCGGTGAGAAGGCCCCGCGGCGCCTGGCCAAGGACAAGCCGGTCGTGGTCGTGTGCGCCTCCGGTGCACGCTCGCGCTCGGGCGCCAAGCAGCTGCGCGGCCTCGGGTTCGACGCCACCAGCCTCAGCGGCGGCATGGCGGCGTGGCAGCGTGCCGGCGGGGCGGTCCGCTGATGTCCGCGCCCCCCGTGCGGCTCGTCGTCGTCGGTGGCGTGGCCGGCGGCATGAGCGCCGCCGCGCGCGCCCGCCGCCTCGACGAGCACGCCGACATCGTCGTGCTCGAGCAGAGCGACTACGTCTCGTTCGCCAACTGCGGCCTGCCGTACCACCTCTCGGGGGAGATCGCGCGCCGCGACGCGCTCCTCCTGCACACCCCCGCGACCCTCGCGGCCAGCCTCGACCTCGACGTCCGCACCGGGCACCGCGTCACCGGGGTGGACCGCGACGCCCACCGCGTGAGCGTCGTCGGGCCGGAGGGCACCTACGACCTGCCCTACGACGCCCTCGTCCTCGCCCCCGGTGCCGTGCCGGTCCGACCCCCGATCGCGGGCCTGGACCACCCGGCCGTGCACTCCCTGCGCACCGTCCCCGACGTCGACGGGCTGCGCGCCGCCGTGGACTCCGTCCTGGCCGGACGGGCAGAGGGCGACGCGCCCTCCGCCGTCGTCATCGGGGCAGGCTTCATCGGCCTCGAGGCCGTCGAGGCGCTGGCCGCCCGCGGCCTGGAGGTCCACCTCGTCGAGCTGGCCGACCACGTCCTGACCCCGCTGGACGCCGAGCTGGCACCGCTGCTCGCGGACGAGCTCACCCGTCACGGCGTGAGGCTGCACCTGGGTGTCTCCGCACAGTCGGTGGCCGCCACGGACGAGCCGACCGAGTACGGCGACGAGCTCGCGGGCACCCTCGGCCAGGTCACCGTCACCCTCTCCGACGGCACCGCCCTGCCCGCCGACCTCGTCGTCGTCAACGTCGGGGTCCGGCCGGCCTCGGCGCTGGCCAAGCAGGCCGGTCTGGACCTCGGCCCTAGCGGCGCCATCCGCGTCGACGCCGACCAGCGCACGTCCGACCCGCACATCTGGGCCGTCGGGGACGCAGTGGAGGTCGTCCAGGCCGGGACGGGCGCCGGGGTCCCGGTGCCGCTGGCCGGTCCGGCGAACCGGCAGGGCCGGCGAGCCGCGGACTCCGTCCTCGGGCGGCGCACCACCCCGCAGAAGGACGTCCTGGCCACCTCGATCGTGCGGGTCTTCGGCCTGACCGCCGCCACCACCGGCCTGAACCAGGCGACGCTGCGCCGCGCAGGGATCGACCACGAGGTCATGCACATCCACCCCGGCCACCACGCGGGGTACTACCCGGGCTCGGAGCAGATCCACCTCGTGGCCAGCTTCGCCCCGGACGGCACCCTGCTCGGCGCCCAGGCGGTCGGCCGCGCCGGTGTGGACAAGCGCATCGACGTCCTCGCCACGGCGATCCGCGCCGGCATGACGGCCGACGACCTCGCCGAGCTCGAGCTCGCGTACGCCCCGCCGTTCGGCTCGGCCAAGGACCCGGTCAACATGCTCGGCTTCGTCGCGCAGAACGTCCTCGACGGGACGATGCCGCAGTGGCAGGCCTGGGACCTCGAGGACGTGCGGCGCGACACGCTCGTCCTCGACGTCCGCTCCCACAAGGAGTACGGGAGCGGTCACCTCGAGGGAGCCCTCAACATCCCCCACACCGAGCTGCGCGACCACCTGGAGCAGGTGCGCGAGGCCGCCGCGGGGCGGCCCGTGAGCGTGCACTGCGCCAGCGGTGTCCGCTCGTACCTCGCCACCCGGGTGCTGCTCGGTGAGGGCTTCGACGCCCGCACCCTCTCCGGGGGCTGGCTCACGCTGGCGGCGGTCCACCCGGGCCTGTGAGGCTCAGGGGCGCCGGACCACCAGCCACCCGGCGACGACGGCGCCCACCGCCACGATCCCGGCCACGAACGGGGTGACGGGGGTGCCGTCGGCCGGCCCGTCGACCGGGCCGGGGCCCACGGCTGCGTCCTCTGCGACCGGCGCCGTCGGGCGGGTGGGCTGCGGCGGCGGGTCGGGCTCCGCGGTACCGGCCGGGGACGGGGCCACCGTGAACCCGAGCTCCCCCGTCACCGGGTGCCCGTCCGCTGCGGTGACCTGCCAGGCCATGCGGTACTTCCCGGGGGGCAGCCGCTCGGGGAGGGCCGCGGAGAGCCGGGCACCCTCGACGACCGGCGGTGCGGAGGTGACCGGTCCCGCCGGACCGCTGACCACCACCTGGGCGCCGACGGCCAGCGGCGGTGCGGTGAGCACGAGCTCCACGGCCGCCGGGACGAGCTCCACGGCCGCCGGGGTGGGGCCGGCGCTGCCGTCCGCCGGGACCGAGGAGCGCAGGTCCTCGTGGGCGTACGCCCCCGTGAGCGGCCCGAGGACGAGGAGGACGAGGACGGCGGCCGCGGCCAGGGCGCGCGCGGGCCACGCCGTCCGCCTCGTGCGTGCGCGCACCGGTGCCCCTACCCGAGGGTGTGGACGACCCGGCCGGTCACGTCCTCGAGGTCGACGGGACCGAAGACCCGCGAGTCGATCGAGCCGAACCGGTTGTCCCCCAGGACGAACACGTGCCCGGCGGGCACCCGCACCGGACCGAAGTACGTCGCGTCGATGCGCGCGTGGTCGACGTAGGGCTCGTCCACCACGGCGCCGTTGACCACGAGGAGCGCGTCGTCGATGCGCACCTCGTCGCCACCCACAGCCACGACCCGCTTGAGCAGCGCGGTCCCGTCCTCAGGACTGACGAAGGTCACGAGGTCACCGCGGTCCGGGCCCCCCAGGCGCCAGGTCACCCGGTCGACCACCACGTGGTCCCCCGAGGCGACGGTCGGTGCCATCGAGTCCGACAGCACCGGGTACCACCCCACCACGAAGACCCGGAGCAGCAGGGCGGTCCCGACGACGACGACGACGGTGACGAGCAGGCCTCGCCGTGCCCCCGGCCCGGCAGGTCGCGCTGGGCCGGCCGGAGCCGGCCCCGCGCCTGTCAGCGGCTGGGCGTGCATCGTCACGCGTCGTCGTCGGGGACGCACTGGGCGGCCTCGATCGGGTCGTTGGGGTCGGGGTAGCCGGGGTTGCCCACCTGGAACTGGGCCATCATGTCGTGGTCCTCGTGCGGCAGGTTGTGGCAGTGGACCATGTACCGGCCCTCGTGCGGCCCGAACTTGATGAGCAGCCGGACGGTCTCGCCCTCACCGAGGTAGACGGTGTCCTTCGGGCCCTGCTCGTAGTCGAAGGCCGGTCGCCCGTTGCGGGAGAGGATCTTGAAGTCCACGAGGTGGATGTGCACCGGGTGGAACCATCCGCCCGAGGAGTTCTCCAGCGTCCAGACCTCGGTGTCGTTCAGGCCCGGGTTGGCCAGGACCTGGGTGAAGCCCGACGCGATGACGTCGTCCCACCGCTGGTCGCCGATCGTCCACACGCCGAGGTCGTTCTTCTTGAGCCGGAAGTGGCGCTTCTTCACCGACCACGACTCCTGGAGGTCCATCGTCTCGCTGCTCACCAGCGTGGTGGGCAGGGTGTCCCACGTCGGGTCGGGACCGAGCACCCCCTGGGCGTCGTAGCGGGTCTTGGTCGGCTCGACGTTGAGGACGTCGAAGGCCATGATCCGGTCGGTGTAGTCGTAGTCGACGTTGTTCTCGTTGGAGGAGTTGCGCAGCTCGACCCGGCGCCCGCGGTGGCGCCGGAAGTCGATGAGCACCTCGTAGCGCTCGGCCGGTGCGTGGCGCCAGGAGGTCACCTGCCTCGCCGTCGGCACGAGTCCGCCGTCGGTCGCGACGACGGTCACGGGGTCCCCCGTGCTGAGCCGGAAGCGGTACGAGCGCGAGATCGAGGCGTTGAGCACCCGGAAGCGGTAGATGCGCGGCTGGACCTTCATGACCGGCCAGGCCACACCGTTGACGAGGATGACGTCGCCCCACAGCCCCGAGGTGGAGTTGTCGTCGAACGCCAGACGCCCGGACTCCTCGAACATCGCGTCGCCGATGGTCAGCGGCACGTCGAAGTCGCCCTGCGGGAGGAGCTCGCGCTCCGCCTCGTCGTGGATGTGGTACTGCGCGGCCAGGCCCGAGTAGACGTTGTGCGCCGTGTGGTGCGAGGCGTGGTCGTGGTACCAGATCGTCCGCGCGGGCTGGTGGTTGGGGAACTGGTAGTACTTCTTGTACGCCGGGTAGGTGAGGTCGTTGGCGTAGCCGTCGAACTGCGGCAGCGAGGCCGAGCCGTGCAGGTGGGTGGACGTGTCCAGGGTGTGGCCCCACTGCGGGTGGACGAGCGGGAGCTTGTTCCGGACCCGGAGGTTGACCCGCACGCCCCGGTCGACGCTGATCGTCGGTCCGGGCACCGTGCCGTTGTAGGTCAGGACCGGCGTGAGCAGGCCGCCGCGGACGAGGCGGGCCAGGCCGGTGGTCTGGCTCACCTCGTACTTGTGCAGCGGGGCCCCCTCGGCGTCGACCGTCCGCTCGTACGGCGTCAGCACCGGGGGCCGGTAGAACGCCGAGGCGTAGCGTGCGGGGAAGTTGCGGTCCCGCAGCTTGCTGGCCGACTTGCCCTGGAGGGTTCCGCCCCAGGGGCCGGCGAGTGCGACCGCGCCCAGGCCGCCGACGGCACCGATCTTGAAGAGGTCTCGCCTCGTCACTTCCATCGGATGACTCCTTGTCCTTCCCCCCCACAGAGATGGACGCCCCCGCGCCGGCACACTGTCCGGCGGTCGTGGAAACCGTAGGTCGGCCAGACTGGGAAAACCTTGGGAACCACTGGTGAAACGGTCGCGCAACGTCCCGCAAGGTCCCGCAACGAACCGTCCCCGGCGACGGGCGCACGGCGCCCCCTGAGACTGCGGCACGGTGCCCCCCGCGACTGCTGCAGGGTGTCCCCCCGCGACTGCTGCAGGGTGTCCCCCGCGACTGCTGCACGCCGTCGGGTGCGGAGGAGAAGCCAGGCGGGGTGGGTGGGGCCCGTGGGACTGCCGCCCCGCGGGCGCGCCGGGCCGGCCGGGCGGCGCGACGGTGGCACCGACGGGCGGTGCCCGTCGGTGCCACCCGACCTCTCCCTCACCAGTCACGGTCTGCCCCGGCGGCCCCTGCGCGGCCGGGAACCGTGCGTGTCAGACCGGTGGTGCGGTGGTGGAGAGCCCGACGGCGACGCCGACGGTCGCGGCCATGACCACGACCTCCAGCGACGCCAGCCTCAGGAGCGTCCGGGGACGCCCGTCCTGGAGCGCGGGGAGGGTCCGCACCCGGTGCATGGCCCCGAAGGCGCCGAGCACGCCCAGGGCCGCGAGCTTGACGACGACCAGGCTGCCGTAGGGCGTGGACCACAGGTCGTCCAGCCCGGTGAGGCGCCCCGCGGCGGTCACGGCCCCCGAGAGCGCCACGAGGGCGAGACACACCCCCGCCATCGGGCTGAACCGCCTCATCGCCGGGCCCAGTGCCGGGCCCCGCCCGTGCAGCACCAGGGCCAGCAGCCCGCCCACCCACAGAGCGACGGCCGGGACGTGGACGACCAGAGCCGCCAGCGCCAGACCCGGTTCCTCCCCGTGGCCGAGGTGGCTCGTGAGCAGCGGCGGGACCAGGCCGACCAGGGCGAGGAGCAGCAGTGCCTGCGCGACGAGGCGGCTCGCCCCGTGCGCGCCCACGGCGACGACGAGCGCGACCGCGGTGGTCGAGACGAGGGCGCGCGCGGCGGGCACGGCGACGAGGTCGGGCAGCCCGCCCGAGCGGACCAGCTCGACCACCCCCACCCCGACGATCTCCGCGCACGTCACCAGCAGCAGGACGGACGAGGCCGCCGCCCACACCGCCGCCCACCGGCCGGCCAGGGTGCCGAGCCGGCCCAGGCGGTCCCGGGCCAGGTCGGCCGGCAGGAGGGCCGCCATGACGAGCAGGACCCCGACGGTGCCCACCGCCGCCACCTCCGAGACGGCCCGGGCCAGCAGCAGGACGGACTCGTTGAGCGGGCCGGCGTCCCGGATCCCCGGGACCGGGACGTCCCGCTCCCCCAGGAGGAGGGCCGCCGCTGCAGCGACGACCAGCGGGACCACCGACAGGAGCGTGCGCCGGGCCGCACGGCCCCGGGCCGAACGGGGCCGGGGGCCGCCCTCGCTCGGCCCGGGGCCGCTCCGGTCCGGGCTGAGTTCGTGGCGCGCGCGGAGGGGGCGGTGCGCCGGCACCTGGGTGCTGGTCCTCATCGCTGTCCCCCGACTTCTGGCCCGTCCCCCTTGCGGCGCACGCTAGGGCAGCGAGGTTGGGGAAACCTTTGGACCTACCCTGACCACATGACCGCCGACCCCGATGCCTGGCCCCGCCCCGTCTGGGAGATGCGCCTGCGCGCCGCCCAGGTCGAGCTGCCCGAGTGGGCCGAGCACGCACCCGACCGGGCCGTCGTCGTGGCCACCCACCGCGGGATCCTCCAGGTACACTCGTGGGACGTCACGACCGGACGGCTCGTCGTCGCCACCGACCGTGACCAGGGCACCACCGAGTGCGCGATCGACCCGTACGGGACGTGGGTCTGGTGGTTCGACGACACCGCCGGGGACGAGTGGGGCCGCTGGCGCCGCCAGCCCTTCGGCTCCCCGCCCGGGCACGGGGTGGAGACCCCCGTCGACCTGCCCGAGGCCTACGACGCCGGACTCCTCCTCGCCCGCGACGGCACGGTCGTCGTCGGGCGCACGGACGAGCGCGGGACCCACGTCCACCAGCTCGTCGTCGGCGCCGGGGAGGCCGGCACCGCGCCCGTGCTGCTCTACTCCCACCCGAACGACGCCGGCGCAGCGGCCCTGTCCCACGACGGCAACCTCGTCGCGATCGAGCACTCCGAGCGCGGCGACAACCGCCACCCCGCGCTGCGGGTGGTCCGCACCGACACCGGCGCGGTGGTGGCGGACCTCGACGACGGCCCCGGCATGGCCCTGACCGCCCACGACTTCGCCCCCCGCGACGGCGACCTGCGCCTGCTCGTCGGGCACGAGCGCCGCGGCCGCGCCGAGCTCGCGGTGTGGGACCTCGGCACGGGCGACGTGCACGACGTCCACCTCACCGGTGACGACGGACGACCGCTCCCCGGCGAGGTCACCGCCGCCTGGTGGTACCCCGACGGGCGGACCGTCCTGGCCGCCGTCGACCACCGCGCGCGCTCCCGGCTGTACCGCCACCCGCTGGGCACCCGCACGACCACCCCCGTCGGACCGGTGGACGGGTCCGTCTCGGAGGCGGCACCCCGGCCCGACGGCGACGTCTGGCTGCGCTGGTCCTCGGCGGCCACCCCCCGCACCGTGCTCTCGGCCCGCACGGGCCGCGAGGTCCTGGCGCCCGCGGGGCTGCGCGCGGCGCCGTCCGTCCCCGTCCAGGAGGTCAGCGCGCCCGGCCCGGGCGGGCCGGTCCACGCCCTGCTGCGCCTCCCCGCGGGCGAGGGGCCCTTCCCGGTCGTGGTGGACGTCCACGGCGGACCGGCGTGGCACCGCTCGGACGCGTTCTCCCCGCACCTGGCGGCGTGGGTCGACCACGGCTTCGCCGTCGTCAGCGTCAACTACCGCGGCTCGACCGGTTACGGCTCGGCCTGGCGCGACGCCCTCGAGGGACGCGTGGGGCTCACCGAGCTCGAGGACGTCGCGGCCGTGCACGACCACCTCGTGGACCGCGGGCTGGTCGACCCCGCCCGGTCGGTCCTGGCGGGGGCGTCGTGGGGCGGCTACCTCACGCTCCTGGGCCTGGGCACCCAGCCGGACCGCTGGACCCTGGGCCTGGCGGACGTGCCGGTGGCCGACTACGTCGCCGCCTACCACGAGGAGATGCCCGACCTGCAGGCCTTCGACCGGTCGCTCTTCGGCGGCTCGCCGGAGCAGGTGCCCGAGGCCTACCGGGTGGCCAGCCCGATCACCTACGCCGGCCGGGTCCGCGCGCCCATCCTCATCACCGCCGGCGAGAACGACCCCCGCTGCCCGATCGGCCAGATCGACAACTACGTCCGAGCGGTGCGCTCGCGCGAGGACTACGCCGGCCCGGTCGAGCTGTACACCTACGGCTCGGGCCACGGCTCGGTCGTGGACGACGAGGAGGTCGAGCAGCTGCGCCGCCAGCTCCGGTTCGTCGCGGCCCACCTCAACCCATGAGCCCCACCGACATGGTCCTCGCGCTCGACGTGCTCGGGACGTTCGCGTTCGCGGTCAACGGCGCGTTCACCGCGTCCCGGAAGGTCCGGCTCGACATCGTCGGCATCCTCGCGCTGGGGATCATCACCGCGGTCGGCGGCGGCATGATCCGCGACGTCGTCATCGGCGACGTCCCGCCCGCCGCCTTCACCCGGTGGTACTACCTCGCCGTCGCCGCGGTCGGCGCCCTCGTCGCCTTCTTCATCAGCCGGCCGCCCCGCCTGCTCTACCGGTCGATGCTCGTCCTCGACGCGGTCGGGCTGAGCCTCTTCTGCGTCGTCGGCGCCCTCAAGGCCGTCGAGTTCGGCCTCTCCCCAGCGCCGGCCATCGCGCTCGGCGCGGTGACCGCCGTCGGCGGCGGCACCATCCGCGACGTGCTCATCGGCGAGATCCCCTCGGTCCTGACCAGCGGGCTCTACGCGATCCCCGCCCTGCTGGGCGCCTCGGTCGCGGTGGCGACGGTCGGCACGGGGGTCGGCGCAGCCGGCGCGGTGGCGGGCGCCGTGCTCTGCTTCGGCATCCGCATGGTGGGGCTCCGGTACCGGCTCAACGCCCCGGCGGCCAGGCACCACCGGGACGGCGACTGACCGCGCGCTCAGTCGTGGTACTTCTTGCCCTTCGGGACGGTGACGGTGATGGAGATGATCGCGATCAGCGCCAGGACGACGTTGAACATGAAGGTGACCATGCCGGCCTGACGGACGGCCGCGTTCTCCTGGATGCCCTGGGTGTGGAGGAGCTCGCCGACGATCGTGACGCCGTCGCCGAGGAAGGAGGTGAAGATCGTGAGCGACAGGGCCGCCCCGATCGCACCGCCCAGCGACGAGGCCATCTTGTAGATGCCGGCGCCCGCACCGGCCTGGGCCGGTGGGAGGTTGGACAGGGCCGCATCGGTCGACGGGGTGGCGTAGAACGCCAGCCCGAGCCCGAAGAGGGTGTACGCGATGACCGCGAGGACGGTGTACGGCCCGACGAGGATGTTGGTGGGGATGAGGAGCGCGCTCGCTATGGCGACGATCGTCGCCCCCCAGATCATCGGCTTGCGGGGCCCGAAGGCCCGCAGGAGACGCTCACCGACCCGGATGAAGGCGATGATCGCGACGGCGTAGCCGAGGGTGAGCAGGCCGGCCTTCCACGGGTCGAACAGCTCGGGGCGGGCGATCTGCAGCATCTGCTGGCTCACGATGAGCATGCCTATCGTGGCGTTGAGGACGAAGTTGGAGATCGTGGCGCCCGTGAAGGTGACGTTCCTGAACAGGGCGAAGTCGATGAACGGGTTGTCCTGCCTGCGCTCGAAGACGACGAAGGCGGTCACTCCCACCACGGCGACCGCCGCGAGCGCGAGGGTGGTGGGCTCGGTCCAGCCGAGCTGTCGGCCGAAGATGAGCAGGATCATCAGGGCCAGCACGGACACCATGAAGATGGCGAGCCCGGGGACGTCGAACCTCTTGTGCTCCTGCTCCGTGGCCTTGCTCTCCGGTGTCCCCCAGATGAGGACGATGGCCAGGACCGAGATGACGACGGAGGCGTAGAAGATGATGCGCCAGCTGAAGTTGGAGGCGACGAAGCCGCCGAAGATCGCGGCGAGGCCGGAGCCGCCCCACGAGCCGATCGACCACATCGACACGGCCCGCTGGCGGCCGGGCCCGTCCCAGTAGGCCTTCACCAGCGCCATCGTCGCGGGCATGATGCAGGCGGCCGACAGGCCCTGGACCGCACGACCGGTCAGCAGCAGGGGAAGCGCGAGCCCACCGTCGGCGAAGATGATGAGGACCGAGCCGACGATGCCGAGGACGTTGCCGACGACGGCGATGCGCACACGTCCGACCCGGTCCGCGAGACCGCCCATGAACACGATGAACAAACCCGAGAACAGCGCCGTGATCGACACGGCCAGGTTCATCTGGTCCAGGGTGACGACGGGGTTGGCGACCTGGTCGATCGGGGCGCCGTTGATGTCGGTGAGGATGGAGCGGGCGACGGTGCCGACGGTGCCCGCGAACATCCAGAAGGTGAGGACGCCGAGAACGATGCCGGTCAGCAGGCGGTCGTTCCCCTTGAAGCCCTGTGCCGCCCTGGGGACGGCTGGAGCGGTGGTCATGGCTCGTCCTTTCCGAGGTACGCCAGGGTCGCGACGACGATGGCTTCGGTGCCGGCGCTCAGCGTGGGCTGGATGACAGGCGCGAACATCGGCGAGTGGTTGGGCGGCCCGGGGCGTTCCGGTGGGAAGCCCCCGACCCCCCAGTACGTGTAGGGCGTCCCGAACGCGTCCGGGACCCGGCTGAAGTCCTCGCTCGCGGTGATCCGGCCGAGGTCGACGACGCGGTCGTCGCCGAAGTGGGCCCGGAACGCCGCGGTGACGGCGGCGGTCACCTCGGGGTCGTTGTCGGTCAGCGGGAACTGGTCGTAGTACTCGAAGGTCGGCGGCTCGGGCGAGCCCGCGGCCTCGCACTCCGCCCGGACGATCCGCTCGACGGCGTCCACCACCTGCTGCCGCACGCCCATGTCGTAGGTGCGCAGGTTGACGAGCAGGACGGCGCGGTCCGGGATGATGTTGCTCTTCGACCCTGCGACGCTGCTGCCGACCGTCACCACGGCGAACTCCCCGGGCCTGACCTCGCGCGAGACGATCGTCTGCAGCCGCAGCACGATCGAGGCGGCGAGCACCACCGGGTCGACGCCGAGGTGCGGCATCGACCCGTGCGAGCCCTTCCCGAACACCGTGACCCGGATGCTGTCACCTGCTGAGAGGACCGGTCCGGCGCGTGTGCCGAGGACCCCGGCCGCGTGGTTGAGGACGTGCTGACCGAAGGCGACGTCGGGTCGCGGGACCTTGCTGGTGAGGCCGTCGTCGACCATGGCGCGCGCCCCGGCCGCCGTCTCCTCGGCCGGTTGGAAGAGGGCGACGAACGTGCCGTGCCAGGCGCCCGGGCGCGCGGCGAGGAGCTCGGCCGCCCCGAGCAGGCAGGTGATGTGGACGTCGTGACCGCAGGCGTGCATGAGGCCGACGGTGGCCCCGGAGGGGTCCACGGTCGTCGCCGTCGACGCGTAGGGCAGGCCGGTCTGCTCCGTGACCGGCAGGGCGTCGATGTCGGCCCGCGCGAGCACCGTGGGCCCCTCGCCGGTCGTCAGCACACCGACCACCCCGCCGCCGACCCGCTGGACCACGTAGCCGAAGGACTCGAGCCGGCGGGCGATCTCCGCCCCGGTCTCGACCTCCTGCGAGCTGAGCTCAGGACGGGCGTGGAGGAACCTGTAGAGGTTCTCCTGCCACGCCGTCGTGGTGGCGAGGCCCTCGAGGACTTCAGTGGCACGACCCATGGCCGATCATCTCCCCGGAGCGAGCTGGCCCCTATGACGCTAGTCCCGCCGCGACGGGTCGGACAGGGACGTCCGTCTCGGTCAGCGGGTCAGCGGGTCAGCGGGTCAGCGGGTCAGCGAGTCAGCGGGTCAGGATCTCCTGGGCCAGCAGCTCGGCGATCTGCACCGTGTTGAGCGCGGCGCCCTTGCGCAGGTTGTCGTTGGCCACGAACATCGCCAGGCCGCGACCGTCCGGCACGGACCGGTCCTCGCGGATCCGTCCGACGAAGCTGGGGTCTGCGCCCGCCGCCTGCAGCGGTGTCGGGACGTCGGAGAGCTCGACCCCGGGGGCCGTGGCGAGCAGCTCCGTGGCGCGCGCCGCGGTGATCGGCCGCGCGAACTCGGCGTTGATCGACAGCGCGTGGCCGGTGAAGACCGGCACCCGCACGCAGGTCCCCGCGACCGCGAGGTCGGGGAGCTCGAGGATCTTGCGGGACTCGTTGCGCAGCTTCTGCTCCTCGTCCGTCTCCCCGGAGCCGTCGTCCACGAGGGACCCGGCGAGGGCGACGACGTCGAACGCTATCGGTGCGACGTACTTCTCCGGCGCCGGCATGGTCACGGCGGAGCCGTCCAGCGCCAGGGCGGAGATGTCCTGCTCGACGGCGGCGCGGACCTGGCCCTCGAGCTCGCGGACCCCGGCGAGGCCGGACCCGGAGACCGCCTGGTAGGTGGAGACGACGAGGCGGCGCAGGCCGGCCTCGGCGTCGAGCACCTTGAGGATCGGCATCGCGGCCATCGTCGTGCAGTTGGGGTTGGCGATGATGCCCCTCGGGCGCTGCGCCAGCGCGTGCGGGTTGACCTCGGAGACGACCAGCGGGACGTCGGGGTCCTTGCGCCAGGCGGAGGAGTTGTCCACGACGACGGCGCCGGCGGCGGCGAACCGGGGGGCGTGCTCGCGCGAGGCGGTGGCCCCGGCGGAGAAGATCGCGATGTCGATGCCGGTGAGGTCCGCCGTCGCGACGTCCTCGACGACGACCTCGCCGTCCTGCCACGGCAGGACCTTCCCCGCCGAGCGGGCGGAGGAGAAGAACCGCACGGTCGCGGCGGGGAAGCCGCGCTCGGCCAGGAGGGTGCGCATGACGGCACCGACCTGCCCGGTGGCGCCGACGACGGCGACGCTCACGCCCGCTCGGGCGCCGCTCGCGGTGGGGGCGGCGTCGGTCTGCTGGACGCTCATCGGCCGGTCCCTCCGTAGACGACCGCCTCGGACTCCTCGGTGTCGAGGTCGAAGGCGGTGTGGACCGCCCGGACCGCGACGTCGAGGTCCTCGGCGCGGGTGACGACGGAGATGCGGATCTCCGAGGTCGAGATCATCTCGATGTTGATGCCGGCGGCCGACAGCGCACCGAAGAGCTGGGCCGAGACGCCCGGGTGGGAGCGCATGCCCGCCCCGATGAGCGAGAGCTTGCCGATCTGGTCGTCGTAGCGGACCTCGGCGTACTGCAGGTCGTCCGCCGCCGCCTCGATCGCCCGGAGGGTGGCGGGGCCGTCGGACTCGGGCAGCGTGAAGGAGATGTCGGTCAGCCCGGTCGCCTGGGAGGAGACGTTCTGGACGATCATGTCGATGTTGGCGTCCGCGGCGGCGACGATCTCGAACAGCCGGGCGGCGATGCCGGGGACGTCGGGCACGCCGACGACCGTGATCTTGCCCTGGCTGCGGTCGTGGGCGACGCCGGAGATGATCGGGGCTTCCATGGCTTCCTCCTCCTGGTCGCCGACGGTGGTGTCGGTGACCCAGGTGCCTTCCTTGGTCGAGAACGAGGAGCGCACGTGCAGCGGCACGCCGTAGCGGCGGGCGTACTCCACGGCGCGCAGGTGCAGGATCTTCGCACCCTGGGCGGCCAGCTCGAGGGTCTCCTCGTAGGTGATCCGGCTGATCTGGCGGGCGCTGGGGACGATGCGCGGGTCGGCGGTGAACAGCCCGTCGACGTCGGTGTAGATCTCGCACACGTCGGCGTGCAGCGCCGCGGCGAGCGCCACGGCGGTGGTGTCCGAGCCGCCGCGGCCGAGGGTGGTGACGTCGTTGAGCTCGTTGACGCCCTGGAACCCGGCGACGATGGCGACCTGGCCGTCGCCGACCGCCCGGTTGATCCGCTCCGGGACGACGCCGACGATCGAGGCGCGCCCGTAGCGGGTGTCGGTGCGCAGTCCCGCCTGCTGGCCCGTGTAGGAGCGCGCCTTGACGCCGAGCTCGTTGATGGCCATCGCGAGCAGCGCCATGGAGATGCGCTCCCCGGCGGTGAGGAGGATGTCCAGCTCGCGCGCGGGCGGCTCGTCGGTGACGCGGGCGGCGAGGTCGAGGAGGTCGTCGGTGGTGTCGCCCATGGCCGAGACGACGACGACGACGTCGTTGCCCGCCGTCCTGGTCTCGACGACACGGCGGGCGACGCGCTTGATGCTCTCAGCGTCGGCGACGGACGAGCCGCCGAACTTCTGCACGACGAGGGCCACTGGGTCTCCGGACGGGTCGGGGCGGGCGCCCCGTCGGGGGCGCTCCGGTGCGTTCCGGGCAAGTCTAGAGCCGTCTCACGCTCCGGTCATCGCCCGATCCGCATGGTGAGCAGTGCCGTGACTCACCCCAGATCCTGCACCGTCTGCCACCCCAGACGCACGACCAGGAGCGACACGACGACGATGAACACGACCCGGACGAAGGCGCTGCCGCCGGACACCGCCATCCGCGCCCCGAGGTACGCGCCGAGGAGGTTGGCGGTCCCGACCGCCAGGCCCAAGCCCCAGATCACCGCCCCGTGCGGGACGAAGAAGATGAGGGCGCCGGCGTTGGTGGCGAAGTTGACGATCTTCGCGATTGCGGACGCCGGCAGGAACGCGTAGCCCAGCACGCCGACGAGGGCGATGACGAGGAAGCTCCCGGTGCCCGGGCCCAGGACGCCGTCGTAGGCGCCGATCGCGACCCCGAGGCCGAGCGCGGCCCCGACGTGCCGGTTGCCCTCCCACCGCAGGTCCGTGGTGCGCCCGACCTTCGGCCGGGCCAAGGTCCAGGCCGCGACGGCCACGCACGCGAGCAGGATGATCGGCGTGAAGGCCTCGGCGGGGATCCGGCTGGCCGCCGCGGCGCCCCCGACGGCCGCGACGAGCGCGGCCAGCGCCATCGGGGCGGCCGTGCGCAGGTCCGGGCCGACCCGGCGGTAGAACGTCGCCGCACTGACCGACGTCCCCATGATCGAGCCGACCTTGTTGGTCGCCAGCGCCTGGACCGGCGTGATCCCCGGGACGAGGAGGAGCGCGGGGAGCTGGATGAGCCCGCCACCACCGACGACCGCGTCCACCCAGCCGGCGGTCAGGCCCGCGAGGACCAGGAGCGCCAGCGCGAGCAGGTCGATCTCGGGCACGTCAGCTCTCGACCCGGCGACGCCCCTCGAAGGCCCGGCCGAGCGTGACCTCGTCGGCGTACTCCAGGTCACCGCCCACGGGCAGGCCCGAGGCGAGCCGGGAGACGGCGATCCCCATGCCCCGCAGCATCCGCGAGAGGTAGGTGGCGGTGGCCTCGCCCTCGATGTTCGGGTCGGTGGCGAGGATGACCTCCTCGATCTCGTCGCTGGCGAGCCGGGTCATGAGCTCACGGATGCGCAGGTCGTCCGGGCCGACGCCGTCGATGGGGTTGATGGCCCCGCCGAGCACGTGGTAGCGGCCGCGGAACTCCCGGGTGCGCTCGATCGCGACGACGTCCTTGGCCTCCTCCACCACGCACAGGACGGTGGGGTTGCGCCGCGGGTCCTGGCAGATCCGGCACGTCGCCTGCTCCGCGACGTTGCCGCAGATGTCGCAGAACCGGACCTTGTCCTTGACCTGGGTGAGGGCGGCGACCAGCCGCGCGACGTCGTCCTTGTCCGAGGACAGGATGTGGAACGCGATGCGCTGGGCGCTCTTGGGCCCCACACCGGGCAGGCGGCCGAGCTCGTCGATGAGGTCCTGGACCGCGCCCTCGTACATCCCGGCCACGCTACGGCGCACCCGTCTCGGGGTTCAGGGTGATCTCGTCGATGATGCGCCCGCCCAGCAGCTTGGCGAGCAGGGGGGCCCCGACGAGACCGGAACCCTCGGCGTCGGGGTCATCGAGGGACGCGACGTCGTCGGCTGGAGAGACCACGGCCGTGCGCGCAGTGGGGACGCGGGTGGCCGTCGCCGTGGCGGGCCGAGCCCCCGTCGGACCACGCCGGGGGTCCTCGGGCGGGGGCGCGTCGTAGTCGTCCTCCGGCGGCTCGGGCGGGAAGTCCTCGTCGGCCGCTGACGGCGCCGGGGCGGCTGTCGACGCGCCGGCCGGTCCACCGGAGGCGGGGCGACCCCCGACTGCGGGAGCCGTGGCTCCGGGCGGAGCGGTCCCGGGCGCCGCGGTCCCGGGCGCCGCGGACGACCGGGGCTCACCACCGGTTCCGGTGCCCAGGGCGCGCCCACTCGTCGCGGGGCCACCGTCAGGCGCCTGCCCACCGGCGGGCCCGTGGCCGTGGCCGTGGGCCACCGTCCCGTCGGCCGGCGCCGCGGCCCGCGGGCCGCCGGGAGCCGCCGCGGGCTGCGCCGGACCCGCCCAGCTCGAGCGGGCCGCGTCCACCGCGTCCGGGCGCGACGGCGTGGGCGGTGCCGGCGTGGACCCCCGCGGCCCACGGGGGGCGTCCCGGACGACCGGCTCGACCCGGAGCGTCAGCCCGAGCGTCTCGGCGAGGGCCTGCTGGACGTGCTCGGCGTGGGGGCCACCTCGGAAGGCGGTGGCCAGGCCCGCGGTGTCGAAGACCAGTCGGAGCGCGCCGCCGGAGATGTCGCCCACCTGGGCGTTCTGCGAGACGAGCGCCCACGTGGTGCGCTTGAGCCGGGCGAGTGTGGCGACGACCTCGCTCCAGCGGTGCCGGACCATCTCGGTGTCCGGCGCCTCATTCTCCTGTGCCGTCGGGGCGACCGGTGCAGGCGGCGCCACGGCCCGGGCGGACCGGCCCTCGTCGGGACGGCTCGCACCGGCCTGCCGCGACGGGTCCGCCGAGCCGGTCCCTGCAGCGGCGGCCGCAGCGCCGGCGCCACGGACCTCGGCGCCAGGGACCTCGGCGCCAGGGACCTCGGCGCCAGGGACCTCGGCGCCAGGGACCTCGGCGCGCGCGCGGGCCTCGGTACGACCCTCGGCGGGGGGCCGGCCCCCAGCGCCGGCAGGCCCCGCGGAGCGGTTCTCGGCCTCGGTGCGCGTCCGGGGAGCGCCCGGTGCGGTGGGGGCGGGCGCGGTTGGGGCGGGTGTTGGGGCTGCGGGTGCGGCCGGGGCGTCCGCGCGGACGTCGCGCTCGGCGTCCGCGGGTCGGGTCCCGGACGGCGCCGGTTCCTGCGGTGCCGCACCGGCGGTCGACGGCCGTGCCGCCGGGCCGGGCTCGGCGGTGGGGCCGGGCTGCGCCGGGGCCGGCACCGGCACCGTCGCGACGGGCCCGGTTGAGGTCAGGGGGGCGGGGAGGGGGGTAGCTGCCGGCGCCCCGCGCTCGAGCCGGTCGAGCCGGGCGGCGAACCCGGCGTCGCCCGCGTCGGCGCCGGGCAGGAGGATGCGTGCGCACAGCAGCTCGAGCTGCAGGCGCGGTGACGTCGCCCCACTCATCTCCGTGAGGGCGTCGTTCGTGAGGTCGGCGGCCCGCGTGACCTGTCCGGCACCGAGGTGCTGGGCCTGGGCGCGCATCCGCTCGAGCTGGTCCGCCGGGACACCACGCAGGGCTGCGGCCGCGTGCTCCCCCGCCATAGCGATGACGACGAGGTCGCGCAGACGCTGCAGGAGGTCCTCGACGAAGCGCCGCGGGTCGTGGCCTGTGCCGATCACCCGGTCGACCACCCGGAACAGGCTCGCGCCGTCCCGGGCGGCGATGGCGTCCACGACGTCGTCGAGCAGTGCAGCGTCGGTGTAGCCGAGGAGGGCCACGGCACGCTCGTACTCCAGGCGGCCGTCCTGCGCGCCACCGATGAGCTGGTCGAGCACGGAGAGGGTGTCGCGCACCGAGCCGCCGCCGGCCCGCACGACCATCGGCAGCACCCCGCCGCCGACCTGCACCCGCTCGGCGGTGACAAGCTCCTCGAGGTAGGCGAGGAGGACGTCCGGCGGCACCAGCCGGAAGGGGTAGTGGTGGGTGCGCGAGCGGATCGTGCCGATGACCTTGTCCGGCTCGGTGGTCGCGAAGATGAACTTCACGTGCTCCGGGGGCTCCTCGACGAGCTTGAGCAGGGCGTTGAAGCCCTGCGGCGTGACCATGTGGGCCTCGTCGAGGATGAAGATCTTGTACCGGTCCCGGGCCGGCGCGAAGCTCGCCCGCTCGCGCAGCTCGCGCGCGTCGTCGACGCCGTTGTGGCTCGCGGCGTCAATCTCGACGACGTCGAGCGAGCCGGAGCCCGAGCGCGCGAGCTCGACGCACGAGTCGCACGTCCCGCACGGTGTGTCGGTGGGGCCCTGCGCGCAGTTGAGGCAGCGGGCGAGGATGCGCGCCGACGTCGTCTTGCCGCAGCCACGGGGGCCGGAGAAGAGGTAGGCGTGGGTGACGCGGTCCGCCCGCAGCGCCGCCATCAGCGGTTCGGTCACGTGCTCCTGGCCGATGACCTCCTGGAAGGTCTCGGGCCGGTAGCGGCGGTACAGCGCGGTCGTCACGGGTCGACACTAGCCGGGCCGACCCACACCCGGCACACCTGCCTGCCGCACCGGTGGAGGACGCAAGGGACCCCCCGTGCACCCGCCAGAGCTCACCTACCCTTGCTGCCTTCCGGCCCTGGGGGAGTTCGGCAAGATGACGCCGCACGAGGGGTCGCCGAAGAGTCTAGCGGACGCCGGGCGGTGCCCAGGGGCCCTCGCGACCCGGCCCGTCGGGCCGGCCCGGCGTGACCAGTCGCACTGCGTCCTCGGCGCCCGGACGGTTCGGCCAGTGGCGCGAGTTCAGGTATCCTCGTCCATCGGAAGTCAGCCGCGAGGCGTCTTTCCCAGGAGGATTCGCCTAGTGGCCTATGGCGCACGCTTGGAAAGCGTGTTGGGTGCAAGCCCTCGGGGGTTCGAATCCCCCATCCTCCGCCACGGGAACGGCCGGTGACCTGCTCTCACGTAGGAAGCCTGCCCTCCCGCCGACCTCGCGTACCGAGCCGGCCGCGGGCGGCTCCAGCGGGTGTCGATCCGGAGGAACCGCCCCCAGGACGTGGACGTCCATCGCGGCCGTATCGACGATGCGGGCACCGTCGGTCCTGACTCCCTCTCCGTCGACGGGCTGTCGACCGATCGTCAGTGGACTGTCGGGATCGTGCGCCAGTGTCGGAGGCGCACCCGAGGGCGTCATGTCGCGCAGCACCGGGTCCGTCGTCACCACCCGGTGTCGGCCCACCAGCGAGCGAGGCGACCACCGGAGCTGGTCGAGTTCCCCACGTCCACCGACGAGCGGAGAAGGGGACGAGATGTCGAACCGTGACAGCAGGCAACTGCACAGGGGTGCCAGGAGATGACCACGCCGACCGTCCGGAGGAGCCCGCCCGGCCCAGCCGTGCGGAGACGGGTGAGGAATGTCTGGTTCCTCATCCTCGCGATGACCGCCGTCTCCGTGGTCGGGGTCGACGACGTCGCGGTCGCCGGTGACGAGCCCCGTCCACCACGGTCGTGACGCACCGGGATGCGATCGGCACCCAGGCGTTCACCGCCGCGGCGTTGACGCCGGCCGAGGGCCACACGATCTTCTTCCCTACGTGGCCATCGCGGTCTACGACTCGGTGATGGCGGTGGAGGGCGGCTACGAGCCGTTTGCCGTCGGGGTCGACGCGCCCAGGAGAGCCTCCGCCGAAGCGGCGGTGGCCGCAGCGGCCCGTGGCATCCTCGTGCACTACCTCCCGGCGCAGGCCGCCACGATCGTCGATCCGGCGTACACCGGGTCGTTGGAGCTGATCCCCGACGGCCAGGCGAAGTCCGACGGCATCGCCGTCGGCGAGGACGTCGCTGCTCAGCTGATCGCTCTGCGGGACGACGACGGGTTCCGGGAGCCGGTCACCTACACGCCGCCGACCCCACCGGTCCCGGGCGTCTGGATCCCGACCGCGCCCTCACCTGCGATCGGTCCCTACCCCGGCCTCATGGTGCCGTTCCGCCTCGACTCCGCCGACCAGTTCCGCCCGGACGGACCACCGGAGCTGCGCAGCCGCCAGTGGGCACGCGAGTACAACGAGGTCAAGGACGTCGGCTCGAGCACGAGCACGACCCGGACAGCCGACCAGACCCTGGCGGCCAGGCTCTGGGCCGAGGCACCGGTGCAGCAGGCCCGTGGCTCGTTCCGGACGTTCGTGCTCGACCACGAGCTCGACATCACACACGGTTCATGGGAATGGTCTCGGTGACCTACGCCGACGCCCTCATCGCCTGCTTCGACGCCAAGTACCACTACGCGTTCTGGCGGCCGTCACCGCAATCCGGGCCGGCGACACCGACGCCAACCGCAGGACCGTCGCCGACCCGGCGTGGTCATCCGTGCTGCCGGGGGCGCCGAACCATCCCGAGTACCCGAGCGCGCACTCCCACATCACCCCCGCGGGGGGCGATGTGATCGCCGGCTTCCTGGGAACACGGAACATCGACTTCACCGTCCCCAGCCTCACGGGCCTCGGTGACCGTCACTTCGCCCAGGTCAAGGACCTGGAGTACGAGGTGGGCGACGCCCGCATCTGGGGCGGCATCCACTACCGCTCGGCCGTGGAGGACGGGGCCGAGATCGGCGAGCAGGTGGCACGCCAGGTGCTCGCGGACCACTTCCACCGGTCGAACGACTAGCTGCACCCGGCCTCCGACCGGCGTGAGCCCGCCTGCGACGTCATCGCACTTGTCCGGCGTCAAGTTGCGGCCCGCCACGTCGCAGGCGTGCTCGAGGAGCGCCTGCGGGGAGATCGCCCAGCGCTGCACGCCCTCGTCGGCCGTCAGCGTCACGACGGTCCGACCGCCGTCGAGGGTCGCCACGGCGACGTCCGACTGGGACGGCAGCCGCCTCGGCGCTCGACAGCCTCGCCGCCCTGCTGCCGGACGAGGCGGAACGGTTCGACGGCGACCGCATCGTGACCATCTCCCCCGCCGAGCTCGCGGTCGGTGACGTCGTGATCGTCCGCCCCGGCGGGCGCGTCCCGGCCGACGGCGAGGTGGTCGAGGGCAGCGCCGACGTCGACGAGTCGATGATCACCGGCGAGTCCCGACCCGTGAGCCGCCCTCACCGAGGGCCGCCCCGCCGTGCCCCACCTCGCCGCGGCACCCGGACGGAACGAGGCCGACGTCCTCGCCCTGGCCGCCGCCGCCGAGACCGCGAGCGAGCACCCCCTCGCCCGGGCCGTCGTGATCGAGGCCTCGAGCCGGTCGCTGACCGTGCCGACCGCCCGGGACTTGCGTGCCGTCCCCGGCCTGGGCGTCCGGGCCACCGTCGACGGCCGCACGATCGAGGTCGGCGGACCGGCCCTGCTGGCGGAGCGGGGCACCGAGCCGCTGGCCGACGCCGAGGCCGTGGCCCGTGCCGTGGGTGCCGAGCTAGGAGTCGACCAGGTCCTCGCCGGGGTCCGGCCCGAGAACAAGAGCGAGAAGGTCGCCGAGCTCCAGCGGGGCGGCCGCACGGTGGCCATGGTGGGCGACGGCGTCAACGACGCCCCCGCCCTCGCCCAGGCCGACGTCGGCATCGCCATCGGGGCGGGCACGGACGTGGCGATCGCGTCCGCCGGTGTCATCCTCGCCAGCGACGACCCCCGCTCGGTCCTCTCGGTCATCCACCTCTCCCGGGAGAGCCACCGCAAGATGAAGCAGAACCTGTGGTGGGCCGCCGGCTACAACCTCGTCGCGGTGCCGCTCGCGGCCGGGGTCCTCGCCCCCGGTGGGCTTCGGCATGCCGATGGTGGTCGGTGCCGCTCCTCATGTCGCTCTCGAACCGTGGTCGCCCTCAACGCGCAGCCGCTGCGGCGTCTTGACCTTCGGCCCGAGGCGAGCGTCGAGGCGATCGGCCCCAGCGCGGTGCCGGCCCCGGGGTCCCACAGGACCCCGGCGCCACTGCCGTCCACAGGCCCTGGCGAGCGGGTGACCGCTCCCACAGTCATTGGGGCTAGATTTTCGCAACTCGAGCCCGTTATGGTTTCGTTATCTTCAGTCGGGCGCCGCGAGGGGGCCCGTGCGCCGCGATCGACGTTGGGCCTCTCTCGGGGCCGTCCGAGGAGGCTACATATGCAAGGCAGTGCTGCGCCGAACGGCACGCACCTGACCCGTCGACAGATCCGTGAGGCCGAGAGGGCCCGCGAGGCGACTCGCACGCAGGCCGAGGCCGGCACCGTCGACGATGCGGCCCAGCACGGCACCTCCGGGGCAACCCCCGCCCGGGGAAGCGCCTTCATGGCCGACCGGGACGCCAATCAGACGCTCACGATCGTCCGACCCGTCGTCGCTCCCGCCAGCCGGCGCGATCTGCGTCCGGCCGCCGAGGCTGCGCCTTCCCGACGCAACCGCACCATGGCCCCGAGGGTCGCCGTCCTGGGCGCACTGGGCGTCCTGACGATCGCCATCCCCGTCGGCGGTCTCCCCGCGACGGAGGACTCGGCGAGCGCCGCCCCCGCCTCGGTCTCGGCCCAGGCGAGCATCCTGGACTTCCTCGACGCGCGCGAGGCCGCCGCCTCCATCACCGGCGCGGCCCCGACGAAGCTCGTCGCCAGCCCCGCGGCCTCCGCCCGGGCCGAGGTCGCCGCCGCGTCACGCGCCAGCGAGCGAGCCGAGCTGCCCGAGGAGGCCCTCACCGGGGCGAGCGGCGCGGCCGCCGCGGTCGTCGAGCCCGAGCCCGAGCCCGAGCCGGAGCCGGCCCCCGCACCGGAGCCCGCCCCCGCGCCGGAGCCGGCCGTCGTCATGCCCCTCGACGCCGGGGCGTACCGCATCACCTCCGGCTACGGCATGCGCTCGTTCCCCATCGCCGGCATGCACACGGGGACAGACATGGCGGCTCCGCTGGACACGCCCATCCGCTCGGTCGCCGACGGGGTCGTCACGTACGTCGGCCCCGGCAAGGACGGCCGGTCCTCGATGCTCATCACCATCGAGCACGAGGTCGACGGGCAGTGGGTGGAGACCTGGTACAACCACATGTTCGCCGACGACCTCTACGTCAGCGAAGGGCAGGCCGTCCAGGCCGGCGAGATCATCGCGGGCGTCGGCAACAACGGCCGTTCCACCGGCCCGCACCTGCACTTCGAGGTGCACGTCGACGAGAACCTCACCACGGTCGAGCCGCTCTCGTGGCTGGCGGAGAACGGCGCGGTCGACTTCTCCGAGCTCGGCTAAGCCGGACCTAGCGCGGCACCACCGACGAGCACCGCGGTCACCTCGGTGCCCTCGCCGGGCGCCGAGCGGACCTCGAGGGTCCCGCCCGCCTCTTCCAGCGTGTCCCGGATGAGCCGCAGCCCGAGGTGGCCGTCAGCCGCGCCGCCGCGCGGGTCGAAGCCGGCTCCGTCGTCGCCCACGCGCAGGACCACCCGGCCAGGGTCCGTGCTGAGGCTCAGCGTCACGCTCCCCGCGCCGGAGTGCTTGAGGACGTTCCGCAGCGCCTCGCGAGCCACGCGGTAGAGCATCGCGCAGCGCTCCCGGTCGAGGTCGGACTCCTCGGGCAGGTCGACGGTCACGACCATGCCCCGCTCGAGGAGCGGCTGGACGAGCTGGCTGAGTGCGCCGGGCAGGCCGAGCTCGTCGAGGTCGGGCGGGTAGAGCTCGGCGGTCATCGCCCGCAGGGCCCGGACGTTGTCCTGCAGGATGATGCGTGCCCGCGTGAGGAGCGGCCTGCGCTCCTGCTCGCTCCGCAGCTCCTCCCCCTCGATCGCGTAGGACAGGCCCGCGAGGTCCTGGATGACCTCGTCGTGGAGGTCACGGGCGATGCGGCGGCGCTCGAGGTCGGACGCCTCGACCGCCCGCTGGAGGAGGCGTCGCCGCACCGCCTGGTGCCCCTCGAGCCGCCGGGCGAGCTGGACCGCGGGGACGAGGAGCGCCAGCTGGAGCACCGCGAGCGCCGCGACGACCGCCGGGGCGGTGGCGAGGACGACCCGGTTCTGCTCGTCCCGGACGAGGGCGCCGTCGTAGTACCCCTCGAACATGAGGCGCTGCCCGTCGTCGGTGAACGCCTCGACGTAGACCTCCACGAGCTCGCCGTGCTCGGTCTCGAAGGCGTTCTCGGCGTCGTCGTGCACCTCGATGGTCGCGTCGGAGCCGGAGGGGTCGAGGATCGCGCGGGCCGACTGGTCCGGACCGAAGTTCTGACCGATGAGCTCGTCGACGTCGGAGTAGACGATCGTGCCCTCCTCGTCCCACAGCTTGGCCCGCAGCAGGGTGTCGTCCAGCCAGGGGGCGAGGCGCTGGTCGAGCTGGGCGAGCGCGTCCGCGTCACCGGCCAGGAGCGACTCGGTGACGAGGGGCGCCACGGCGAACTGGGCGAGCCGCTCGGTGATCCCGACGGCGTCGTCGAGCGCCTCGACCTCGGCCTCGTGGCGCAGCCACAAGGTGATCGGGACGGTGACGACGAGAAATGTGAGGAGCCCGAGTGCGGTGAAGTGCTGGACCGCGGCCCGGACCTCGGACCTGTCCTCCTTCTCGTCCCTTCGCCACCTCGGCTCGCGCTCGACGGGCCGGGCCATGTCAGCGGCCGGCCAGCAGACCCATGTGCGTCGCGGTCACCACTGCCTCGAGCTGGGAGTGCGCCCCCAGCTTGGCGAGGATGGACTTGACGTACCCGCGGCACGTGTTGAGGGAGATGCCCAGCGCCTTGGCGTTGCCGCGGACGTCCTTGCCGGTCGCCATGAGCCGGAGCACCTCGAGCTCGCGCTGGGTGAGCGTGGGCACGGGCACCCCGCCGGTCGGTGCCCGGCGGGCGCCGAGCTGCGCGAGGAGCGAGGGGTGCACCACCATGCTGCCGCGACGGGCGTGGCGAAGGGTGTCGAGCATCGTCGCGAGGGAGCCGTCCTTGGGCAGGAACGCGCAGACCCCCAGAGCGGCGGCCCGCTCGAGGACGCCGGGAGTGGGGTCGCCGGTGAGCATGACCACCCGCGCGGTGGTGGACATGGCGAGGATCTGCTCGGCCACGCCGAGCCCGTCGCCGTCGGGCAGGTGGTAGTCCAGCACCACGACGTCGGGCGCCGTCTCGAGGAACTGCTCGACGCCGGACTGGGCCGTGGCGGCGCAGCCGACTCCAGCGAGGTCAGGTTCTCGCTCGAGTGCGCCGGCGAGAAGCTCGGCGAAGGTGGTGTGGTCGTCAACGATGAGGATGCGCGTGAGGGCGATCCCGGTCCCCAGTGTTTCCGTGCTCATGACTGCGAATCCCCACTAGTCGCCCCCCCGACGGACGCTATGTGATGGGTAGGAGTATGGATCAGCGAGCCCGCTCTGCATAGGGCTTTGACCGGTTCCTGCCCAGGTTACCCGCACCGGAGCCACTATTTGCCCCACCCGGTAGGGGCATGGGCGGTCCGTCCGCCATGGGGCGCATCAGGTGGAGGCGAGCGCCCTCCTGAGGAAGGAGTCGACCACGGTGCCGGCGGCGCGGAGCGACTCCCGGACCGCTGGGGCGACCGGCCGCGCGGTGTCCGGCGCGACGTCGGAGGTCCGGGACAGCTGCTCCTGGATCGCGAGCAGCGCGGCGAGGGCCTGGGAGAAGTCGTCGGCACCGTCGGCGGTGGCCTGCAGGAGGCGGACGAAGGTCGCCTGGAGCTGGGGACCGGGAGCGCACCCGACCTCGCGCTCGAGGACCCGGCGGCACCGCTCGTAGGCGCGCAGCCCCTCGGCGGGACGACCGTCCAGCTCAAGAGAACGGATCAGCAGGCACCAGGCCCGCTCGTCGAGGGGGTCCTCCTCGACCGCTGCCCGCGCCCACCCCACGGCTGCGGCGAAGCGACCGGTGCCCACCGCGAGCTCGGCGGCACGTACCCGCGCGCTGTGCACCCGGGCGGCGTGGAGGTCGCGGGCGGCCTGCACCCACGAGGGGCGGACCTCGTCCGCGAGCAACGTCACCGAGCCGAGCCGCAGCGCCTCCACGACGAGGCCGTAGGCGGCGTCGGGATCGGCGGTCGCCTCGCCGGCCCGGAGGACCGCGTCGAAGTCGTCGAGGTCGAGGTCGACGGCGTCGCGGTCCAGGACGTACCCGCCGGTGGTCGTGCGCAGCGGACCCGACCGGCCCGCTCCCGGCTGGAGGTGGCGACGCAGCACGCTGACGTAGCTCTCGAGGGTGGCGGTGCCCTCGGCGGGCGGCCGCCCGGCCCAGATCGTGTCGACCAGCTGGTCCTTCGACACCGGCGATCCGAGGTTGAGGACGAGGATCTCGAGGATCTGGCGAGGCTTGGGGCCCCCCAGGCCCGCGGCGTCGAGTGTCGTCGTCCCGCGGCGCACGGAGAGGTTGCCCAGGACCCGCACGCTCAGACGGGCGGCGGGCGTCGGAGCCGTCGCGGTCGCGGTCGTGTTCATGGTCGAACCCCCACGGGTGATCCCCCACCGTCCCCCCTGCGCTCCCATGCTGACCGACGGCGGCAGGTCTGTCGCAGCCCCGGCTTGGGGTGGCCCGATCCCCAAAATTGAGGGTGGGTCGCCGTCCGTCGGGCGCAATCCGACGGCCGACCCGGGCCGTATCACCTCGTGACGGCCGATCCTGAGGCCGGTCAGGTCGTACCCGCGGTAACACCCCGGGACCTCGGCATCCCCCCAAGTGCCGAGGTCCCGGGTCCCGGCACTCCCCCACGTGCCGGCGGTCCCGGGCTCCGGCACCCCCCACGTGCCGGGGCCCGGAGCGGCGCCCTGGTGAGAACCGCGCCGGACGGGCCGTACGATCTCCGGATGATGTTCAGGGCTGTGGGGGACGGTCGCCCGTACCCCGACCACGGACTGACCTCCCCCCGCGACTGGTCCGTCGTGCCGCCGCGGCAGGTCCGGCTCGACCAGCTGGTCACCACGAAGAGCGAGCTGGACCTGCGCTCGCTCCTGGCGACGGACTCCACCTTCTACGGCGACCTCTTCGCCCACGTCGTCGCCTGGCGCGGCACCCTCTACCTCGAGGACGGTCTGCACCGGGCGCTCCGCGCAGCCCTGCAGCAGCGCCTCGTCATCCACGCGCGGGTGCTCGAGCTGGACGAGGCGGGGCGTCCGACGACACACGCCTGAGTGCGGATACGGTGTCTCCCGTGACCGCCACCACCGACGAGGCAGCCGTCCGCCGCGCCGCGCGGCGTCGTCGCCTCCAGCAGCGCCAGACCGTCGTCTTCGGAGGCCTGGTGACGGTCCTGCTTGTCGCCGGTCTCGTGGCCGGCGCCGTCTGGACGGGTCTCCTGCCGGCGCCGTTCACCCGGGAGTTCTCCGCGGAGGAGTCCGCGGAGCAGAGCCTGGTCACGCCGTGCCCGCCCGAGGGGGCGGTGCCGGTCGAGCTGGCCTCGATCACGGCCAACGTCTACAACGGCACCGACCGCGCCGGTCTCGCCGGCGCCACCGGCTCCGCCCTGGGCGCGCTCGGCGTCGTGGTCAACCAGGAGGCCAACTGGCCGGCCGGCTCCTACGACGGTGTCGTCCAGATCGTCTCCGGCCAGCTGGGCGTCAGTGCGGCGTACTCCCTCGCCCGGCTCTTCGACGGCGCGACGGTCGCCCTTGACTCCACCCGGTCCGACGAGAGTGTCGACGTCGTGCTGGGACAGGGCTACCAGAGCGTCCTCAGCCCCGACCAGGTCGCCGCGCTGGACCCCGCCGCCCCGCTGGTCGCGCCCGAGGGCTGCACGCCGGTGAGCGAGCCGACCGCGGCGAGCTGACGGCCGAGCCGACCGGGTGCGGGCCGCGGCCACGCCGCCCGACGGGCCCGGCCGGCTCGCATCAGCGGTCGTGCCGGCTCGCATCAGCGGTCGTGCTGGAGCGCCCCCGGGTCCAGCTCGGTCCCGGCGGGCGCCGAGGCGGGGGTGGCCGCCTCCTGGCTGGTCCCGCGCCACCGGGCGACGGACCGCATGAGGTGGTACACCCCGATCGCGGCGACGGTGCCCAGGGCGATGCCCGCGAAGGAGGTCGACCCCACCGACCACGTGTAGTTCGCGATCCCCATCACCAGCGCGATGGCCGCGGTGTTGAGGTTGACCGGGTCCGAGAAGTCGACCCGGTTCTGGACCCAGATCCGCACACCGAGCATGCCGATCATCCCGTACAGCACCGTCGCGGCGCCGCCGAGCACGCCGGCCGGGATGGTGTTGATGAGCTCGCCGAACTTCGGCGACAGGCTCAGCACGAGGGCGGTGACACCGGCGACGAGGTAGGCGGCAGTGGAGTACACCCGGGTCGCAGCCATGACGCCGATGTTCTCCGCGTACGTCGTCGTGCCCGAGCCGCCGCCGGACCCGGCGAGGACGGTGGCGACGCCGTCGGCGAACAGCGCGCGGCCGGTGACGTCGTCGAGGTTCTGACCGGTCATCGCCGCGACCGACTTCACGTGCCCGACGTTCTCGGCGACGAGCACGAGGACCACCGGCAGGAAGAGCCCGAGCAGGGCCGGCTCGAAGGTGGGCGTGGTGAACTCCGGCAGGCCGAACCACGCGGCGTCGGCGACGGCGTCGTAGCTCACCTCGCCGCGCAGCGTGGCCACCACGTAGCCGGTCACGACACCGAGGAGGATCGAAAGTCGGCCGAGGATCCCGCGGAACGCCACGGTGATGAGGACGATCGCGGCCACCGTGACCAGCGCGGTCACGGGCGCCTGCTGGACGTTGCCCCAGGCGGCGGGAGCGAGGTTGAACCCGATGAGCGCAACGATGGTGCCCGTGACGACCGGGGGCATGACGATGTCGATCCAGCGCGCACCGGCGACGTGCACCACGGCACCGACGACCGCGAGGAGGACACCGACTGCGATGACGCCGCCCAGCGCCGAGGACATCCCGTACGAGGCGGTCGCCGCCGTGATCGGGGCGATGAGCGCGAAGCTCGAGCCGAGGTAGCTGGGCAGCCGCCCGCCGGTGATGACGAGGAAGAGCAGCGTGCCGACGGCCGAGAAGAACAGCGTCGTCGCCGGCGGGAAGCCGGTGAGCAGCGGGACGAGGAAGGTGGCGCCGAACATCGCGACCACGTGCTGCGCCCCGATGCCGATGGTGCTCGGCCAGCTCAGCCGCTCCCCCGGCGCCACCACCTCGCCGGGCGGGAGGTGCCCACCGTCCCCGTGGACCGTCCACCGGCCGAACCTCGTCGCTGCCATGTCACCCTCCGCTGCTGATCGCGCCGTGCGCCCACGCCGTCGTAGGGGCTGGTCGGGCGTCAGGGTAGCGCCGCGGACCGGCGCCGGTACCGGTCGTCCGTCCCGGTTACCCTCGTGCCCGTGAAACCGTTCCTGCTGCTGGCCACGCGGCCCGAGGACGCCGCCGCCGACGGCGAGTACGAGGCGTTCCTGCGCCACGCCGGTCTGCAGGAGCGCGAGCTCGTGCGGATCCGCGTCGAGTCGGTGCCGATCCCGACGCTCGACCCGGCCGACTGGTCGGGCATCTTCGTCGGGGGCAGCCCGTTCACCGGCTCGATCCCGCGCGAGCACAAGGGCGACACCCAGCTACGGGTCGAGGCCGAGCTCGCCCGGGTGCTGGACATGGTGGTCGACGTCGACTTCCCGTTCCTGGGGGCCTGCTACGGCGTCGGCACCCTCGGCAGCCACCAGGGTGCCTCGATCGACGGCACCTACGCCGAGCCCATCTCCGCACCGACGGTCGAGCTCACCGATGCCGGGCTCGTCGACCCCCTGCTCGCCGGTGTCGCCCCGGTGTTCCAGGCGTTCGTCGGTCACAAGGAGGCTGTGAGCCGGCTGCCCGAGCACGCGGTGCTCCTTGCCCGCTCGGCCAGCTGCCCGGTGCAGATGTTCCGGGTCAAGACCCACCTCTACGCCACCCAGTTCCACCCCGAGCTCGACCGGACGGGCCTCATGGAGCGGGTGCGGATCTACCGCGACGCCGGGTACTACGAGCCCGGCGAGGAGGCCGCCATCGAGACCATGGCGGCAGCAGCGACGGTCGACAGCGCGCACCGGCTGCTCCGCAACTTCGTCGAGCGCTACGCGCGGTACTGAGTCGAGCGCTACGCGCGGTACCGAGCCGTCGAGCGTTCGGCGCAGGGAAGGGGACGCCGTCTCGTTTTGCGAGACGGACCGTCCCGAATGCCGGTCACGGCGGATCATCGTCGCCCATGGACGCCAACACCACCACCCCCAGCGCCGAGGATGCGAGCGCACGCGTCGCCGTCACCCTCTTCCCCCTGCTCATCCTCGCCGGTGCGGGGGTCGCCTTCCTCACCCCCGACACCTTCACGGGCCTCGGGCTCGGGGCGTGGATCACCCCACTCCTCGGGATCATCATGTTCGGGATGGGCCTGACGCTCACGGTCCCGGACTTCAAGCTCGTCGTGACCCGTCCGTTGCCGATCCTTCTGGGCGTCGTCGCCCAGTTCTCGATCATGCCGCTGCTCGGCGCCCTCATCGCCTGGGCCCTGCAGCTCCCGGCGGAGCTCGCCGCGGGCGTCATCCTCGTCGGCTCGGTCCCCGGGGGCACGGCGTCCAACGTGGTCACCTACCTCGCCAAGGGGGACACCGCCCTGTCCGTGGCGATGACGTCGGTGTCCACCCTCCTCGCCCCGCTCCTGACGCCGCTGCTCGCCCTGTGGCTCGCGGGGACCTACATGCCGGTCGACGGGCCGGCCATGGCCCTGTCCATCCTCCAGATCGTCCTCGTCCCCGTGGCGCTCGGCCTGGTCGTGCGACTGCTCCTGCCCCGCGTGGTCACGCGGCTGCTGCCGGTGCTGCCCTGGGTCTCGGTCGTCGCGATCACCCTGGTCGTCGTCGCGGTCGTGGCCGGCAGCGCCGACCGGATCGTCGAGGCGGGCGCCATCGTGCTGCTCGCCGTCGTCCTGCACAACGGGCTGGGCTACGCGGTGGGCTACGGCTTCGCCGCCCTGACCCGGCAGCCCGAGCGCGTGCGGCGCACGGTCGCGGTCGAGGTCGGGATGCAGAACTCCGGTCTCGCCGCCGGTCTGGCCGCCCAGCACCTCAGCCCCCTGGCCGCCCTGCCCGGCGCGGTCTTCTCCGTCTGGCACAACGTCTCCGGCGCGCTGCTCGCGGCGTACCTGCGCCGCCGCCCGCTGCCGGCCGACGACAGGCGCGAGCCCGCCGCCGTCGCGTCCTGACCACCGTCCCGTTGCGTGGCCGCCACGCATCCGGCGGGCCCGGCAGCGAGCGAGGGCCTCGGCGCACCCACCGGTGCGCCGGGGCCCTCGGTCATCCCGTCGGCGGCTCGCCGCCGCCCGGCGAGCCCACAGGGTCAGCGAGCGGTACCGGGGCGCCCCTCGGCCCAGCCGGTGCGCTCGCCGGCGACCTCGCCCACGGCGAACACCGTCGTGGTCCCGGAGACCTCGTTCCCCGTGACGAGCAGCGGCCCGCCGGTCGGGGAGTCGGTGGCGGCGACGAAGACGAGGCCCTCGGGCCCGAGGTCACCGGCGTCGGCGAGAGCCTGTTCGCCCTCGGCGTCGTCCTGCTCGTAGGCGTCCTCGACCGAGACCGAGAAGGTCCGGTTGTTGACGTAGGTGACGAAGAAGGACTCCGCCGGGACGGTGACGTCGTAGACCATGACGCCACCGACGCGCTCGAGCCCGACGAAGGCGTAGGTGCGGCCCTGGACCTCGCCCACGGCCACGGCCTCCGGCTCGGGGCCCTTGGCGTCCGAGCGTGAATCGGTCTCGGTGGCGGAGTGGTTGGAGTTGAAGCCCGAGCCGCCGTCGGCCGTGACGCCGGCCAGGGCCTCGGCGGTGATCTGCTCCAGGTCGTCACCGGAGTCGAAGACGAGGTCGCCGTCGGTGCTCCACACGGAGAAGGACCGTGCGCCGAAGGAGTGCAGCTCCTCGACGCAGCTCCCGTCGGCGGAGAGGCCGGAGGAGACGGACACCTCGAGACGGCCGAGCGCGGCGAGGTCACCGGACGCGGCGAGGTCGGCCTCGGTGGCCGCGCACAGCGCCGGGGTGCCGTCCTCGCCCAGGTCACCCGCCCGCTGTGAGTCGACCCAGGTCACCTCGCCCTCGTCCCACTCGCGGGCGTCACCCTCGTTGGCGGTGACGAGGTACTCCCCGCCGCGCGTGGTGAAGGCGGCGACCGCGTCGGGCATGTACAGGCCCTGGACCGGCCGGGGAGCGATGTCGACCGCGTCGTCCCGGTCGGAGACGTCCAGGCCGTTCCCGGCGAGGGAGTGGTCCTTGGTGCCGAACGCACGGACCTCGGTGACCGTGGCGGAGGCGAGGTCCACCACGGCGAGGGCGTTGTTCTCCTGGAGGGTGACGTACGCGGTGCGCGAGCGGGCGTCGACGGTGACGTACTCCGGCTCGAGGTTCTGCGCCGCGAGGTAGCCCGCCGCCCCCTCGGGCGGGACCTCGGGGCCGAAGACGCGCACGCCGTCGGGCAGCTCGACGTCGCGAAGGCCCGCCTGGGCCACGGCGTCCTGGTCGGGGGCGGCGACCGCGCGGGGCAGGTCGACCACGGAGATGCTGCCCTCGGGGTCGACGGAGTAGTCCGCCGCGGGCTCGCCCTCGTTGGCCACGACGGCGCGGCGGCCGTCAGGGGTGACGGCGACCATGTCGGGCTGGGCGCCGACCGTCACCGAGCCGAGGACCTCCAGGCTCCGGGCGTCGAAGAACACGAGCCGGCCGGCGGAGACCTTGTCGGCGGCCTCGACGGCGACGACGCCCAGGCCGTCCGGGCGCACGGCCACGGAGTTGGCCACGGCGCCGGGCTCGACAGCGGTGTCCAGGACCGCGACGAGCGTGGGCGCCGAGACGTCGGAGGCGTCCAGGACGTCGATCGCGCCCTGCTGCGCGTTGACGACGAAGAGCCGGTCGGTGCCGGCGTGGTGGGCGACGATCTCGGCGGCCGAGGCGTCGAACACGCCGCTGTCGTAGGAACCCAGCGGGGTGAGCTCGAGAGCGGCGCCGTCGGCGGAGTGGACGACCGGCTCGGGCACGACCGTGGCGCCGGCCGGGCCGGCGAACGGCGGGGCCGCCAGGAGGGGCAGGGCGACGAGCGGCAGGGCGACGAGCGGCAGGGCGAGGGCACCGGGCGGCAGGAGCCGGGCGGTGCGACGGTGGGTGGGGACGGACACGGGACTCCTTCGGTGAGCGGGCCGGGCGCCCCCACGCTAGGGAGCCGCCATGACCACCCGGACGACACAGGGTGAACGGCCGACGACGCCGCGGTGACCTGGCGGGATGGTCGTGCCGGGCCCGCAGCCCGGGGCGGTCGCCGTCGTGCCGCCGCGCCCACCCTGTGCCATCGTGAGCCCATGTCTGCCGTCCCCCTCCCGCGCGACGGCGTGCGGCGCGTCGTCTCCACCACCCTCCCCACCGAGCACGGCGTCTTCGAGATGCACGGCTACGACGGCGCCGAGGGCCTGGGTCACGTGGCGCTCGTCAT
This sequence comes from Georgenia muralis, assembly GCF_003814705.1. NCBI lineage: Bacteria > Bacillati > Actinomycetota > Actinomycetes > Allobogoriellales > Allobogoriellaceae > Georgenia > Georgenia muralis. Next base: position 1,776,594 of record NZ_RKRA01000001.1, on the reverse strand, counting down.
GGGCGACGTCGCGGCCGAGGAGGACCTCGCGCCGCTCGTCCGGGTGCACTCCGAGTGCCTCACCGGCGACGCTCTCGGCTCGTTCCGCTGCGACTGCGGCGAGCAGCTCTCCGCCGCCCTGCGCGAGATCGCGCTCGAGGGGCGCGGGGTCCTGGTCTACGTGCGCGGCCACGAGGGCCGGGGCATCGGCCTCCTGGCCAAGCTCGAGGCCTACGCGCTTCAGGACGCCGGCGTCGACACCGTCGACGCCAACCTCGCCCTCGGCTACCCCGCCGACGCCCGCGCGTACGACGAGGCCGCGGAGATCCTCCACGACCTCGGCGCCCGGCGCATCCGGCTGATGTCGTCCAACCCCGACAAGTCCGCCAAGCTCGCGGAGCACGGCATCGAGGTGGTCGCGCGGCGTCGGCTGCCGGTGCCCGACCGGCCGGAGAACGCCTTCTACCTCACCACCAAGCGCATGCGGATGGGCCACGACGACGCCCTGCCGGGTGTGTGGGGCGAGCTCGTGGCCGGCCGTGTGCCGGCCGCGGCCCCCAGCGCCGAGGACGCGGACCTGCTCGAGCGGTACGGGCCGCTCGTGGCCCTCGGCCCGGTGGCGACGATCGCCCAGCTCGGCCAGAGCGCGGACGGGTTCATCGCGGCCCGGTCGGGCGACGCCGAGGACATCACCGGTGAGGAGGACCACGAGCACCTGCACCGGCTGCGTGCTCTCGTCGACGCCGTCGTGGTGGGCGGCGCGACGGTGATCGCCGACGATCCCCGCCTCACCGTGCGAGCGGTCGAGGGGCCCCACCCCGTCCGCGTGGTCCTGGACCCCACCGGACGGGTGCCGGCCGGCTCGCGCGTCCTCACCGACGGGCTGGCTCCCACGCTCTGGCTGGTCGGCGAGTCGGCGGAGGTACCTGTGACGCGCGCCGAGGTGCTGCGCCTCCCGGTGGCCGACCGACGCTTCGACCCCGCCGCGGTGCTCGACCTCCTGCGCTCGCGCGGGCTCGGCCGGGTGCTCGTCGAGGGCGGCGGACGGACTGTCTCGGCGTTCCTCGCCGCCGGGCTGCTCGACCGGTTCTCGCTCACCATCGCACCGATCCTCATCGGCGACGGCGTCCCCGGTATCCGCTTCGCCGGCTCCGACCGGCTGGCCGGCGCCCTGGCCGCCCCCACCCGCCGGTTCGTCCTGGGCACCGACGTGTGCACCGAGTTCGACCTCGCCGCGGCGCGGGTGGGCGGAGCCTGACCGGCGGTGCCCCGGCGCCGGGCGCCGAGTCGCGACGCCGGGTCAGCAGCGCGGCGCCGACTCAGCAGCGGGCGGGTTCAGTCAGCACACCGTCTCGTCCTGACTCGCCCCGGAACCTACGATTTCACCCGGAACCTACGACCTCATCGGCACCGGACAGCCGAGAACGCCTCCACCGCTCGGATCTAGGACCGAGGCGGGATGCCGGACAGCCCGAGCGCGGCCGCCACTGCTCGCGCCGTGTCCTCCCAGGTGGGCAGGTGCGGTGCGGTCTCGAGCGCCGCTCGGCGCCACCGTGCGCGAACACCGGGGTCGACGAGCCAGCTCCGGAGGACCTCCGCCAGCCGCACGGGGTCGCCCGGCTGGACCGCGGCACCGGGGTAACCGCCGCTCCCGGGGTGAGCGCCGGGAAGCCCGCCGCTCCCGGGAAGCCCGCCGCTCCCTGGGTGAGCACCGGGTACACCGTCATCCCGTCGCGCCCCGGCCGACCGCCCGGCCTCACCACTGCCCCGCCCGAGCCCGAGCGCCTCCTCGGCGCCCGTGCCCGCCCCGACGACCGCCGGGATCCCGCGCGCGAGCGCCTCGACGACGACGAGACCGAAGGTCTCCGTCCGGGAGGGCAGGACGAGCAGGTCGGTGGCACGCCACTCCTCGTCCAGGGCCCTCCCGATGAGGGGACCGGGCAGCCGCACCCGTCCGGTGAGCCCCTCATCGGCCACCGATCGTGCCACCTGGGCGGCGTAGCCGGGCTCCGCGTCGCCCGGGCCGGCGACGGTGGCGGTCCAGGTGAGGTCGCGAAGCAGGCCCAGGGCGCGGACCAGACCGAGGGGGTCCTTCGTGGGCGTGAGGGCCCCGAGCATGAGGAGGTGCGGCACCCGGCCGCCCGGCCGCCCCGCATCCGCGCCCGGTCGCCCCGCATCCGCGCCCGGCACGACGGCGCCGGGCCTGGCCACGGCGACCGACGTGAGACCGTGCCGGGTCCGGAGGTCCTCCGCCGCCGTGCGGGAGGTCGCCACGACCACCGAGGCGAGGCCGAGCGACCGTGCCTCGAGCGCGGAGCGCTCGGCCCGCTTGTCGTCGGTGAGGCCGCGCTCCTCCGCGAGCGGCATGTGGACGAGGACGGCGACCCGCCGGCCCGCCCCGACGGCGGTCGCGACGGCGTCCGGGGCTCCGCAGGCCACGATCCCGTCGACCAGGCTCAGCGGCTGCGCGAGGAGGACCTCGGCCAGCGCCGCCCGGTCCAGCGGGTCCGCGACCGGCCACGTCCCGGGGAGCCGGTGCACCCCGACCTCCACGCCGAGCAGCCTCAGCGCCCGGACGAGCTCGTCGTTGTAGGTGTTCCCGCCGCTGGGGGCCTCACGGTCCCACGTGACGAGGGCGAGGCCCGCTCGGTTCACCCCAGGTCCATGGCGTACCCCGCCCACGCGTCCGGGTGCTCGCGCAGCACGACGTCCAGGCCGGCGTAGACCCCCGGCGCCAACCGCGCCGCCACCCGCTCGGCGACGACACGGGCGAGGGTCTCGGTGGTGGTCAGGGTGCCGGCGAGGTCGGGGTGGTCGTCGAGGTTGGTGTAGTCGAGGTCCGCGAGCGCCTCGCGCAGCAAGGTCGTCGCCTCACCGATGTCGATGACGATGCCGGCGTCGTCGAGGTCCCGCCGGGTGATCGTCAGCTCGACGACGAACGTGGCGCCGTGCAGCTGCTGCGCTGGTCCGAACGCGGGGTGGGGCAGGGAGTGGGCGACCATCATGTGGTCCCGGACGGTCAGGCGGTACATCGTTCTCCTTCGCTCAGTACTCGACGACATGGCACAGCGCGGAACGGTCCTCGGCGAGCCGGCCCATCGCCGACGGCAGGTCCGCGAACGGGGACCGGCCCGTGAGGAGCGCGTCGAACACCGGGTCGGCGAGGAGCCGCAGCGCCAGCGCGAGCCGGTCCGCGGTGGTCCGGCGGGCGCGTCGGGCGGCAGCGACCGCACCCACCTGGCTGGCCCGGACGGTGAGGCGGCGGGCGTGGAAGTCCGCACCGAGGGGCACCCGCGGCGACGCCGTGCCGAACCAGGACATCTCGATCAGCTCGCCCTCGTCGCCCAGCAGCTCGAGCCCGCGAGCCAGTCCGGCCTCGCTGGCCGAGGCGTGCACGACGACGTCGCAGTCGCCGGCGGCGGTCTCGGGCGCGACGAGCTCGACGCCGAGGGCCGCCGCGAGACCGGCCCGGGAAGGGTCCACGTCCACGAGCTGCAGCCGCTCGAGGGGGAACCGGCGCAGGAGCGCGGCGACGGCGGAGCCCACCATGCCCGCCCCCACCACGGCCACCCGGTCGCCGAGCCGCGGCCCGGCGTCCCACAGGGCGTTGACGGCGGTCTCGACGGTCCCGGCGAGGACCGCCCGGTCGTCGGGGACGTCGTCGGGCACCACCGTGACGGCAGCCGCCGGGACGACGTACCGGTCCTGGTGCGGGTGCAGGCAGAAGACCCGTCGGCCGACGAGCTCGGCCGGGCCGGCCTCGACGACCCCCACCGAGAGGTAGCCGTACTTCACGGGTCCGGGCAGGTCCCCGACCTGGAACGGCGAGCGCATGAGCCCGGCCACGGCGGGCGGGACGTCCCCGCGGTGGACCAGCAGCTCGGTCCCGCGCGAGACGCCGGAGCGCAGGGCGCGCACGAGCACCTCGCCGGGCCCGGGCTCGCGGGCGGGCTCGGTGCGCAGCTCCCCGGCGCCGGGCCCGGTCGTCCAGTACGCGGTCCACATGCGACCTGATTCTGCCCGGGGCCGGCGCCGGCGCACCCCGGCGCCGCGCCGCGGGGACCACGCACTACGGTGAGGTGCCGGACCCGGAGGAGCTGAACCATGGACCTGCCCGAGCACCTGGTGGACGTCGACGCGATCGCGTTCGACGTCGACGGCACCCTCGCCGGTGCCGACCACCGGGTGAGCCCGCGCACGCTGCGCGCGCTCGCCGCCGTCCGGGCCGCCGGTGTCGAGCCGGTCATCATCACCGGCCGGATCGCCGACGCCGCGCTCGCGATCCTCGCCGACGCCGGGATCGACGGCTACGTCGTCGCCGCCGGCGGTGCCGTCGCCCTCGACAGCCGCGACCGCCGCCCGCTGTGGACGGCCACGATGGACCCGGCCGAGACCCGGGCCGTCGTCGACTTCTGCGCGGGCCGGCCCCTCGAGCCGAGCCTGTTCACCGCCGACGCGATGGTCGTCGAGCAGGGCAGCGTGGTGCACGACCTCCTCGTCGCCGCGAACCCCGAGGCGACGACGCTCGCCGTGCCGGCCGCCGAGCTGCCCTACGACCGGACGACGAAGGCCGTGGTCTTCGGCGAGCCGGCGAGCCTCGACGCGGTGGACGCGGAGCTGCGGGCGGCGTTCCCGCGGATGGTCCGGTCGATGCCGACGGCGTTCGAGATGGGTGCCGAGGGCGCCGACAAGTGGGCCGCCCTCTCGGCGGTCCTCGAGCGGCTGGGGGTCTCCCCCGCCCGGACCGCGGGGGTGGGCGACGGGGAGAACGACCTGGTCTGGCTCACCCGGATCGGCTTCCCCGTGGCGATGGGCAACGCCCTGGCCACCGTCAAGGAGCTCGCCCACCTCGAGATCGGTCACCACGCCGACGAGGCGGTCGCCGAGCTGGTCGAGGGCCTGCTCGCCGCCCGGTCTGCCCGCGGCGGGGCCTGAGCCCCCGTCAGTCGAGCCGGACCCGCTCCCCCGGCCGGGGCACGGCCACCGTCCAGTCCAGCTCCTCGCGGATCCGGCCGGCCAGCGCCCGGGAGGCTGCGGTCTCGCCGTGGACGACATAGACCGTCTCCGGCTCCTCGGGCAGGGCCCGGAGCCACGCGACGAGCTCGCCGGCGTCGGCGTGGACGGAGAACTCCTCGTCGAGCACCACCTCGGCGCGGACCGGGACGTAGCGGCCGTGCATCTTCAGCTCGTGCGCGCCGTCGAGGAGCGCCCGCCCCCGGGTCCCGACGGCCTGGTAGCCGGTGAGCACCACGCAGCTACGCCGGTCGGGCAGCAGGTGGCGCAGGTGGTGGACCACCCGCCCGCCGGAGGCCATACCCGACGCGGAGACGATGATGCACGGCATGACGGCCGAGTCCAGGGCCATGGACTCCTCCGGCGTCGCCGCGGTGTGCAGCGCCGGCAGGTCCACGAGGTCCGGCCCGACGTCCTCGCGCATCTCCCCGCGTGCCGCCGCGCGGCGGTAGACGTCGAGGGCGGCCAGGGCCATGGGGCTGTCGACGAAGACCGGCACCCCCGGGATGAGGCCGCGGCGGGTGAGGTCCGACAGGGCGTGGAGAACGAGTTCGGTACGGTCCACGGCGAAGGCAGGGATGAGCACCGTCCCGCCGCGGCCGACCGTGCGGCGGATGGCGTCGGCGAGGACAGCGTGGCCGGTCCCGGCCGGGTGGACGCGGTCGCCGTAGGTGGACTCCACGACCACGGTCCGGGCGCCGGGGGGCGTCCCCCGCGGGCGCAGGACCGGGTGGGTGGGTCGGCCGAGGTCGCCGGAGAACAGCACCCGCGCGGCTCCGGTCGCCACCGACACGCTCGCCGCGCCGAGGACGTGGCCGGCGCGGGTGAAACGCACCGTCGTCCCGGGTCGGATCTCGGTGTCGGTGTCGAACGGCCGCCCGCGGAAGAGCGCGAAGGACCGCTCGGCGTCGGCCACCGTGTACAGCGGCAGGGGCGGGTCGTGCCGTGACCAGCCGTCGCTGCGGGCGTCCTGGGCGTCGCGCTCCTGGAGGTGGGCGGCGTCCCGCAGGACGATCTCGATGAGCTCGCGGCTGCCCTCGGTCATCCACACCGGCCCGTCGAAGCCCTCCCGCACGAGGGCGGGCAGGTACCCGCAGTGGTCGAGGTGGCAGTGGGTGATCACGACGTCGTCGATCGTGTCCGGCGGGACGGGGAAGGGCTCCCAGTTCTTCCGGCGCCACTGCCGCTCGCCCTGGTACAGCCCGCAGTCGAGGAGGAGACGGTGGCCGCCGCCCTCGAGGAGGAACTTCGAGCCGGTGACCGTCCCCGTACCACCGAGGAAGGTCAGGCTCTCGTGACCGGCCATACCCCACGGTCCCGCCGCTTCCCCCCGGGCGGAAGTGGCCATCGTCCCGCGGGGGCGCGACCCGCCGGGCGGTCCCGGCTCCGGGCCCTCCGCCCAGGGGATCAGCCGCCGGGCGGTCCCGGCTCCGGGTCCTCCGCCCAGGGGATCAGCCGCCGGGCCCCAGGCCCGGGATCCGTCCGTTGCGGAAGGCGTCGACGAACAGCGCGTGGTCCTCGCGGGCACGCGCGCCGTAGTCGCGGCCGAAGGAGACGATGTCGTCGACGAGCTCGTCCTCCGCGCCGGCGACCACGTCCGCGACGGCGTCCTCGGTCTGTAAGTCCACGAGCGGGGCGTGCTCGGCGTCGACGTCGGAGACGCAGTGCACCTTGGCCGTCGCCCGGCCGAGCTGCTCGAGGACGTCGGCGATCTCGTCGACGTCGGTCAGGCGGGACCAGTCGACGTCGGCCTCGTAGGGCGAGAGCTCGGAGACGACGAAGCCCACGCCGTCGTGCTCGCCGCCCTCCATCCGCACCCACCCGAGCCACGGGTCGGCGTAGGCCTGGAGCGTGCGCTGCGACACGGCCGTCCGGTGGCCCTGGTGCTCGAAGAACTCCTCCGCCTGCGCGTCGGGGGCGATGCGGCTGGCGGCGGGCACCCCGCCCTGCTTCATGGTGAGCACGACGTCGTTCTCCAGCGCCTGCGTGTGCCCCTCGACGAGGAGGTTGTACGCCGGCAGGCCGGCGCTGCCGATCCCGAAGCCGGCCTTGCCGACGACGTCCTTGAGCTCGTACGTCAGGCTCCCGAGCTGCTTGGACTCGGGGATGGTCTCCAGGTACGCCTGGTAGGCCCCCTCCACGACCGCTCGCTCGGCGGCCTCGAGCGCGCGCACGCCGGGACCGATGCGGAACCGGCGGGCGTAGTCGTCGACGACCGTGAGCTTCTCCAGCAGCCCCACCCGGGTGCGCAGCTGTGCGGTGAGGAGGGCGTCGTGGACGGCGCCGCGCGCGGTGTCCAGCCGCAGCGACCACTCGTGGTCCCGGTCGGTCTCGACGAACGTGCGGACCTGGTCGACGTAGGCCCGCAGGTAGGTGGCGGTGAGGCCGGCGATGTCGTCGTCGGACAGGGCCTTGGTCCAGCCCATGACCGCGAGGCTGGCGGCCATGCGCCGCAGGTCCCAGGTGAAGTGGCCGAGGTAGGCCTCGTCGTAGTCGTTGACGTCGAAGACGAGGAAGCCGTGTCCGTCCATGTACGTCCCGAAGTTCGCGGCGTGCAGGTCGCCCTGGATCCACACCCGGCCGGTGCGCTCGTCCGCCCACCGGTCCTCGATCTCGGCGACGTCGGCGTAGAACAAGCACGCGGTGCCCCGGTAGAACGCGAACGGGTCGGCCGCCATCGCGCGGAACTTGTGGCGGAAGGCGCGGGGGTCGGCGGCCATGAGGTCGGCGAAGGCATCGGTGAGGACGTCGACGATCCGCTCGCTGCGCTCCATCCCCGGCACGGTACCCGCGGCGGGGGTGGGGCGCGCCCCGCCGCGGCCGCAGGACCCGTGGCTCAGCTCGCCGTGGCGACGCGCCCGAGGATCGCCTCGTCGAGCCGGTGCTCCGCCTCCTCGTGCGGCAGCGCGAGCGCGACGCTCGCCTCGGCGACGAGCAGTGCGCGCGCCTCGCGGAGCTGGTCGCGCTCGCCGAGGGAGAGACCGTGCGCGTGCAGGCGGCGGGTGAGGTCGCGGACGACACCGGCGGTGACGAGCAGGTCCCCCACCCGCAGCCTGTCCTGGGTCGCCTTGTACCGGCGCGACCAGGCGGCCTCCTGAGCCTCACCCGGGCCGCCCAGGACGGCGAGGAGGCGTGCACGCTGCTCGTCGTCCAGGAGCGGGCGCAGGCCCACGTCGTCGGCCCGGTCGAGCGGTACGCCGATCTCCAGGGCGCTGCCCTGGACCTGCAGGCGCAGGTACGTCATCGGGATGCCCCTGACGGGACGGGTGGTGATCTCGATCACGGTGGAGGGGCCGTGGTGGGGATGGACGACTGTCTGGCCCTGGGAGAACTTCATCGCGTGACGCCTTCGCTGAGCGGGGCGCCGTGCTCGGCCGCAACCCCGACGCTGTCGGGGATCGGCCGTCCCTCGTCCGCAGGGCGGGGTGCGTCACGCGGACGGGGGAGCACGGAGGCACACGGACCCACGCGGGTGGGGCCGCTCACCTCCGCGAACCGGCTGCTCCATTGTCCCACCCGTCAGCGCGGTGGTGCCGGGGTGATTCGTGTCATACCGGCGGACGGCAGAACCCCCGCTCGGCACCCTTCCGGGCCCTCACGGGGGTTCTGTCACTGCGCGGGTCTGACCTCGGCCCTGCTGGCGGTAGCGGTGGGATTTGAACCCACGGAGGCTGTTAACCTCACACGCTTTCGAGGCGTGCTCCTTAGGCCGCTCGGACACGCTACCTCGCCGGGCGATGCTACCGGCAGTGACGGCGAGCGGCCAAAACGGCGCCGGTGGTCACCGGCCGAGCACGTGGGTCGTCACCGGGGCGAGGCCGTCGAGCCGGGCGAGGGAGAAGGCCGCCACGTCCGCGTCCGGCGACCGGCCCTCCGCGAGGTCGGCGAGGACCAGGCCCATGAGGGCGGAGAACTTGAAGCCCTCGCCGCTGTCGCCGCAGGCCACCACCACGCCCCCGGGGAGGGTATCGACGACGAACCGGCCGTCCGGGGAGGTCGTCCAGGAGCAGGCCTGCGCGTCGCGCGCGACCGGCGTCAGGACCGGCAGGTCGCGACGCACCCGCTCGAGGATCTCGGCGGTGAGGGCCGCGTCGGGGGTGCGGTCGTCGTCGCCGGGCCCGAGGTCGCGGACGGCGCGGTCGAGCCCGATCTTGTAGCCGCGTCCGGGCGTGGGCATCGCGTACAGCGCCGGCTCGCCCTCCCGCGGGCCCTCGAAGAGGCAGGGCAGGTGGTCGGTGTCGTCACCGGGGCCGCCGACGTGGACGACCTGCTCGAGGGAGGGACGCAGCGCAACCTCCACGCCGAGCGTGGCCAGCAGCGCGGCCGCGCCGGGGCCCGGGGCCAGGACGACGACGTCGCCCGCGAACCGCCGCCCGTCCGCGCACACGACCACCGGCCCGGTCGTCGTGGTGAGGACCTCGACGACGTCGGCGCCGATCTCGACCCGGCCGCCGGCCGCGCGGAGCAGCCGCTCCTGCGTCGCCATCGACCCTGCCGCGAGCACCGGGCCGGCGTCGGCCTGCCAGACGGCGGCGCGGCCGTCGGGCCGCAGCCCCGGGAAGAACCGGCCGACGTCGCCGGGCTCGACCACCTCGTGCGGGACGTCCTCGGCGGCGAGCGCGTCCACGACGGCGTCGAGGGTGGCGTCGTCGCGCCAGAGCAGGCCCCGGCGCAGGACGATCTCGGACCCGCCGGCGCGGGCCAGCCGCTCCATCGCCTCGACCGAGCGGCGCGCCAGGCGGACGCGGGGGCGGTCCGGGTGGGTCAGGCGCCACAGCCTCGTGGGCCCGGAGGAGGAGGACAGCGGGCCGGCCACCCCGTGGCGGTCGAGGAGGAGGACCTCGTGGCCGCGGCCGGCGAGCTCGGCCGCCGCCGGCAGGCCCCAGGCACCTGCCCCCACCACCACGCACCGCATGGGCCGAAGGGTACCGACCGGACAATCCCGGGCACACCGCCCGGGATGCGGGTGAGGCGGGGTGAACCGGGACCTCGTTCCCCCCTGAGCAGGACCTGTGGGCCCTTGACACGGGGGGCCGGTCCGGTTCGATGGTGCTGGCGGGGGGCCCGCTCGACCCGAGGAGGGGTCAGGATGACCCACGACCGTCGCCCGCCCCTTACCGACGGGCTCGGGCCCAGCCGGCGCACCGTCCTGCGAGCCGGCGGCGCCGGGTTCGGGCTGTTCCTGCTCGGCTCCGTCGCCGGCCGGCCCGTGGCGTGGGAGGTGCCCGCGAGCGCGGCGATCCCCGGCGGGACGCTCGACCCGACGTCGATCCCGAAGTACGTCACCCCGCTCCTCGTGCCGCCCGCGATGCCGCGCGCGGGCCGGGTCACGCTCCGGGGCGGACCGAACGCCGACTACTACGAGATCTCCATGCGTCAGCTCGCGCAGCAGATGCTCCCCGCAGGCCTGCCGCCCACGACCGTGTGGGGCTACGGGGCGGTCGCCGCCACCGCCCCGCACGGCCTGCTGCTCCACAACGCCCCATCCCTGACGATCGAGGCACGCGCCGGGCGGCCGGTCCGGGTGAAGTGGGTCAACGACCTCGTGGACGAGCACGGCCACCACCTGCCCCACCTGCTGCCGGTGGACCCCACCCTGCACTGGGCCAACCCGCCCGGGGGGGACATGGGCCGCGACACACGCCCGACGACGTTCGACGCGCACCCGGAGCCCTACACCGGCCCGGTGCCGATGGTCACCCACGTGCACGGCGCCGTCGGTGTCGGCGACGAGAGCGACGGGTACGCCGAGGCCTGGTACCTGCCCGATGCCGACGACGTCCCGGCCGGGTACGCCGAGACCGGCACCTGGTACGACTTCTTCGCGGGCAAGGCCGAGAGCGGCTTGGGCGTGACATGGGGCCGGGGGTACGCGACGTTCCAGTACCCGAACCTCGACCGGGCGTCGACGAACTGGTACCACGACCACACGCTGGGGATGACCCGGCTCAACGTCTACGCCGGCCCGGCCGGCTTCTACATCATCCGCGGCGGCCCGCACGGCGACGACGCCGTCGTCGACACCCGCACCGGGCGCCGGGCCGTCCTTCCGGGCCCCGCCCCCCGCGAGAACGACGCCTTCCCGCCCAACAAGACCTACTACGAGATCCCGCTCGCCATCCAGGACCGCTCGTTCAACGCCGACGGCTCGCTCTTCTACCCCGACACCCGCGAGTTCTTCGACGGCCTGGTCGCGCCGTACGTCCCCGACGGGGAGTTCTCCCCGATGTGGAACCCGGAGTTCTTCGGCAACACCCTCATCGTCAACGGCAGCACGTGGCCCTATCTCGAGGTCGAGCGGCGCCGGTATCGCCTGCGGTTCCTCAACGGCTGCCAGTCCCGGTTCCTCATCCTCGACTTCGGGGGGATCCCGGGCGCCGAGGCGTGGGTCGTCGGCAACGAGGGCGGCTTCCTCGACGCGCCGGTCGACCTCACGGCCGCCGCGGACAACCGGTTACTCCTGGGCCTGGCGGAGCGGGCCGACGTCATCCTCGACCTCACCGGGGTGCTCGAGGGCGAGTACGTGCTGCGCAACGTCGGCCCGGACGAGCCGTTCGGCGGCGGCACCCCCCACGAGGCGGAGCACGACGGCGACTTCGAGCGTGCGGACCCGGACACCACCGGCCAGGTGATGCAGCTGCGCGTCGTGACGGCCCGCGGGCCGGACCCGACGACGCCGCCGCGGTACCTGGGCCTGCCGGCCGCCGTGCCGCTGCCGGACGCCGACCGCACGCGCGGCCTCGCGCTCATCGAGGAGATGGGCGAGGGCACGGACGCCGCCGGGGAGATGGTCGAGGGCCCGGTCGAGGCGCTGCTGGGCACGGTCGGGCCCTCCGATGCCGAGGGCCCCCCGGTTGCGGCCGGGGTGTGGGTCGCCCGGAAGTGGGTGGAGCGCGTCAGCGAGAACCCCGCCGTCGGGGCGGTCGAGGTGTGGGAGTTCTACAACACCACGGGGGACTCCCATCCCATGCACGTCCACGAGGTCGCCTTCGCGGTCGTCGACCGTGAGGGCCTGGTCCCTGGACGAGGAGGGCGAGGTCGTCAGCCCGGTCGAGCTCGACGGCAACGTCACCGGACCCGAGCCGTGGGAGACCGGCGTGAAGGACACGGTCATCGCCTACCCGGGCCAGGTCACCCGGGTGAAGATGCGCTTCGACCGGCCGGGCCAGTACGTCTGGCACTGCCACATCGTCGAGCACGAGGACAACGAGATGATGCGTCCGTTCCGCGTCGGTCCGGAGCAGCCCGGCCAGCCGCTGCCGCCCCCGCACGGGGCGCACTGACGACGGCCGAGGTCACTGCGTGAGGTCGAGCTCGCCCCAGCGGTGGGCGAGGGCCCGGACGTCGTCGTCGGTCAGGACGATGCGTCCGCCCTCGTCCACCGCCGGGCCCGGGGCCCCGTCCTCGTCCCGGTCGGCGCCGGCGTCACCGCCGCTGTCGCCGTCCGCCTCGAGGACGTAGAGCCGCTCACGCACCTCGGACTCGGCCGCGAGGTAGATCTCGTGACCGTCGTCGCGCAGGCGCACGAACGCCCACCACCCGTCCGGCCCGCGGCGGTGGCGCGGCCGCGCATCGGACCACGGCACCTCCCACCACGGACCGTCGGTGACGCACACCCGGATCCGCCGGTGCCCGCCGGAGGGGGTGAGGGTCTCCAGGACGTCGTCGTCGAGCTCCCACGCGCCGGCGGCGCCGGTGAGGTAGGACAGGACGACGTCGCGGCCGCGGGCGTACAGCCGGTCGTCCACCTGACCGCTGTCCGTGCTCATGACGACACGCTAGGCCCGCGCCTCCCCCGCCCGCTTGCGGACGCGCGGGGACGCCGGCCGCCGGCGGACGCGCGGGGACCGCGCCCGCGTGCCTACCCTGCTCGCGTGACCGGTGACCTCGAGCGCACCCTCGCCCTCCTGGCGGGACGGCGGCTGGCCGTCCTCACCGGCGCCGGGGTCTCGACCGACTCCGGCATCCCGGACTACCGCGGCCCGGGCTCCCCGCCGCGCACCCCCATGACCTTCCAGCAGTTCGCCGGCGACGAGGCGTTCCGCCGCCACTACTGGGCCCGCAACCACGTGGGCTGGCGGCACCTGCGCCGGGCCGAGCCCAACGACGGCCACCTGGCGCTCGCCCGGCTGGAGGCGCGCGGCGTCGTCGTGGGGGTCGTCACGCAGAACGTCGACCTCCTCCACCGGGCCGCGGGGTCGCGCCGCGTGATCGACCTGCACGGCCACTACGAGGAGGTGGTCTGCCTCGGCTGCGGTGCCGTCGTCACCCGCGCCGCGGTGCACGAGCGGCTCACCGCCCTCAACCCGACCTTCGACCGCCGTGTCGAGGACGTCGAGATCGCGCCCGACGCCGACGCCGTCATCTCCTCCACCGCCGACTTCGTGGTGGCCCCGTGCGAGCGCTGCGGCGGCATCCTCAAGCCGAACATCGTCTACTTCGGGGAGAACGTGCCCCGCGACCGGGTGGCGGACGCCTTCGCGCTCGTCGACGAGGCCGACGCGCTGGTCGTGGCGGGCTCGTCCCTGACCGTCATGAGCGGCCTGCGCTTCGTCCGGCACGCCGCGCGGCACGGCCGGCCGGTCGTCATCGTCAACCGCGGCGCCACCCGCGGCGACCCGCTCGCCACGGTCAAGCTCGACGCCGGCACGTCCGAGACCCTCACCGCCCTCGCCGACCGGCTGCCCTGACCGGACCGCCGGCCGCGCCGCGGCAGTCAGAACGTGTCGAAACCGGCGAGGCCCTCCGGCTCCTCCTCGTGCACGTCCACCCCGGTGACCTCGGCGTAGCGCGGGCCGCGCCCGCACCACCGGACCATCGCCGCGACGGCGTCCGGTTCCCCCTCGAACACCGCCTCGACCGTGCCGTCCGGGCGGTTCGCGGCCCAGCCCCGCACGCCGGCGCGCTGCGCGGCGTCGGCGCACGAGAACCGGAAGCCCACCCCCTGGACGAGGCCGCGGATCACCACGCGCCGGCGGATCACGGCTCCGCCCGGCGGGTGCGGAAGAAGGTGGTGAGCAGGCCGGCGGACTCCTCCGCCCGCACCCCGCCGACCACCTCGACGCGGTGGTTGAGGCGGGCGTCGCGCACGACGTCGCGCACCGACCCCGCGGCGCCGGCCTTGGGGTCCCAGGCCCCCAGGACGAGCCGGTCGACCCGGGCCAGGACGAGGGCGCCGGCGCACATCGTGCACGGCTCGAGGGTGACGACGAGGGTGCACCCCGTCAGCCGCCAGGTGCCCAGCGTCCGGGCCGCCTCGCGCAGGGCGAGGACCTCGGCGTGCGCGGTGGGGTCGCCGTCGGCCTCGCGACGGTTGCGCCCGCGCCCCAGGACGCGCCCGTCGGGGCCCAGGACGACGGCACCCACCGGCACGTCGTCGCTGGTGAGGGCCTCCCGGGCGAGGCCGAGCGCCTCCTCCATCGCGGCGGTCACCCCGGTGGCCACCGGGACGGCGTGCGGTCTCATGTGACCATCATGGCGCGGACGGTAGTTTGAGCCCATGCGCCTGCACGTCGCGGACCACCCGCTGATCGCCCACAAGCTCACCGTCCTGCGCGACCAGCGCACCGAGTCCCCGACGTTCCGCCTCCTCGTCGACGAGCTCGTCACCCTCCTGGCCTACGAGGCCACCCGGGACGTGCGGGTGGACAAGGTCCAGATCACCACCCCCGTCGCGTCCGCCGTCGGGACCCACCTCGCCGCGCCCCGCCCGATCGTCGTGCCGATCCTGCGCGCGGGCCTGGGCATGCTCGAGGGCATGACCCGGCTGCTGCCGACGGCGGAGGTCGGTTTCCTGGGCATGCAGCGCGACGAGACCACGTACGAGGCGATCACCTACGCCAACCGCCTGCCCGACGACCTCTCGGGCCGGCAGTGCTTCGTGCTCGACCCCATGCTCGCCACCGGCCACACCCTCGTGGCGGCGATCAACTACCTCCTCGAGCGGGGCGCCCGCGACGTCACGGCCATCTGCCTGCTCGCCGCCCCCGAGGGCCTGCGCGAGCTCGACGAGGCCGTGGGCACCCGTGGGGACGTCACCATCGTCACGGCCGCGGTGGACGAGCGGCTCAACGAGCGCAGGTACATCGTCCCCGGCCTCGGTGACGCCGGTGACCGCCTCTACGGCGTCGTCGGCTGACGATGACGGCGGAACCCGGTCCCGACCCCGTCCTGGGTGAGCCCTGGCTCGCCCGCACCCTGGCGCTGCGCACCTCCGACGGCGGCGAGGACCCCGCCGCCCCGGACGTGGCCACGCTCGTCCACCGCGACGACGCCGGCGCGCAGGACCGGGCGGTGCTCTACCTCCACGGGTTCACCGACTACTTCTTCCAGGCCCACCACGCCGAGGCGTGGACGGCGGCGGGGTACGACTTCTACGCCCTGGACCTGCGGCGCTCCGGCCGGTCCGCGGGCACCCACCCCCGCCCCGCCGACGTGCGGGACCTGCGGGTCCACCACGAGGAGATCGACCTCGCCCTCGCCGCGATCCGCGCGTCGGGCGCCCGCCACGTCGTGCTCCTGGGCCACTCCACCGGCGGGCTCCTGTCGGTGCTGTGGGCCCACGACCACCCCGGCGGCGTCGACGCCCTCGTGCTCAACTCGCCCTGGCTCGACCTCAACGCCGGGTGGGTCACCCGCGGCCCGGTCACCGCCGTGCTCGACCGGGTCGGCGCACGCCTGCCCGGTCTGCGGGTCGGGGCCCTCGGCCAGGCCTACGGACGCCACCTGCACGCCGGCACCGGCGGCGAGTGGGACTTCGACCTCGCCCTCAAGCCCCACGAGGGGTTCCCGGTGCGGGCCGGCTTCATCCGGTCGGTGCGCCGCGCCCACGCCGAGGTCGCGGCCGGGCTCGACGTCGACGTCCCGGTCCTGCTCGCGTGCTCCACGCGCAGCGGGGACCGCAAGGCGCCGGGGCCGGCGGACCTGTCCTCCTCCGACGTCGTGCTGAACGTGCGCCAGATGATCGCCCGGGCGCCGATGATCGGGCCGGACGTGACGATCCTGCAGGTCCCCGGCGGACTGCACGACCTCGCGCTCTCCCCCGCGCCGGCCCGGGAGTACTTCACCCGGGCGGCGATCGAGTGGGTGGACGCCCGGCTCGAGGACCTCTCGCCGCGCGGCTGACCCGCCCGGCCGGCCCAGGACAGACGCGCGACCGCGCCACCGACGCCGTGCCCGACCGCGCCACCGACGCCGTGCCCGACCGCGCCACCGACGCCGCGCACGACCGATGCCCCCGGGTGACGCAGGGGGGGGAATTGCCACCCGGGGGCAGTCTGTCGGGGCACGAGGCCCACGGGGAGGGAACCCCGATGGGCACAGGCAACCACAGCCCCGTTCACACCGGTGCCGTACCCGGTTACTCCATTCCACCCACGGCGCTACTCAGCCTGGCTAGTCTCCGGACATGGTGTGGCCCGTCAGCGGTCGTCGGGACGAGGTGAGCGCCCTCGAGCGGCAGCTGCGCGCCGGCGGTTCGGCCGTCGTGCACGGACTCTCCGGCGCGGGGCGCACCGGGATCGCCCGGGAGATCAGGCGCCGGTGGGAGGCCGCCGGCGGCCTGGTCCACTGGTGCCCGGCGACCCCGGGGTCGGCCACCCTCCCGCTCGGGCTCCTCGTCCAGCTCGGGCTCCCCGGGGCCGGCACGGCCGACCTCGCCGCGGCCCGCTCGTTGCTGCGGTCCGAGGCGCGCCAGCGTCCGGTGCTCCTGGTCGTCGACGACGCCCACCTGCTCGACGAGGGCTCGCTGCTCGTGGTGCGCCAGCTCGCGTCCGTGCCGGGCGTCTCGAGCCTGCTCACCGTGCGCGCCGACGCCCCGGTCCCCGCCGCACTGACGCTGCTGTGGAAGGACGACGGCGCGCTGCGCCTGGAGCTCGGTCCGCTGGACCGGGCGGCGAGCACCGACGTCCTCGCGGCCGCCCTGGGAGGACCGCTCGACCCGGAGTCCGCGGGGCGGCTCTGCGACCTCGCCGACGGCAGGCCGCTGCTGCTGCGCGAGCTCGTGGAGGCCGCCCGGTCCCAGGACCTGCTCGACCTGGTGGACGGCCGCTGGCACCTGCGCGCGGTCCCGGCCGTCACGCCGCGCCTGGCCGAGCTCGCGGGCCAGGACCTGGTGCAGGTGGGCGAGGTGCCCCGCCGGGCGGTCGAGGCCCTGGCGCTGACCGGGGGGCTGCCCCTCGAGGTCCTCGCCCACCTCACCGACCTCGAGACCCTCCAGGCCCTGGAGGAGGCCGGGGCGGTCCGCGTCGAGGCCGACCACGGACGCCGGGTCACGCTCGTGCACCCGCTGGCTGCGGCCATGGTCCGCTCGGTCGCCTCCCAGACCCGGCTCGTGCGTCTGGCCCGCGAGCTGCTGGACCTCGACGGGACCGCGCAGATCACCGATCCCGTCGCCGTCGCCGAGCTGTGGCAGCGCTCGGGGCGCGAGGGGCCTCCTGCGGTGTTCCTCACGGCCGCCCGCGAGGTGCTCGCCGCGGGTGACCTCGCGCGGGCGGCGGCGCTCGCGGAGGAGGCGGTCCGGCGGGGCGGCAGCACACCCGCGCTGCTCCTGCGGGGCGACACCCTCCTGCGGCTGGGGCACGGCGCGGAGGCCGAGGCGGCGCTCGCGGCCGCGTGCGCGGGGGCCGCCGACGACGACGAGCTCACGGAGGCGACCCTGCTGCGATTCACGAACGACATGTTCGTGCGCGGCGAGCCCCACCTGGCGATGTCGGCGGTGGAGAGCGCCCGCGCGGTGGTCACCGATGCGGACGCCCAGGACCGGCTCGACGCGGCCATGGCGCTCGCCGCCATCTTCCGCGGCGACATGACGGCTGCCCTGGCGGCCTGCGAGCAGGTGCTCGCCCGACCGGACCCGCGGCCGGTGACGCTCCTCGACGTCCTCATCGCGTCGGTCATCGCCCGCACGCTCCTGGGCGACCTCACGACCGCCACCGCCGAGTCCGGGCGGGCCGTGGCCCTCGCCGAGGAGCTGCACCGCGAGCGGCCCCAGGCGCGGGACCAGGCGGGCCTCAACCACGTCATGGTGCTCATGGAGGCGGCCCGCCTGGACGAGGCCGCCGCCGTGGCGCGACGGGGCTTCGCCACCGCCACGGCCGGGGGGGTGCCGGCATCCATCGGCACCTGGACGAACGGCCTCGCCTGGGCCCTGTGCGAGCAGGGCCACCTCACCGAGTCCGAGGCGCTGGCCCAGGAGGCGGCCCGCCGGCTGGAGGCCCTGGACCCGCTCGGGGTCCGGGGCGTCGCCCTGGCCGTCGCCGCCCGCAGCGCGGCGCAGCTCGGCGCCCCCGACCGGGCTCAGGGGTATCTCGACCAGCTCGGAGCCGTGCCGCCCACCGACCTGCGCACCCGCACCCTCGTCCACCACGCGGAGATCTGGGTCGCAGCCGCCCGGGGCGAGGTGACCAGGGCGACCGAGCTCGCCCTGGGCCACGCGGCCGAGGCGGCCGACTCCCACCTCGTCTGGGCGGGTGCACAGCTCCACGTCGCCGTACGGATCGGCGACGCCCGGACCGTCCTCGCCCCGCTCGAACGCCTCGCCCAGGGCCGGGACGCCCCGCTGCTGCGGCTGCGGGTGCGCCACGCGCGAGCGCTCGCCGCGGAGGACCGGGCGGCCCTCGAGGGTGTCGCCGCCGAACTCGCCCGGGCGGGCCTGCCGCTCTGGGCCGCGGAGGCGCTGGCGCAGGCTGCGGAGCTCGCCCGGCGAGCCGGCAACCCACGCGACGCCGGCCGGGCCAACGCCCTCGCGGCGGCCCACCTCGAGCGCACCGGCTACGCCGCGACGCCGGCCCTGGTCCGCACCCGCGACCCCCTGACGAGCCGCGAGCGGGAGGTCGCGCTCATGGCGAGGGCGGGGGCGTCGTCACGGGACATCGCCGAACGGCTCGTGCTGTCGGTGCGCACCGTGGACAACTACCTGGCGTCGGTCTACCGCAAGACCGGCGCCCACGGGCGTCAGGACCTCGCGGCGGTCCTCATGGACGCCCGGGCGGCAGAGGGTCGCTGACAGTGCGCCGCTCCGCCGCGGCCGACGGCCCCGCGGTCGCCCAGGTGCTGCGCAACGTCGACCCCCGCATGAGGAGCGTCGCGACGAACGCCAGCAGGCTCACGAGCCCGGCGACGGCGAAGACCGAGCCGATGGCGTCGCCGTATGCCCCGCGGACGAGGTCCGCCATCGCGGCGGGCAGCGCCCCGAGGTCCAGCGAGGCGGTCGCGGCGTCGGTGCCGGCGGCGTCGACCCCTGCGTCGGCCGCGCCGTCGAGGGTCAGCGCCGTCACCCGCTGGGCGTAGACGGCGCCGAGCACCTGGATGCCGACCGCGCCGCCGAGCGTGCGGAAGAAGGTCACGACCGCCGTCGCCGCCCCGACGTCGCCCAGTTCGACGGTGTTCTGCACGGCCAGGACGAGGTTCTGCATGGAGGCGCCGAGGCCGACGCCCGCGACGAGGAGGTAGAGGGCGACCAGGGGGACCGGGGTGGTCGAGCCGACGGTGGCCATGAGGCCGATGCCGACGGTGAGCAGCCCGACTCCCCCGACCACCGCGGGCCTCCAGCGCCCGGTGCGGGTGACGAGGTTGCCGGCGACCGTGGAGGAGACCAGCAGCCCGAGCATGAGCGGCAGGCCCAGCCAGCCGGCGACCGTCGGGGAGTACCCGCGGCCGATCTGGAAGTACTGGCCGAGGAAGACGTTGGAGCCGAACATCACCGTGCCGACCGCGAGGCTCGCGACCACCGCGAGCGCCGTCGTGCGGGCGGTGAGGATCGACAGCGGCACCACCGGCTCGGGGGCGCGGCGCTCGACCAGGACGAAGGCGACGGCGGTCAGGAGGGCCGCCCCGAGGAGGGCGCCGGTCTGCCAGGAGATCCAGTCGAACTCGTGGTCGGCGAAGGAGACCCAGAGCAGCACCAGGGTGGCGGAGAGGGAGATCAGCGCCGCCCCCAGCCAGTCCACGCGGGCACCGGGGCGCCCGCCGCCGGGCACGTGGAGGGACCGGGTGAGGACGGCCAGGGCGATGAGGACGAAGGGCACCGCCACCCAGAAGGTCCACCGCCAGCCCAGCCAGGGGGTGTCGACGATGATGCCGCCGACGAGCGGGCCGGAGACGGTCGCCGCGGCGATCACCGCGCCCAGGTAGCCGTTGTACCGGCCGCGCTGCCGCGGCGGGATGAGGGAGGCGATGATGATCTGGGTGAGGACCATGTTGGCCCCCATCCCCACGCCCTGGACGACCCGGACGGCGATGAGCATGCCCGCCGAGGTCGACAGGCCCGCGAGCACCGAGCCGGCGAGGAAGACCACCATCGAGGCGAGGAGCAGCCTCTTCTTGTCGTAGAGGTCCGCGAGCTTGCCCGCGATCGGGGTCACGGCCGTCGAGGCGAGGATCGTCGAGGTGACGATCCAGGTGTACTGCTGCTGGGTGCCGCCGATCTCCCCGACGATGACCGGCAGCGCGTTGCCGACGATGGTCGCGGACATGTTGCCCACGAACATCGCCAGGAGCAGCCCGGTGAGGACCTTGAGGATGTCGCGGTGGGCCTCGTGCGCGGCGAGAGCCTCGGCGGGCGCCATCCCGGCGTAGGCCCGCCGCTCGGTCAGCGCCCGGCTCACGCGCCCACCCCCGCGGTCGGTGCGTCGACCTCGGCCTGGACGCGGGCGTCCGGGCCCGTCACCGGCGCCCGGGCCGCACTTCCGTCTGCCTGCCCGTCGGCGAGACGGGCGTAGACCTCGCCCGAGACGGCCACGAGGTCCGCGAGGTCGCCCGCGAGGCGCTCGATCCGCTCGACCGGCCAGGTGCTCAGCGCCTCGCCGACCGCCCGGACGTGCAGGGCACGCAGCTCGGCAACCCGGGCCCGCCCGGCGTCGGTGAGGGAGACGAGCGACGCACGGCCGTCCTCGGGGTCGGGGCGGCGGGCGATGAGACCCGCCTTCTCCAGCACGGCCGCCTGCCGGCTCGCCACGGAGGGGTCGACCATCTGGACCTCGGCGAGGCTGGCGACCCGGCACTCGGAGGCGCGGTGGAGGGCGAAGAGGAGCTGGACCTGGGTGGCGTGCAGCCCGAAGAGCTGGGCGACCAGCACCGAGCTCGTGCGGCTGCGCCGGCCGAGCGCAGCGATCTGGTCGAGGACGCGGGCGGAGGCCTCAGGGCGACGAGATTCGGACACCCTTCTGACGTTACAGGTACATGCAGCATGCATCTAGTCGTGCGAGGGTGGCGCTCGTCGCACCCGGGGGTGCCACGGTGACGGCGCCCACACCACCCAGTGATCCCTCCGTAGCCGCGCGAGCGATCCCTTCGTCGCCGAGCGATCCCTTCGTCGCCCAACGATCCCGGTACACCACGCTCACTTGGCGACGAAGGGATCTCTCGAGATCGGGTGGTGCATGCATGAATCGGTGTCCTGCAGCCACCGACGAATCACTCGCGGTGTCCCGGGGGCGTCACCACCGGCGCCGGTCCGGGGGCCGGGCGGACCTGGGGCCCGGCCCACCCACGGCGTGCCGCCTACAGTGAGGCCATGCGCCTGTCCCCCCTCGTCGACCCGGGGCCGCCGCTGACCCGCGAGCAGGTCCAGCGCTACTCGCGCCACCTCCTGCTCGGCGCGATCGGCGACGACGGGCAGCGCCGCCTCCTGGCCGCCCGGGTGCTCGTCATGGGTGCCGGGGGCCTCGGCTCGCCGGCCCTGCTGTACCTCGCGGCGGCGGGGGTGGGGCACCTCGGGGTGGTCGACGACGACGTCGTCGACGTCTCGAACCTCCAGCGCCAGGTCCTCCACGCCGCCGCCGACGTCGGCCGGGCGAAGGTGGACTCAGCGGCCGAGCACCTGCGCGAGCTCAACCCCGACGTCACGGTCGAGCGGCACCACGTGCGTCTCGACGCGACCAACGCACGCGAGATCATCGCCGGCTACGACCTCGTGCTCGACGGGACGGACAACTTCCCCACGCGCTACCTCGTCAACGACGTGTGCGCTGAGCTCGGCGTGCCGCTGGTGTGGGGGTCGATCCTGCGCTTCGACGCCCAGGTCTCCGTCTTCTGGTCCCGGCCGCGCGCCGCGGCGGCTGCGTCGGCCCGCACCGCCTCCGGCCCCGCCACCGGCGAGACGCCCGCCGGTCCCACGCTGCGCGACCTCTTCCCCGCTCCGCCCCCGCCGGGGTCGACACCCTCGTGCGGGGAGGCGGGGGTGCTCGGCGCCATGTGCGGCCAGGTGGGCTCGGTCATGGCGGCCGAGGCCGTCAAGCTCGTCACCGGCAGCGGTGAGACCCTGCTCGGCCGGGTCCTCGTCCTCGACGTCCTCACCGCACGGTGGGCCGAGCTCCCGCTGCGCCCGCGGCCCTCCGGGACCGCGCCGCGCACCCGCGCCGAGATCGGGTACGACCCCAACGGCAGCCCCGAGGGCAGCACCGGGGCCGCCTGGTGCGCCCTGCCCGCCGGCGCTGCCCGGCCGGCCACCGACGACGCCGCCGACCGCCCGGAGATCACCGCCACCGCCCTCGCCCGTCGCCTCGCCGCCCGCGAGCGGGGGGACGACGACTTCGTCCTCCTCGACGTCCGCGAGGCCGCGGAGCGGACCGTCGTCGCGATCCCCGGCGCCGTGGGCATCCCGCTCGGCGAGGTGCTGGCCGACCCCGAGGGTGCGCTGCACCGCCTCGACCTCGCCCACCCGGGCGGGGTCTCGCGCGAGCTCCTCGTGCACTGCCGCAGCGGGGTGCGCTCCGCCCAGGCCGCCCGGGCGCTGACCGACGCCGGCGCGCGGGCCCTCAACGTCCGGGGCGGGGTCCTGGCCTGGGTCGCGGACGTCGACCCCACCCTGCCCACCTACTGACCGGAGGACCGAGCGATGATCAGCGTGGAGCAGCACCTCGACCGGGTGCTCGCCGCCGTCGGCCCGGCGGCACCGCGGCGCACCCCGCTCGCCGGGGCGCACGGGTGCGTCCTGGCCGAGGACGTGCGCGCCGTCGTCCCGGTGCCACCGTTCGACAACTCCGCCATGGACGGCTTCGCGGTCCGGGCCGCCGACGTCCGTGCCGCCACCACCGGCACCCCGGTCCGCCTGGCGGTCGTCGCCGACCTCCCAGCCGGGTCCGGCGAGCGCCCCGAGGTCCGGCCGGGCACCGCCGTGCGGATCATGACCGGCGCACCGGTGCCCCCCGGCGCGGATGCCGTCGTGCCGGTCGAGGACACCGACGTTCCCCCAGGTCCCCACCCCCTCCCGGCGACCGTGGAGGTCCGCCGGGCGGTCCCCCCGGGGACGCACGTCCGCCGGGCCGGCGACGACGTCGCCCGCGGCGCGGTCGTCCTGCGCGCCGGCACGCCGCTGCGAGCCCGGGACCTGTCCACCGCCGCCTCGGCCGGTCACGGCGAGCTCCTCGTCCACCCGCCCGTGCGGGTCGGCGTGCTCTCCACGGGGTCGGAGCTGGTGGCCCCCGGCACGCCGCTCGCCCACGGTCAGATCCCCGACTCGAACGCCGTCCTCGTCGCGGGCATGGTGCACGAGTCCGGCGGCGTCCCGGTGCTCCTCGGCTCGGTCGACGACGACCCCGACGCCCTGCGCGGCCTCCTCGCCGCCCGGCTCGGCGAGGTCGACGCGGTCGTCACCACCGGTGGCGTCAGCGCCGGCGCCTACGACGTCGTCAAGGAGGTCCTGGCTCCCCTCGGCGACGTCGCCTTCGACAAGGTCGCGATGCAGCCGGGCAAGCCCCAGGGCTTCGGCACCCTGCGCGACGGCGGGCGCCCGGTGCCGTTGTTCGCGCTGCCCGGGAACCCCGTGAGCGTGTTCGTCAGCTTCCAGGTGTTCGTCCACCCGGCCCTGACACGCATGCGCGCGCTCGTGGCCGGCGGCGCGCGCCCCACGGTCGCCGCCGTCGCCGCGCAGGGGTGGCGGTGCCCGGCCGGGCGCCGCCAGTACATCCCCGTCGTCGTGGAGACGTCGGACGCGCCCGACGGGTCGTCCGGGACCGTGCGCGTCCGGCCCGCCGCCGCGGGCGGCTCCGGCTCGCACCTCGTGGCCAGCCTGGCGCTCGCGGACGCCCTCGCGGTCGTCGGCGACGACGTCGAGGAGGTCCACGAGGGGGACGCGGTCCGCGTCATGATGGTGCCGTGACCACCACCCCGCCCAAGCTCACCCACCTCGACGACGCCGGCCACGCCCGGATGGTCGACGTCACCGGCAAGCAGCCCACCGTGCGCGAGGCGGTGGCCGTCGGCGAGGTGCGCTGCTCCCCCACGGTCATGGCCGCCCTACGTGAGGGCACCGTGCCCAAGGGCGACGTCCTGGCCGTCGCCCGCATCGCGGGCATCGCGGCCGCCAAGCGCACGCCCGAGCTCCTGCCTCTCGCGCACACCATCGGCGTGCACGGCGCGAGCGTCGACCTCGAGCTCGCTCCCGACCGGGTCCGCATCACCGCCACGGTCCGCACTGCCGACCGGACCGGCGTCGAGATGGAGGCGATGACCGCCGTCTCCGTCGCGGCGCTGGCGGTGGTGGACATGGTCAAGGGCGTGGACCGCTCCGCGGAGATCACCGGGATCAAGGTGGTCGCGAAGTCCGGCGGCAGGTCCGGGGACTGGCGCCGGCCCGAGGCCTGAGGATGACCCGCGACGCCCGGACCAGCCCCGCCGGCGACGACGCTGCCGGTCACCACACCGCCGGGACCACCGAGCCGTTCGACGCGGTGGTGCTCGCGGGCGGTACCGGGCGCCGGCTCGGCGGGGCCTCCAAGCCCGGGGTGGAGCTCGCCGGGCGCCGCCTCCTCGACCACGTCCTGGACGCCGTCGCGGGCGCCCGCCGCGTGGTCGTCGTGGCGCCCGACGACGTCGCCGTCCCGCCGGGGGTCGTGCGCACCCTCGAGGACCCGCCGCTCGGCGGCCCCGCGGCCGGCCTCGCCGCAGGCCTCGCGGCCCTGACGGACGGCGCCGCGCCCTGGACGGCGGTGCTCGCGTGCGACGCGCCCCGGGCGGGCACGGCGCTCGGGCGGCTCCGCGCCGCGGCCGCCGCCGTCCCGACGGACGCGCCCGGACGGCCCGGTCCCGACGGCGCGTGCCTGGTCGACGCGGCAGGATCGGTCCAGTGGCTCACCGGCATGTACCGCACGGCGTCGCTCCGGGCGGCGGTGGCCGGACCGGCCGGCGCGCGGGGCCGCTCCGTGCGCAGCCTCCTCGGCGACCTCGACATCGTCCTGGTCGGCGCCGTGGGTGAGGAGGCCGCCGACGTCGACACGTGGGCCGACCTCGACCGGCTCGAGGGGCGGACCGGGACCGGCCGCGCCGAGCCACCACCCGGCACGCGGACCTGACTCAGCCCTGGGGCGGGCGGGGGTGGTCGCCGCCCCCGAGCTGGTCCACGACGTGGTGGACCAGCGGGGCGAGCACCGCGACCACGTCGCGCACCCCCCCGGGGGAGCCCGGGGCGTTGACCACGAGGGCCTCCCCCGCGGCCCCCTCGGCGATGCCGGCGATCCCTCGGGTGAGCACGGCGGCCGGGACGGTCTGCGCACCACGGGCACGGATGGCCTCGGCGATGCCCGGCAGCTCGCGCACGAGCACCTGGCGGGTCCCCTCCGGGGTGCGGTCCCGGGGCGCCACCCCGGTGCCCCCGGTGGTGAGCACCACGCGCGCGCCCGCCGCCAGGGCCGCGGTGAGCGCGGCGGCGACGCTCTCGGCGCCGTCGGGGACCACCGTGACCTCGGCCAGCACGCCCGTCTCGGCCAGCAGCCGCGCGGCCAGCGGTCCGGAGGTGTCCTCGGCCTCGCCTCGTGCGCACCGGTCCGAGACGGTGACGACCGCACCGCGCACGGTCGACGGCGGCGGGCCGGCGGCCGCTGCCGCCCCGGCCGCTGCCACCCCGGCGGTCCGGCCTGCCGGCCGAGAGCCCGGCCGCTCGCCGTCGTGATGGTCCACCGGGACACCGTAGCGGGACGTGGGGCCGGGTGAGCGTCTCCGCCGACGTCGCTCCGACCTCGTCCCGGACCGCCCGAGGCGCTGTAAGAATTCCGGGAAAAATGGCCTGGTTGAATGATTTAGAAAAGGCGCCCGTCACATAAAACAGGACACGCCCTCGCCGGTTTCACAACCGGTCGGGTCCGTGCATAATCACTGCCAGGCGTCTGCAAAACCGCACGTCGGCGCCCCGTCCGACCAGGCCGCGGAGGATCCGGAGGTGCCCCGTGCGAGGGTTCCGTCATTCCGCGCAGCGTGTCGGCGCACAGCCAGGACGCCTATGGCTCTCCGCCCTCCGCGCCGCTAGCGTGTGGCGGGAACCGCATGAGCCGACCATCCGGAGGTCTCTGTGACGGCACCCAGCTCACCCGATCCCGCCCGCACGGCGGGCGCCAGGCCGGCGGGTGACCCAGGCCGGGCCAACCTCATGCTGTTCATGGCGACGCTGGGCTTCATGCTCAACTTCTGGGCCTGGGCGCTCATCGGCCCGCTCGGCTCCACCTACGGCGACGAGCTGCAGCTGAGCGCCGTGCAGGTCTCCGCCGCCGTCGCCGTCCCCGTCATCGTGGGCTCCCTCGGGCGGATCCCGGTCGGCGCCCTCACCGACCGGTTCGGCGCCCGGACGATGTTCCCCGTGGTCACCCTGCTGACCGTGCTGCCCACGCTCTTCACCGGCCTGGTGGCGCGCAGCTTCGTCACGCTCCTCATCGGCGGGTTCTTCCTGGGTCTGGGCGGCACCACGTTCGCCATCGGCATCCCGTTCGTCAACCGCTGGTTCCCGCCGGAGCGGCGCGGGATGGCGCTGGGCATCTTCGGCATGGGCACCGTCGGCACCGCCGTCGCCTCGTTCACCACCGTGGGCATCGCCGACGCGTTCGGTCTCCCGGCGCCGTTCATCCTCGTGTCGGTCCTGCTCGTCGCCTACGCCGTGGCGGCGCGCGCCCTCATCCGGGACGCACCGGGGCTGAGCCGGCCGGCCGGCTCGCTCGTCGCCCGCACGTGGGCGACGCTGAGGCTGCCCTCCACGCTCGAGCTCTCGCTGATCTACGCGATGGGCTTCGGCGGATTCGTCGCCTTCAGCGTCTACCTGCCCACCTACCTCGTCAACGCCTACGGCCTCGAGCGGGCCGACGCCGCGCTGCGCACCGCCGGGTTCGTGGTCCTCGCCGTCCTCGCGAGGCCCGTCGGCGGCTGGCTCTCGGACAGGTTCCACCCCATCCCGGTGCTGGTGGTCAACTTCGTCATCACCGGTGTGATGGCCCTCGTGGCGGCCGCCGAGCTCGCCCTCATGCCGCTCGGCAGCATCGCGTTCCTCACCATGGGCATCATGCTCGGCTCGGCCGCGGGCGCCTGTTTCGCGCTCGTGGCCAGGGTCGCTCCCCCGGAGAAGGTCGGGTCGGTCACCGGTGTCGTGGGGGCCGCCGGCGGCCTGGGCGGGTTCTTCCCGCCGCTGGTC
Organism: Georgenia muralis; assembly: GCF_003814705.1. Taxonomy (NCBI): domain Bacteria; kingdom Bacillati; phylum Actinomycetota; class Actinomycetes; order Allobogoriellales; family Allobogoriellaceae; genus Georgenia; species Georgenia muralis. Next base: position 1,749,212 of record NZ_RKRA01000001.1, on the reverse strand, counting down.
ATGGGCGCCTTCTACAGCACCACCGGCGACTACACCGGCGGCCTGCTCCTGCTCGCGGCGACGGCGTTCGGCGTCGCCGCCTTCACCTGGTGGCCGGTGCGCCGCAACGCGCACGGCTGACGACGACGAGACCCACCGACAGACACACCGACGAGACCCACCGCGAGACCGACACCGGCGCGACCCCCACCGCAGCCCTGGAAGGACGCCAGACATGACGGCAACGACGCCCCGAGGACCCGCCACCGACCGGGAGACCAACCCGCTGCTCAGGCTCGGCACGTTCCTGCGGCGGGGGGAGGCCTCGGAGGACCTGCGCCAGCTCTTCCTCACCGGCGGGCGCGAGGGCGACGCGTTCTACCGCGACCGGTGGTCCCACGACAAGGTGGTCCGCTCCACGCACGGGGTCAACTGCACCGGGTCGTGCTCGTGGAAGGTGTACGTCAAGGACGGGATCATCACCTGGGAGTCCCAGCAGACCGACTACCCCACGGTCGGGCCGAACTCACCCGAGTACGAGCCCCGCGGCTGCCCGCGCGGCGCCGCCTTCTCCTGGTACACCTACTCCCCCACCCGGATCCGCTACCCGTACGTCCGCTCGACGCTGCTGACGATGTACCGCGAGGCCCGGGCCCGCCTGGGCGACCCGGTGCTCGCGTGGGGCGACATCGTCGAGGACCCGGAGCGGTCCCGGCAGTACAAGGCGGCCCGCGGCAAGGGCGGACTCGTGCGGGCGACGTGGCAGGAGGTCGAGGAGCTCGTCGCCGCCGCCCACGTCTACACCACCAAGGCCTACGGCCCGGACCGGATGGCCGGCTTCACCGTCATCCCCGCGATGTCGATGGTCTCCTACGGCGCCGGGTCCCGGTTCTACTCCCTCATGGGCGGCTCGATGCTGTCCTTCTACGACTGGTACGCCGACCTGCCCGTGGCGTCCCCCCAGGTCTTCGGTGACCAGACGGACGTGCCGGAGTCCGCGGACTGGTTCAACGCCGGCTACCTCATCATGTGGGGCTCGAACCTCCCGGTCACCCGCACCCCCGACGCCCACTTCATGGTCGAGGCCCGCTACCGCGGTCAGAAGGTGGTCGCGGTCTCCCCCGACTACGCCGACAACACCAAGTTCGCCGACGAGTGGCTCGCCGTGCACCCGGGCACCGACGGCGCCCTGGCCATGGCGATGGGCCACGTCATCCTCAGCGAGTTCCACGTCCGCGACCGCACCCCGCGCTTCGTGGAGTACATGAAGCGCTACACCGACTCCCCCTTCCTCGTCAGCCTCGACGAACGCGACGGCGCCTACGTGCCGGGCAAGTTCCTCACCGCCGCCGACCTCGCCGGCGACGCCGAGCACGGCCACCTCGCCGACGGCGCCCACCCGGACTTCCGCACCGTCCTCCTCGACGCCGCCGGCACCCCCGTCGTCCCCAACGGCACGCTCGGGGACCGCTTCGGCCCCGAGGGAGCCGGTCGGTGGAACCTCGACCTCGGGGAGACCGACCCGCTGCTGTCGCTGGCCGACATCGCCGGCTCCGAGCCGGTCGCCGTCGACCTGCCCCGCTTCGACCTCACCCCCGAGCCCGGCTCGGAGACCGGCGCCCACCTCGGCGGGGCGGGCGTCCTGCGCCGCGGCGTCCCCGCCCGGCGGGTCGGCGGGCGGCTCGTCACCACCGTCTACGACCTGCTCCTGGCCCAGTACGGCGTCGCCCGGCCGGGTCTGCCGGGGCAGTGGCCCACCGGCTACGACGACGCCTCCACCCCGGGCACCCCGGCCTGGCAGGAGGAGATCACCGGCGTCCCGGCGGTGGCCGCGACCCGCATCGGGCGGGAGTTCGCCGACAACGCCGTGCGCTCCCAGGGCCGGTCCATGATCGTCATGGGCGCCGGGACCAACCACTGGTTCCACTCCGACACGATCTACCGCACCTTCCTCGCCCTGGTGACGATGACCGGCTGCCAGGGCGTCAACGGCGGTGGCTGGGCGCACTACGTCGGCCAGGAGAAGGTCCGGCCGATCACGGGCTGGTCGCAGTACGCGTTCTCGCTGGACTGGCAGCGCCCGGCCCGGCAGATGATCGCGACGGCGTTCTGGTACCTGGCCACCGACCAGTGGCGATACGACGGCCTGCCCGCCGACTCCCTCGCCTCGCCGCTCGCGACGGGCGCGTTCGCCGGCCGGACGACGGCGGACACGCTCGTCGAGGCCAGCAGGCGCGGCTGGATGCCCTCCTACCCGACGTTCGACCGCAACCCGCTCGATCTCACGGACGAGGCCGCCGCGGCCGGCAAGGAGGTCCCCGCCCACATCGTCGACGAGCTCGCGGCCGGCCGGCTGCACTACGCCGTCGAGGACCCCGACGCCCCGGAGAACTTCCCCCGCGTCCTGACCGTGTGGCGCTCGAACCTCCTCGGCTCCTCGTCCAAGGGCAACGAGTACTTCCTCAAGCACCTCCTCGGCACGGAGGCCTCCGTCCGCGCCGCCGAGTCCACCCCCGACCGGCGCCCGCGTGACATGGTCTGGCGCGAGGACGCCCCCGAGGGCAAGGTCGACCTGCTCACCACCATCGACTTCCGCAACACCTCGACGACGCTGTTCTCCGACGTCGTGCTGCCGGCGGCGACCTGGTACGAGAAGTACGACCTCAACTCCACCGACATGCACCCCTTCGTGCACGCGTTCACCCCGGCGATCAACCCGCCCTGGCAGACCCGCACGGACTACGCCATCTTCCAGTCGCTCGCGCGGCGGGTGGGCGAGCTCAGCCACGGCCACCTCGGCGTGCGCAGGGACGTGATCGCCGCGCCGCTGGCCCACGACACCCCCGACGAGCTCGCCACCCCGCACGGCGCGGTCGCCGCGATGGACCAGCTCCCGCCCACGCCCGGGGTGACGATGCCCAAGCTCGTCGTCGTCGAGCGCGACTACCCCAACATCCTGGAGAAGTTCAACGCCCTGGGGCCGCTCACCGACACGATCGGCATGGCCACCAAGGGCGTCTCGTTCGACCCCACCGAGGAGGTGCAGGCCCTCGGGGACAAGAACGGGCGCGCGACGTCGGGCGTCGCCGCCGGGCGGCCCCTGCTCGACAAGGACACCAAGGCCTGCGAGATGATCCTCGCCTTCTCCGGCACCACCAACGGGCGCCTGGCCACCCAGGGGTTCGAGTTCATGGAGAAACGCACCGGCACCCGGCTCGCGGACCTCTCCAGCGACCACGCGGGCACCCGGATCACCTTCGCCGACGTCCAGTCCCGGCCCCAGTCGGTCGTGACCTCGCCGGAGTGGTCCGGCTCCGAGCACGGCGGACGGCGGTACTCCGCGTTCGTCGTCAACGTCGAACGGCTCAAGCCCTGGCACACCCTGACCGGACGGCAGCACTACTACCTCGACCACGACTGGATGAGCGAGATCGGGGAGAACCTGCCGGTGTTCCGGCCGCCGCTGGACATGCACCGGCTCTTCGGTGACGCCGTCCCGGGCGCGATGACCACCGGGGGCGCCGACGCGACCGACGGCTCGGCCGGTCTCGCCGAGGTCGCGGTGCGCTACCTGACCCCGCACTCGAAGTGGTCGATCCACTCCGAGTACCAGGACAACCTCTTCATGCTCTCCCTCTCCCGGGGCGGGCCGAACATCTGGATGTCCCCGCAGGACGCCGCCAAGGTCGGCGTCAAGGACAACGAGTGGATCGAGGCGTACAACCGCAACGGCGTCGTGGTCGCCCGCGCGGTGGTCTCCCACCGCATGCCCGAGGGCACGGTGTACATGCACCACGCCACCGACCGGACCATCGACGTGCCCCGCACGGAGACCTCCGGGCGGCGCGGCGGCATCCACAACTCCCTCACGAGGGTCCTGCTCAAGCCCAGCCACCTCATCGGGGGCTACGCCCAGCTGTCCTACGCGTTCAACTACACCGGCCCGACGGGCAACCAGCGCGACGAGGTGACGGTCATCCGCCGTCGCAGCCAGGAGGTCGAGTACTGATGAAGGTCATGGCGCAGGTGTCGATGGTGATGAACCTCGACAAGTGCATCGGGTGCCACACGTGCTCGGTGACGTGCAAGCAGGCCTGGACCAACCGCACCGGCACCGAGTACGTGTGGTTCAACAACGTCGAGACCCGGCCCGGCCTGGGCTACCCCCGCACCTACCAGGACCAGGAGCGCTGGGGGGGCGGCTGGGTCCGGACGAAGCGGGGCAAGCTCAAGCTGCGCGCCGGCGGGCGGCTGAAGAAGCTCGCGACGATCTTCTCCAACCCCAAGATGCCCACGATCTACGACTACTACGAGCCGTGGACGTACGACTACGACATGCTCCTGTCCGCCCCGGCGAACCAGCGCACCACCCCGGTGGCCCGGCCCAAGTCGCTCCTCACCGGCGAGGACACGGCCATCACCTGGTCGGCCAACTGGGACGACGACCTCGGCGGCTCGCAGGAGATCGCCGTGATGGACCCGATCCTCAAGAAGATGAACGAGCAGGTCCACATGGAGTTCGAGAAGACCTTCATGTTCTACCTGCCGCGGATCTGCGAGCACTGCCTCAACCCGTCCTGCGTGGCGTCGTGCCCCTCGGGGGCAATGTACAAGCGGGCCGAGGACGGCATCGTCCTGGTCGACCAGGACCAGTGCCGCGGGTGGCGCATGTGCGTGACCGGCTGCCCGTACAAGAAGGTCTACTTCAACCACAAGACCGGCAAGGCCGAGAAGTGCACGATGTGCTACCCACGCATCGAGGTGGGCCTGCCGACGGTGTGCTCGGAGACCTGCGTGGGGCGGCTGCGCTACATCGGCCTGGTCCTCTACGACGCGGACCGGGTGGGCGAGGCGGCCGCCGTCGAGGACGAGCACGACCTCCTGGCCGCGCAGCGCTCGGTCTTCCTCGACCCGTTCGACCCCGCGGTCATCGACGCGGCCGAGCGCGAGGGGATCCCCCGCGACTGGGTGGACGCCGCCCAGGCCAGCCCGATCTGGAAGCTCATCTCCGAGTACGAGGTGGCCCTGCCCCTGCACCCGGAGTACCGGACCCTGCCGATGGTCTGGTACATCCCGCCGCTCAGCCCGGTCGTCGACGTCGTCACCGGCTCGGGCAACGACGGCGAGGACGCGCGGACCCTGCTCACCGCCATCTCGACCATGCGCATCCCCATGGAGTACCTCGCCGAGCTGTTCACCGCCGGGGACACCGCACCGGTGGAGCGGGTGCTGCGGCGCCTGGCGGCGATGCGCTCCTACATGCGCGACATCAACATGGGCGACCCGGGCGACGAGGAGATCGCCGCGGCCGTCGGCATGACCGGCGCCCAGGTCGAGGAGATGTACCGGCTCCTCGCGATCGCCAAGTACGAGGACCGCTACGTCATCCCCACCACGCACGCGGAGATCGCCCGCGGGCTGGAGGAGATGGCCTGCTCGCTGGACTTCGACGGCGGGCCGGGCATGGGCGGCCAGGGGCCGTTCGGCACCTCCTCGGGTCACCCGACACCAGTGAGCGTGGAGACCTTCCACGCCCTCAAGGAGCGGCAGACCGCGGACTCCCCGAACGTGCCCACCGGCGGCTCGAGGGTCAACCTCCTCAACTGGGACGGCCGCGGCGGCACCGACGGGCTCTTCCCGCCGGACGTCCAGACCGGCCGGGACCCGCGCAGCCTCGAGGTCACCGACCCGGAGGCCGCGCCCGGCTCCGGGCCCGACGCCCCGCACGCCGGCGGCGACCCGCTCCACGAGGCGGGTGGCACCCGCGCCACCGACGCCCGGCCCGAGGAGCCCGAGGTGGGCCCCGACCAGCCGGAGGACCGGCGATGAGCGGCCCCGCGCGCGTCCCGGCGCTCCCGCGGCTGCCGACAGTGGCGGTCAGTCCCGAGCAGCGGGCGGTGACGTTCATGGCCGCGTCGGTCCTGCTGGACTATCCCGGCGCGGACCAGCCGAGCCGTGTCGCGGCGGTCCGCGACGGCGTCGCCGACCTGCCGCCGCAGGTGCGCGAGCGCCTCCTGACCGTCGCCGAGCACCTCCTGGGCAGCGAGGGCGACGCCGCGGCCCGGCACTACGTGGCCACGTTCGACCTCAGGCGGAAGTGCTCGATGTACCTGTCCTACTTCCACACCGGCGACACCCGCCGCCGCGGCAGCGCGCTCGTGCGCTTCGTCGAGGCCTACCGGGCCGGCGGCTGGGAGGTCGACCGCGACGAGCTGCCCGACTTCCTCCCGATCACGCTGGAGTTCGCCGCCGTGGGCGACGCCGAGATCGGCACGTCGCTGCTCGCCGCGCACCGCGAGGGGCTGGAGGTGCTGCGCTCGGCCCTGACGTCGCTGGCGAGCCCGTACGCCGCCGCCGTCGAGGCGGTGTGCATGGTGCTGCCCCGGCCGACGCCCGACGTGGAGGACCGCTTCCTCCAGCTCATCACCGCCGGGCCGCCGACCGAGATGGTCGGGCTCAGCGCGCTCGGACCGTTGGAGCCGTTCGCCCCGGGCGGGGCGAGTCACGAAGGGGTGAGGGCATGAGTGCCACCGAGATCCTCCTGTGGGTGGTCTTCCCGTACGTCTCCATGGCGGTCTTCGTCGTGGGCATGATCTGGCGGTACCGCTACGACAAGTACGGCTGGACCACGCGCTCCTCCGAGCTCTACGAGCACACGATCCTGCGGCTGGGCTCACCGCTGTTCCACTTCGGGATCATCTTCGTCGGGCTCGGGCACTTCATGGGCCTCCTCATCCCCAAGGACGTCACCGAGGCCGTCGGCTTCAACGAGACGTGGTACCACTGGATCGCCACCTACATGGGGTCCGTGGCCGCGGTGATGACCATCGTCGGACTGGCGATCCTCATCTACCGCCGCCGCCGCACCGGCCCGGTGTTCCTCGCGACGACGCGGGTGGACAAGACCATGTACGTCCTCCTGGCCCTGCCGATCCTTCTCGGCACCTGGGCGACCGTGCAGCTGCAGCTCCTCGGCGACGGGTACGGCTACGACTACCGGGAGACCATCTCCCCCTGGCTGCGCTCGCTGCTGTACTTCCAGCCGCAGCCCGAGCTCATGGCGGACGTGCCGCTGCCGTTCAAGATGCACATCACGGCCGCGTTCCTGCTGTTCCTCGTGTGGCCGTTCACCCGGCTGGTGCATGCCTTCTCGGCGCCGGTGCAGTACTCGACGCGGCCGTACATCGTCTACCGCTCCCGCGAGGCCGGGAACACCACCCGGGACCCGCGCCGTGGCTGGGAGCCCTCGACCCGTCCCGGCGGCCGGAACCGCCCGACGAGCACGCGGAACTAGCGCCCACACCCCCGCCGGCGCGGAGCCGAGTCCGCACACCCCCGCACCAGCACCCGCGCACACCTCCGCGCCGGCGGCAAGGAACCGCCAGTGGTACCGCATCTGCGGCAGTACTCTCCTCTTTGTGCCGCACTACCGGATCTCTGACGCTGCCCGGCTGCTCGGGGTCAGCGACGACACCGTCCGCCGCTGGGTCGACGACGGTCGGCTGACGGCGCGTGCGGACACCGCGGGCCGGAAGACCGTCGACGGTGCCGAGCTCGCGCGGCATGCCCAGCAGCTGGCCGCCCAGCCCGCCGGGGACGCGGGGGTGAGCCGCTCGGCGCGCAACAGCTTCACCGGCCTCGTCACGCGCGTCGTCGCCGACACGGTGATGGCCCAGGTGGAGTTGCAGTGCGGGCCGTTCCGGGTGGTCTCGCTCATGAGCGCGGAGGCCGCCGCCGAGCTCGGCCTCGAGCCCGGCTCCACCGCGACGGCCGTGGTCAAGGCCACCAACGTCATCGTCGAGACCGTGCCGGGGCACGCGTGAGGAAGCACCGCCGGGCGCCCCGCGTGAGGCTGCACCACCGCGCCGGTGCCCTGCTCGTCGCGGTGCTGGCCGCGCTGGCGGGCTGCACGGGCGGCGGGAGCGACGGCGCCGGCGCGGGCGGGCCATCCGCCGGCACTGCGCGCAGCAGCGGTGAGGCGGGCGGAGAGCTCGTCGTCCTCGCGGCCGCCTCACTGAGCGAGGTCGTGGAGGAGCTGGCCGCGGCCGTCGAGGCGGCCCACCCGTCGGTCGAGGTCACGCTCTCCTTCGGCGGGTCGGCCGACCTCGTGGCCCAGGTTCTCGCCGGCGCCCCGGCCGACGTGCTCATGACCGCCGACGAGACGACGATGACCCGGGCCGAGGACGACGGCGCCGTCACCGCCCCCGTGGTGGTGGCCGAGAACTCCCCCGTGCTCGTGGTGCCGACCGGCAACCCGGCGGGGGTCACCGGCCTCGACGACCTCGACGGTGCCGCGCTCGTCGTCTGCGCACCCCTGGTGCCGTGCGGGACCGCCGCGGCCGAGCTGGCCCGGCGCAACGGCGTCACCCTGGCTCCGGTGAGCGAGGAGTCCGCCGTCACCGACGTCCTCGGCAAGGTCACCTCCGGGCAGGCGGATGCCGGGGTCGTCTACGCCACGGACGCCCGCCGGGCCGGCGGGGCCGTCGACGTGGTCGACGTCCCCGGCTCGACGGACGTGCTCAACCGCTACCCGGCCGCGGCGGTGATCGGCGGCGACGCCGAGCTCGCCGCGCTGTGGCTCGACGCCGTCACCGGGGAGCCCGGCCGGACCGTCCTGGCCGACGCCGGCTTCACGCTGCCGTGAGAGGCTCCGTCCCTCGCGGCGCCGGCGGCCGGCGGCCCGGCGCACGGACCGCCGGGCTGCCACCGTGGGTGTTCGTGCCCGCCGCGGTCGCTGCGACGCTCGTCGCCCTGCCGGTCCTCGGCATGCTCGCCCGGGTGCCGTGGGACCGTCTGCCCGGGCTGCTGACCACCGACTCCGCGCTGGCCGCCCTCGGCCTCAGCCTGCGCACCTCCGTGGCCGCCACCGCGATCGTGGTCGTCCTGGGCGCCCCGCTCGCGCTCGTCCTGGCCCGCACCCGGCTGCCGGGCCTGCGGGTGGTGCGCACCCTGGTCCTTCTCCCCCTCGTCCTGCCGCCGGTCGTCTCGGGCCTCGCCCTCCTGGCGACCCTGGGCCGGCGGGGACTGCTCGGCGCCCGGCTCGAGGCGCTCGGCGTCGACATCGCCTTCTCGACCGCCGCCGTCGTCCTCGCCCAGGCGTTCGTCTCGCTGCCCTTCCTCGTCCTGTCCCTCGAGGGGGCCGTGCGCACCGCCGGCGGGCGATACGAGCAGGTGGCGGCCACCTTGGGCGCCCGGCCGACCACCGTCCTGCGGCGGGTGAGCCTGCCGCTGCTGCTGCCCGCCCTCGGCTCGGGCACGGCACTGGCGTTCGCCCGCTCCCTCGGCGAGTTCGGCGCGACCCTCACGTTCGCCGGCTCCCTCGAGGGCGTCACCCGGACCCTGCCGCTGGAGATCTACCTCCAGCGCGAGACCGACCCCGAGGCGGCCCTGGCGCTGTCGGTCCTGCTCGTCGCGGTCGCCGTCGTGGTCGTCCTGGCGACCCACCGGACGCGGCGGTGAACGGCGCACGGGCCGGCGCGTCCGCGGGGGACGTCCGCACGGCGGCCGGGGGCGAACCCGCGGCCGTGGCGGTGCACGCGGAGGTGGCCGCCCGGGGTTTGCGGCTCGACGTCGAGGCCCGGCCGGGCCGCGTGCTCGGTGTGCTCGGCCCGAACGGCGCGGGCAAGTCCACCCTCCTGGCGCTCGTCGCCGGGCTGGCGGCGCCGTCCTCCGGCACCGTCCACGTCGCGGGACGCCTCGTCGCGGGCCCGCGCACCTGGGTCCCGCCCCACGACCGCCGCGTCACTCTGCTCGCCCAGGACCCCCTGCTCTTCCCCCACCTCACGGCTCTGGACAACGTCGCCTTCGGTCCCCGCGCGGCGGGCACCGGGCGCCGGGACGCCGACCGCCTGGCCCTCGAGCTGCTCGGCCAGGTGGGGTGCGCGGACCTGGCCGAGCGGCGACCGGCGGCCCTGTCCGGCGGCCAGTCGCAGCGGGTGGCCCTGGCGCGGGCACTGGCACCCGACCCCGAGGTGGTTCTCCTGGACGAGCCGCTCTCCGCGCTCGACGTCGGCTCCGCAGCCGAGATGCGCCACCTGCTGCGCGGCGTGCTGCGTGGCTCCGGCCGGACGGCGGTCCTGGTCACCCACGACCTGCTCGACGTCCTCGCGGTCGCCGACGACGTCGTCGTGCTCGACGGCGGGACGGTCGTGGAGGCCGGGCCGGTCGGGGAGGTCCTCACCCGTCCGCGGTCCCGCTTCGCCGCCGAGCTCGCCGGCGTCAACCTCGTCCTGGGTCACCTCGCCGCCGACGAGGACGCCGTCATCGCCCCGGCCGTGAACCGCGGTGCCGAGGCGGACAAGACGAGCCCGCCACCGCTCGTGGTCCACGGGCTCGTCGACGCCGGGTGCGTCCCGGGGGAGGCGGTCGCCGCGACGTTCGGGCCGCGCGCCGTCTCGGTGCACCGGACGCCGCCCGGGGGCAGCCCGCGCAACGCCGTGCCCGTGCGGGTGGGCGCGCTCGAGCGCCAGGGCGACCTCGTCCGCGTCCGGGGCACCGCCGCCACCGGGCACGCCCTCGCGGCGGACATCACGCCCGCCTCCGTGACCGCGCTCGACCTCGCCCCGGGCACCGAGGTCCTCTTCAGCGTCAAGACGGCCGAGGTGACCATCTTCCAGGCGTGAGCGGCCCTAGACCTCGTCCTTGAGGGTGCGGCGCGTCTCGTCCCACAGCTCCGGGCTGTCCTCGTGCCCGTGGACGGAGATGGCGTGCTCGACGGCGGCCCGCACCACCTCCTCCTCCTCACCCGAGATGGTGAGGGTGCACCCCATGACGCTCGGGGTGTCCCGGCAGTCGGCGACCTTCCTGACCATGTCGGCCTCCTCCGCGGGGCCGGAACGTCGCCCGGCCGCCCGCTACCGTCGATGGTCCACCCCCTTCGTCCACCGGTCAACGGTGATTTCCCACCATCCGGGACGGATCACGCCGGGCGTCCCGACCGGCGGTCGGCGCTGGACCGGACCGGGCGCCCGCCCGCTACGGTCACGCCCATCCACCGGCCGGCAGGGCCGGTGCCGGACCCGACGGGAAGGAGCACTGCGATGACCGGGACGACCGTCCGCCCGCCCCTCCCGACGACGCCGCCGCCGGCCGGGACCCGAATGCACGGCCGCGCGTCCGGGGGACGGGTCATCCGGTGACCCCTCCCGCGTCGGACCGCCCCGGGGCGGTCCCAGGCCGGGCGCGCGGCGACGACGCATCCCCCCCCCCCCCCCCCCCCCCCCCCCCCGCCACAGGAGAAGACCATGACCACCACCGTCAGCACCGCCAGCGAGAGCCCCACCGCCGTCAGCCCCGTCCGCGCCTACGACCCCACGCCGCGGCTCGCCGACTTCAGCGCCGCCGGGCGCTGGAAGGGCCGGCTCTCCACCACCGTCGAGGCCCGCCGCTTCGGCTTCACCGTCGCCGAGCCGACCTCGCTCGGCGGCACCGACGAGGCCGCCAACCCCATCGAGTACCTGCTGGGCTCGCTCGCCGGGTGCGTCTCCGTCGTCGTCGAGACCGTCGCCGGTGAGCTCGACGTCCCCGTGGCGGCGTTCGAGAGCCATGCGACCGGAACCCTCGACATCCGCGGGTTCCTCGGCACCGCCGACGTCTCGCCGCACTTCCAGCAGCTCACCCTGACGCTCACGCTCACCACCTCGGTGCCGGAGGCCGAGCTGGCCGAGCTCAAGGACCAGGTGCGGCGCCGCTGCCCCCTGCTGAACCTCCTCACCGACGCCGGCGTCGACCTGCGTGAGGTGTGGGTGGTCCGCCGCCCCTGACCGGCGGACAGCGAGGAGGGGCCGGGCGGGTGCGCACCCCGCCCGGCCCTTCGTGCGGCAGGGGGCGCCGTGGTCAGGGCAGGACGAACCCGAGCAGCAGGCCGGCCGCGACCAGGACGGCGCCTGCCGCGGCCAGTGCCCGGGCGCCGCGGTAGGGCGCCGTGAGCGACCACCGTTGCGGGTCGCCCGAGTGATACCAGAGAGACACGACCTCACCCTTGGCCGGGACCGGGCGCGGAGGCTCGGCCTCGTGCAGGCGCGTCCGGCTGTGCCAGCGCAGGCGGTGGGACCCGTCCTCCAGGACGACGTGGACCGCCTCCGTCCGGCGCCACCGGACGTACAGCCCGCGCACCACGAGGGCCGCCAGGATGAGCGCCAGCCCGGCGTTGCCGGCGGCAGCAGCGATCGACTCCGTCACTGCAACGCCGTCCGGCCCGGTCACCGGCTGAGCGTAACCCGGCGCGACCGTCGCCCGGGGACCGGCGTCAGCGCCCGACCACCGCGCTGCGCCGCTCGAGGAGCACCGTGTCCCGCCACCGCCCGGCGAGCTCCCCGTGGCTCATCCGCCGTCGGGCGGGCGGACCGGCCCTTCCTCGTGCGCACCTCCGTGGACGGCCGGGTCGAGCTCCTCACCTCGGCGAGCGTCGCCGCGCTCGACGTGGCGCCGGGGGGCTGTCAGGTCGACGTCACGCTCACCCGCGCCGTCGGTGACCGACGCGCCTGCGGGTGGACGCGGTGGCGGGCGCGACGGGCTTCCGACCGGACCTGGACATGCTGCGCGAGCTGCGGCTCGACCTCGACCCCGGGCTGGAGGCGCCCAGCGCCCTGGCGCCCGCTGATCGACCCGGAGCACCACTCGTGCGGCACCGTCCCGGCCCACGGCGCGACCACGCTCGCCCACCCCGAGCCGGGCTTCTTCGTCGTAGGGATGAAGTCCTACGGACGGGCCCCGACCTTCCTGCTCGCGACCGGGTACGAGCAGGTCCGCTCGGTCGCTGCGCACCTGGCCGGGGACGTCGAGGCGGCCGGTCGGCTCGAGCTCGAGCTGCCCGAGACGGGCGTGTGCTCGACGAGCCGGGCGGTCATCAGCGTCCCGACCGGCCTGCGCCACGGCCGCTCGGCGTCGGTCGGCGCCTCGGATCCACGTCCCTGAGGAGCGACCGGGTAGGCGTCCACGCGTCCTACGCGGTCACGTGCCGGAGCAGGGCGTCGAGCGGCTCGGGCACACGGTCCAGGTCGAGGTGCTCGACGAACAGCCCGGCAGGGCCTTGCGCCCGGCGGTGGTGCCGAGAAACCGGTGCAGCTGGTGCGCGACCGGACGGACCCGCTGGGCCGGCTGGCGCTGGAACCGGCGGAACAGCTCGAGGTCACCGTTCGCCGCCAGCACGTCCTCCGTGGCGGAGACACCGAGGCCGCGGGTCAGCTCGTCCTCCAGATCGGCGATGCAGAAGAAGAACCCCGCGTGCCTCAGGTCCGATCCCGTGACCGGCCCGCGGGCCCCGGCCGAGACGAGCCCGCGCCGGACGAACCGCTCCTCCCCGATGTCGAGCAGCCCTGATGCCGGGACCCCCAGGTGGCCCAGGGCCCTAAGGTGGCGGCCCACGTTGGTCGCGCCACCCATCGGCAGCACGAGGACACCCTCGCCGGGCAGGTCCCGACCGCGCCGGACGGCGAGCCGCTCGACGGCCACCTGGTCGCTGACCCCCTCGACCAGGGCGACGACCCGCGCGCCCCGGACGCCGGAGGGCACCGGCGCCACCTCGCGGCCGTCCCGAGCGGGGTCCTCGCGCACCATCACACCTCACCACCCGAGGCCCGCCGCGGCCAGCCGTCCGACGGCCGGACGACAACCCGCCGGCCCGGCCCGCGCCGCCGTCGCCCGCTGGGCCCGAGGGGCCCGCGGACCGGACGGCGCCGGTGGGGGTCGACTCCCCACCGGCGCCGTGCGGTCCGGAAGTTCCGGTCAGGCGTCCCGACGACGAAGCAGGACGGCCCCGGCGGCCAGGGTCACCACCGCGTAGGCGGCGATGACGCCGACGCCCTCCCAAGGAGTGAGCAGCTCGTTGCCGCCCATGGCGCCGCTGACGCCGAGGAAGGCGAAGGAGGCGGGCAGCGGCAGCATGCTGGTGACGTCCTGGACCCAGTCGATGCTGATGAGCTGCAGCACGCCCGGGAGGAGCAGGAGCAGTCCGAGGACCGCCGTGATCGAGCCGGCGGTGTGCCGCAGCACCGTCGCGATGCCGAGGGCCAGGAGCGCCGTCGCGACGAAGAAGTAGATCGTCCCGCCGAAGACCTGCCAGGTCTGGGCGTCGTCGAGGGCGGGAACCAGGCCGTGGTCGTCGAGGAACGGCCGGGCGGAGAGGTAGGACGCGGCGATGCTGACGATCGCGACCGCGACCGTGACGACGGTCAGCACGATGCCCTTGGCGGCGAGCACCGGGAACCGGGAGGGCACCGCGGCGAGGGTGGACCGGACCATGCCGGTGGAGTACTCCCCGGTCATGAGCAGGGCGCCGAGCACGGCGACCGTGACGATCCCGAGCTGGGACCCGGTGGTGACGAACTCGGCGCCGTGCGGGAGCGGGGCGCCGACGGGCCCATCACCGACGATCTCGGCCAGGGACGCCGAGGCGGCGAGCGCGATGAGCGCCATGAGGGCGACGGTGGTGGCCAGCGTCCACCAGGTCGAGCGCAGCGAGAGGAGCTTGATCCACTCCCCGCGCACGACGCCGGCGAAGCTGAGCTCGGCGTGCACGTCGCTCGTGTGGTGCGGATCGACGGTGGCGCGCCGCGGGCGGTCGGTTCCCGTGGTGGGCACGGTGGTGGTGGTCATCTCGCGGCCTCCATGGCGGCTGGGGCGGTCTCGGAGCGGTACTCGACCGCGTCCTGGGTCAGGTGCATGTAGGCCTCCTCAAGGCTCGCGCGCCGAGGCGTGAGCTCGTGGAGGACGATCCCGTGGCGGGCGGCGGTCTCGCCGACCTGCTCGGCGCTGATGCCGCGGAGCTCGACCACCCCGGTCTCGGGGATCGTGACGGCGGCGCCGTCGGCCTGGGCGAGGGCGGCGAGGTCGGCGGCCTGCGGGGAGCGGACCCTGACGGCGGAGCCGGTGGCGCCGTCGATGACGTCCTGGACGGGCCCGGCGGTGATGATCCTGCCGCGGCCGATGACGAGGAGCTGGTCGGCGGTCTGCGCCATCTCGCTCATGAGGTGGGAGGAGAGGAAGACCGTGCGGCCCTCGGCGGCGAGCCGGCGGACGAGGGTCCGGACCCACACGACCCCCTCGGGGTCGAGCCCGTTGACCGGCTCGTCCAGGATGAGGGTCCGAGGGTCGCCGAGCATCGCGGAGGCGATGCCGAGCCGCTGGCCCATGCCCAGGGAGAACCCGCCCACGCGCTTCCCGGCGACGCCGGCCAGGCCGGTCATCTCGATGACGTCGTCCACCCGCCGCGTGGAGATGCCGTGTGTGGCGGCCATCGTGCGCAGGTGGGAACGGGCGGACCGTCCGGTGTGCACCGCCTTGGCGTCGAGGAGGGCACCGACCTCGTTCAGCGGGGAGCGGTGCGCGGCGTAGGGCTTGCCGTTGACGGTCACGGTCCCGGCGGTCGGCCGGTCGAGCCCGACGATCATCCGCATCGTCGTGGACTTGCCCGCCCCGTTGGGGCCGAGGAACCCGGTGACGGTGCCGGGCTCGATGGTGAAGCTGATCTGGTCGACGGCGACCTTGTCGCCGTACCGCTTGGTGAGGTTTCGTGCCTCGATCATGGCCTGACTCTCGTGTCGTCTTGCCCGGGCGGGGACCTCCTGGCCTGGTGCCGGGAGGTCCTCGCGTTCGTGTCGCTCTCGAGTCAACCGCTCGGCAGGGGCGCGGGGGAATGAGGGACAGCCCTGATCGGACCCCGGTATCTCGGGTCCCGGCGTCGGGGTCGCACCCTGGTGGCACACCGGAGGACGACGAAGGCCCTGACCCGCGTTGGCGGGTCAGGGCCT
The DNA here is from genome assembly GCF_003814705.1 of Georgenia muralis. Taxonomy (NCBI): domain Bacteria; kingdom Bacillati; phylum Actinomycetota; class Actinomycetes; order Allobogoriellales; family Allobogoriellaceae; genus Georgenia; species Georgenia muralis. The sequence continues at coordinate 1,733,484 of NZ_RKRA01000001.1, read as the reverse complement.
CACTGTGCGCCCGAAGGGACTCGAACCCCCAACCTTCTGATCCGTAGTCAGATGCTCTATCCATTGAGCTACGGGCGCATGGCCACTCGGGCCAAAGGAGACTTTAGCGTGCCCCGCCCGACGGTCCAAACGGTGACCGGGTGAGGCTCCTCACCGGGCCGGGCGCGCACGGCCGCCGTCGTGGTGGCCCGGCACGTCCGGCTCCCGGCGTCCCGGGAGCCCCACCGTGCACCAGCGCCTACATTCCTCTCGTGCCCGACCTCATCATCACCGTGGAGGATCCCCGCTCCCCCGAGGTGCTCCGGATCCTCGACCGGCACCACGCCTTCGCCCACAGCCAGAGCCCGCCGGAGGACGTCCACGCCCTCGACGTCGAGGGCCTCGCGGAGCCGGGCGTGAAGCTCTTCGGTGCCCGGCGGGGCGGGCGGCTGCTGGCGATCGGGGCACTGAAGCGGCTCGGTGCCGACCACGCCGAGCTCAAGTCGGTCCACACGGCCGAGGAGGCCCGCGGGCAGGGGCTCGGCAGCGCCGTCGTCGCACACCTCCTCGACGTCGCCCGCGCGCAGGGGTACACCCGTGTGAGCCTCGAGACGGGCCCGATGGAGGCGTTCGAGCCCGCGCGGCGCGTCTACGCCCGAGCCGGGTTCCGCCCGTGCGGGCCCTTCGGCGACTACCGCCCCAGCCCGCACAGCGCGTTCATGACGATCGAGCTGGGCTGATCCGCGAGCGGCCGCCGACAGGTCGCCGACGGCCGCCGCGGCTCAGGCCAGCCGTAGGGTGTCCCCGTCCCGGACGACGGGCAGCGGGTCGGCGATCTCCCCGACGAACGCGCCGTCCTCCTTGTCCCGGAAGCCCAGCAGCACCCAGTCGCCCGGCGTCCGCTCGACCAGCCGCGCGGCGTAGAGGCTCGGGTGGTCGAACGTCGTCGCCCGCGTGAGGTCCCAGGGACCGAGGAGTGACGCCCCCGGCACCACCCACATCCCGCCCGAGGGGGCCGAGGCGCGGCGCTCCTCGGACATCCGGTCGGGCCAGCAGCAGAAGACCAGCACCGGCAGGCCGTCGACGACGGCGACCTGCGGGACCTCCATCTGCCCGAACCCCGCCGGCGTCGTCAGGGGCGGCTGGACCTGCCACGTCTCGAGGTCGGCGCTGCGGGCGTGGCCGATGACGCTGCGGCCGTCCGGGTCGCCGTCGGGGACGCGCGCGGTGACGAGCATGTGCCAGCCGTCGCCGTCGGGATCGGCGAGGACCCAGGGGTCGCGCCAGGCCTCGTCGATCCACGCCTCGAGGTCGAGCTTCTCGTACCAGCGCGGGTCCGCCTCGGTGACCGGCCCCGGCCGGCGGTGCCAGGTGATGAGGTCCTCGGAGACGGCGACCCCCACCCGCTGGACCAGCCCGCGGCCCTCGCGGTCGACGCCGGTGTAGAACATGCGCCAGGTGCCGTCCGGCGCCTGGACCACCGAGCCGGTCCAGGTCGCCTGGTCGTCCCAGGCGGGCGGGTCTGCGGGCACGAGCGCGTCCGGGAGGAGCTCCCAGGTGCGCAGGTCCGTCGACCGGGCATGCCCGACGGACGCGCGCAGGTGCCGCCGGTCGGGGTCGTGCAGCGCGCGCGAGGCCCGCAGGAAGAACAGGTGGTGGTGGTTGCCGTCGAAGGCGGGCCAGCTGTCCCACACCCAGTGGTCGGGAAGTCGCAGGCTCATCCCTTCACCCCGCTGGAGGCGATGGAGCTGACGAAGGCCCGCTGGAAGGCCAGGAACATCACCAGCACCGGCAGCGTGATGAGCGAGGTGTACGCCATGATCTCGCCCCACGCGGGGTTGATCTGGAAGAAGTACTGCATGCCGACCATGACCGGTCGGAGGTCCTCCTGCTGGACCACCATGAGCGGCCAGAGGTACTGGTTCCAGGCGGGGAGGAAGGTGAGGATGGCGACCGTGGCGAACGCCGGCCCCGCCAGCGGCACGATGATCCGTCGGTAGATGGTGAACCAGCCCGCGCCGTCGATCCGGGCCGCCTCGTCCAGCGACTTCGGGATCGTGGAGAAGTACTGGGTGAACAGGAAGATCGAGAACGCGTTGGCGATGAACGGCACGATCTGCACGTGGTAGGAGTTCAGCCAGCCGATGTCGTACATCGGCACCGCCCCCTCGAACACCAGGGTCGGCAGCTTCGACACCCAGTAGACCATCGGGATGGCAATCGTCTCGAAGGGCACGATGAGGGTGGCGATGATGACCGTGAGGAGCACCTTCCGGCCGGACCACTCCAGCCGGGACAGCGCGAAGCCTGCCATGCTGTTGACGATGAGCCCCAGGCCGACGATGAGCGTCGTGACGAGCACCGAGTTGAGGATGAACCGGGCGACGGGGACCCGGTCGAAGACGTCGACGTAGTTCTGGGTGGAGATGTCCCCCACCGGCAGGAACGCCTGCGGGGAGTCGATGTCGGAGAGGATCTGTGCGTCCGGCTTGAGGCTGGAGACGAACATGAACACCAGCGGGAAGAGGAAGAACAGCGCGAGCAGCACCATCGGGATGTAGCCGATGACGAGGCGACGGCGATTCCGTCGATGTGCGGCGTCGGCGTCGGCGCCGGACCGCGGCCGTGCGGTCTGGGTGGCGGGTGCGGTCATGGTCAGTCCTTCTCTCGGGTGAGGTACCGCTGCACCAGCGCGATGATCAGCACGATGACGAAGAAGATGAGGGAGATGGCGGCGCCGTAGCCGGTCTCCTGCCGGCGGTAGCCCTGCTGGACGGCGTGGTAGACCAGGGTCGTCGTGGCGTCGCGGGGGCCACCCTGGGTCATGACGTCGATCTGGACGAACAGCCCCAGCGCGGCGATGGTGATGGTGACGAGGATGAAGACCATCGTCGAACGCAGCCCCGGCCACGTCACGGACTTGAACTGCTGCCAGGCGTTGGCGCCGTCCATCCGGGCCGCCTCGTAGAGCTCGCCGGGGATCGTCTGGAGGCCGGAGAGCCAGATGATCATGTGGAAGCCCACGGCCTGCCAGATCGAGAGCACGATGATCGCCCCGAGCGCGGTGTCGGTGTTGCCCAGCCAGTCGGTGCCCTGGAAGGCGCCGAAGGTGAGGGTGTCGATCATCGAGTTCACGAGGCCGTTCTCCTGGTACATGAACTCCCAGAGGATGGAGATGACCACGATGGAGGTGACCACGGGGACGAAGAAGATGACGCGGAACCACGTGACGCCGCGCAGCTTCTGGTTCACGAGGATCGCCATCACCAGGCCCAGACCGGCCTGGACCGGCACGACGACGGCGGCGAAGAGGAACGTGTTGAGGAGGGACCTCATGAAGGTCGGGTCGCTCGTGAACGCCCGGACGAAGTTGTCCAGACCGACGAACCTCGGCGGGTTGGGCGAGATGAGCCGGGCGTTGGTGAAGGACAGGCCGAAGGCCAGGAGCACCGGGACGATGAGGAAGAGGACCAGGAGGATGGTGGCCGGTGCCACCATCGCGTAGGCGGAGCGGCTGCCCTCGCGCGAGGCACGAGCGTTGCGGCGCACCTTCCTGGACGCCTTCGTGCCGGGCTCCGCGTGCGGTGAGACCTGCTGGGTGGGGACGGTCATGGTGCACATCCGTTCCGGCGGGCGGGGGCGGCGCACCTGTGGGTTGCGTCGTCGCAGCAGGCTGCGCCGCCCCGACCGCCGTTCAGGACGGTCGGCTCAGAAGCCGTACCCGTCGTTGGACTCGATGTTGGCGTCGATCTCCTGGACCGCCTGGTCGAGCGTGGACTGGACGTCGGCGCCGTTCATGATGTCCTTCGCGGCGCGCTCGAAGACGCTGGAGATCACCGGGTACGCCGGTGTCGGGGGGCGCTCGAGCGCGTAGCGCTGCGAGAGCTCGACGAACGGCTGGAGCGGGTCACCCTCACCGAAGTTCTCGGACAGCTCCTCGGCCTCGGCGATGGCCGGGATGACGACCTGCTTGTCGGCGAACTCGGCGACGTACTCGGGCTTGAAGCTGAACTCCAGGTACTCCCGGGCGCCGTCGGCGGCGTCGCACTCGGCCGAGATCCCCCACTGCCAGGAGGCACCGCCGATGACCGGGCCGTTGCCGAGGTCCGGCGGGGGCAGGATGAGCAGGTCGTCGCCGACCGCGTCCAGGGAGTCCATCGCGTTCCAGACACCGGTGTAGCTCAGCGCCACCTCGTCGTTGTTGAACTCCTCGTTGCCGATCTCGCCCGAGTCCGAGGCGAGGCCCTGGTCGAACAGACCCTGGAACCAGGTGAAGAACTCCACGGCCTCCGGCCCGTTGAGCGCCCCGTCGGCGGTGAGCATGGTGTCGCGGTCGATGAGGTCGCCACCGGCGCTCTGGAGCATGGGCGAGTAGGCGTAGGACCACCACTCGCCGGTGTCCTCGGCACCGATGTCCAGCGGGGTCTCGTAACCAGCGCCCTGGAGCGTGGTCAGCGCCTCGTCGAACTCCTCCTGCGTCCAGGGCTCCTCGAAGGTGGGGACCCGGATGCCGTTCTCGTCGAGCACGGACTGCCGGGCGAAGACGGCGAGCGCGGCGTCCCAGTATCCCGCGGAGTAGATCTCGTCCTGGTAGCGCCCGACCGCCGTCGGCAGGAGGTCGTCGGTGACCGCCGGGTCGAGGCCGAGCGGCTGGATGTAGCCCGCCCACGCCCAGTTCGGGACGATCGGGCCGTCCATGTCGAGCAGGCAGGGCAGGTCGCCCGACGCCGCCGCCGCGACGATCGCGTCGTTGTAGGCGCCCTGCGGGAAGGACTCCATGACGACCTCGTACCCGTCCTGGGAGTCGTTGAAGTCGGCGACGATCTTCTCGTAGACCTCCAGCTCGGCCGGGTTCCCGGCGGAGTGGGTCCACATGGTCAGCTCGGTGGTCTCGCCGTCGGCGCCGCCACCGCCACCGCCGTCGGACTCACCGGCCCGTCCGCACGCGGTCAGCACGATCCCGAGGGCCGCGGTGGTGGCTACGATCGCCGTGAAGGACTTGCGTCGCATCGTGATTCCTTTCCTGGGGGCCCGACGGGCAAGGTCGGACCTCCGGCTCGGTGACCGTCGGTCGACGGCCACAGGGTGTTTCACGTCCGTCGTCGGCCAGGCTCCTTCTGCTCGGCCGGCGGCGGACCTACCGACTCCCTCGTGATGAGAGGGCACGGCATCAACATCACGCCCTGGTCGGGCGGCGCCTCGCGCGACCCGAGCAGCACCTCCACCGCCCACCGCCCCATGTCGTAGTGCGGCAGGGCGACGGTGGTCAGCGGCGGGTCGAGCTCGGCGGCGATGAGCTGCTGGTCGTCGTAGCCGACGACCGACAGGTCGGTGGGGATCTCCAGGCCGTGACGCCGGGCCGCGGAGTACGCGCCCATCGCCATGCGGTCGTTGAAGCAGAACAGGGCGGTGGGCCGGCGGCCGGGCGGCAGCTCGAGCAGCCGGCCGGCCGCGTCCCGGGCGCCGACGGCGTCCGCCGAGCCCTTGACGTGGAGTGCGGGGTCGGGGTCGATCCCGGCCGCCGCCAGGACGGCGAGGTAGCCCTCGTGGCGCAGGCCCGAGGCCAGTGGCGAGGGGTCCTCGTCGATGTCGACGTACGCAATCCGCCGGTGCCCGGCGTCGACGAGCGCCTGGACGGCGACCTCGGCGCCCCGCCGGTCGTCCGGCACGACGGCGGGGTAGCCCGCCCGGTCCGGGCGCCCGTCCAGGACGACCGACCCCGGCGGCATCCCCTGCGGCACCTCGACGTCGCGGTGCCACATGCACGCGTAGATGAGCCCGTCGACCTGCTGGTCGCGCAGGGCGGCCACCGCATCACGCTCGAGGGACCGCTCCGCGGCGGTGCTCACGAGGAACACGAGGTGCCCGTGGGCCCGGGCGCCGTCCTGGACCGCCTCGATCATCCGGACGGCGTAGGGGGTCGTGGCGATCTCGTCGGAGATGAGCCCGATGGTCCGCGTGGTGCGGGTGCGCAGGCTCCGGGCGACCGAGTTCGGCGAGTACCCGATGTCCGCCGCCGCCCGACGCACCCGCTCCTGGGTGCTGGCCGGGATCCTCGTCGCGGCGCGGTCGTTGAGCACGAGCGAGACGGTGGCCGGAGAGACGCCCGCCTCCCGGGCGACGTCCCGGATCCCGGCTCGCTTGGTCATGATCAGCCTCCCCGTCGAGGTGGTCCTGCCGTGGTGTTAAATCGTTTGAGCAGTGGTTGGAGTCTTGCGCTCCGGCAGCGACCGTGTCAAGAGTCGTTGTGAACTCGTGACCTGGCGAGATGTGGACCAGAACGCCCGGAAAACCGGCTCTCGTGCCGCTCCCTCCCCATTCGCCGTCAGCGCGGGAGCGAGCCGATCAGCCGCCGGCACGCCGCCCCGCCGAGGGCCGCCCCCGAGCGGCCCGAGCGGCCCGAGCGGCAGGCTGGCGCCGAAACGCCTATTCTCACGATCGTGCCGACGTACCCGACGCCCCGCGCGTCCTCCGCCGCCCGACCCGCCGCCGTGCGCGCACCCGGGAGCACCCGGTGAGCGGCGGCCTCGTCGCCCTGCTCGACGACGTGGCCGCCCTGGCCAGGATCGCGGCAGCATCCGTCGACGACATCGGGGCCGCCGCCGGTCGCGCGAGCATGAAGGCGGCCGGCGTCGTCATCGACGACACAGCGGTGACGCCGCGGTACGTGCACGGCTTCGCAGCCAAGCGCGAGCTGCCGATGATCAAGAAGATCGCCATCGGCTCGATCCGCAACAAGCTCCTGTTCATCCTCCCGGCCATCCTGCTGCTGAGCCAGTTCCTCCCGTGGCTGCTCACGCCGATCCTCATGCTCGGCGGTCTGTACCTCTCCTACGAGGGCGCGGAGAAGATCTACGAGCTCCTCACCGGCAAGCACAAGGAGGAGAAGGAGGCCGCGCCGGCTGCCGAGGTCGGGCCCGAGGAGGAGAAGTCGATGGTCAGCGGGGCGATCCGCACCGACTTCATCCTCTCCGCCGAGATCATGGTCATCTCGCTCAACGAGGTCGCGGACGAGCCGTTCCTCACCCGCGCGCTCATCCTCGTCGTCGTCGCGCTCGGCATCACCGCGCTGGTCTACGGCGTCGTCGCGCTCATCGTGAAGATGGACGACATCGGGCTGCACCTGGCCGAGCGGGAGGCCGCGTTCTCCCAGCGCCTGGGTCGCTTCCTCGTCAAGGCGATGCCGAAGCTCCTCGCGATCCTCTCCACCGTGGGCCTCGTCGCCATGCTCTGGGTGGGCGGGCACATCCTCCTCGTGGGTACGGACGAGCTGGGCTGGCACGGCCCCTACGCGCTGGTCCGCCAGCTCGAGGAGGCCGCTGCCCACGCCCTGCCTGCGGTCGGCGCGTTCGTCGGCTGGCTCGTCAACACGCTCGGCTCGGCCATCTTCGGCCTCGCCGCCGGTGCGGTCGTCGTCGCGGTCATGCACGTCATCCCGCGGAAGAAGAAGGCCGGGGCGCACCACTGACACCGTCAACCCCGGCGGGCGGCCCTGCCACCACCAGCCTTACGCTCGGTGCGTCGTCCTACGAGGAAGGGGTCCGGTGAGCGAGCCGCAGCCTCTCATCGCCGGTCGCTATCGCCCCGTCAGGGTGATCGCCACCGGCGGGATGGGCGTGGTCTGGGAGGCGTGGGACGAGCGCCTCGAGCGGACGGTCGCGATCAAACAGCTGCACACCGCGCCCGGCCTCCCCGAGGCCGAGGCCGAGCTCGCGAAGAGCCGGGCGATGCGAGAGGCGCGGATCACCGCGCGCCTCCACCACCCGCACGCAGTACCCGTCTTCGACGCCGTCGAGCACGAGGGCCGGCCTTGTCTCATCATGCCGTTCCTGCCCTCGACGCCGCTCTCGGCCGTCCTCCGTGAGCGCGGACCCCTGCCGGTCGCCGACGTCGCACGGCTCGGCGCACAGGTCGCCTCCGCCCTCGCCGCCGCCCACGGGCTCGGGATCGTCCACCGCGACGTCAAGCCCGGGAACATCCTCATCACCGACGACGGTGCCGCGCACATCAGCGACTTCGGGATCTCGCACGCCATGGGCGACCCCACTCTCACCGCGACCGGCATGGTCCACGGAACCCCCGCGTTCCTCGCGCCCGAGGTGGCACGCGGCGGGGACGCCACCTTTGCGTCCGACGTCTTCTCCCTCGGCGCCACGCTCTACGCGGCCCTCGAGGGACGGCCGCCGTTCGGCGCCGAGCCGAACTCCATCGCCCTGCTGCACAAGGTCGCGGCCGCAGAGGTCGAGCCGCCGACCCGCGCCGGGCCGCTCACCCCCTTCCTGCTCCGGATGCTCTCGGCGGAGACGGCGGAGCGGCCCACGATGGAAGCCGTCGCCGCCCACCTCGCGGCGACCGCGGCCGTGCCCACCGAGGAGCGGGCGGCGCGGGAGGAGCGGGCTGCGCCGGAGGAGCCGGCACCGGTGGTCGTCCCGGTGCCCGCGGACGTCCCGGCGGTGCACCCGTCGACGCCCGAGGAGCCGTTGACGGACGAGGTGCCCCCGGCGGCGCCGGCCGCCGAGCCGCCCGCACCGCCCGCCGGTCGTCCGGACCAGCACCGTCCCGCCACCAGGCCTCCCGCACACGCGCGGACCCCCTCCGTCTCGGCGGCCCCCAGCGCCCCCGCCGGTGGTGCACCGCGGCGGCGCCTGCTCGGCGTGCTGGCCGCCGCCGCCCTCCTGGTCGCCGTCGTGTGGGTCGTCGCGGCGATGCTGACGGGGCCCGACCCGGGCACCACCGCCGAGCCAGGTCCGACGCCGTCCAGCGCGCCGTCCGCCGAGCCGACCGGCGACGCGACGGCGGCTCCGGAGGAGTCACCCACCCCGACCGCCCCCGCCACGACACCTCCGCCCACCCCCGCGCCGACGACGCAGGAGCCCGAGCCCGAACCGGCGCCGGCCGAGGAGGACCCGGCCCCGGCCGAGGAGCCTGCGCCGGACCGGGCGACGCAGCTGGCCTCCGCGGTGGTCGACTACTACGCGTTCATGCCTGATGACACCGACGCCGCCTGGCCGCGCATGACCACCGCCTACCAGTCGGGCCACGCCGGGGGACGCGAGAGCTACGAGGCCTTCTGGGCCGACATCGAGGACGTCGCGGTGACGGACGTCCAGGGTCTACCCCCGGACCAGGTGGAGGCCACGCTTACCTACCGGTTCGACGACGGCCGCGTCGTCGTGGAGCGGACCGCCTACCGCCTGGCGGAGGAGGACGGGCTGCTCAAGATCGCCGCCTCGACCGTGCTGAGCAGCACCGGGGCCTGACCGGCCCCCCGTCTCACCCTCCCTGCCCGGCACGCCGATACCCAGGCTTGAGGGCGTTCGATGACCTGAACCAGCGGAAACCTTGACATTTCACCGGGTGGAGACCTAGATTTGACCATGTAAGCGCTTCCACCGGCGGAAGCCAGGTCAGCAGGTCCTCCGTACAGCGTCGTATCTCGCGAGGCTGGCCGCTGGCCGACGGGACGCACCCGGGAGTCGACACCTATGCCAACCGCACTCAGACACCTCCGCTCGGCGATCGCGGCCCTGGCCGTCGCAGCGCTGGCGCTCGTCGGACTGACGAGCACCGCCACGGCGGACCAGCACGTGCTCAACGCGTCGGACCTCGAGGCCCGCGTCTACGACGCAGACTTCCAGGTCGGGCAGTTCATCGTGAACGCAACCGGCGACACGACCGTCGAGGTCGACGCCAACAACAACACCGGCGGTGGGATGCAGTTCACCCAGCGCCTGAAGATGGGCGGCGCCGGCGACGCCGAGAGCCGCTCGGTGCAGTTCACCACCACCGGCGAGGCGGTGCTCTCCGTCTACGTCATGAGCTCCAGCTCCAGCGCTGACCGAGACCTTGCCCTCTACACGCTCGACGGCACCGAGGTCGCCCGGGTACCCGCACTCGGAGCACCCTCCGGCGGTGACATCCCCGTCGGCACCCTGGTCGTCCCCGACGCCGGCACCTACTACATCGCCTCGCCGTCCTCGGGCGTGAACATCTACTACGTCGAGCTCACCGAGGGCCCGGCGCCCGAGCGCCCCGCCTGGGACGCCGTCGCGGTCCCCACCATCACCGACGTGACCGTCGACGGCGGGGACATCGTCGTGAGCTACGACGGCGTCATCGGGTTCGAGGGCGCCGACCTCGCCACCGCCACCCTCTACGACGGCGAGACGGAGGTCGCGTCCGGCGTCTCCGGAACCCCTGGAGACGCGGGCAGCATCACCCTCACCCCGGACGCCTCCGGCGACTACGAGGTCCAGGTGGCGCTGACGCGCAACGACCAGGAGACGGCCCTGCTGTCCGAGCGGGTCGCCGCGCCCTCGTTCACGCTGCCGCTCGCGACGCCGGAGATCACCTCCGCCCTGACCTCCGCGGTCGAGGGCGACCAGGCCACCGTCACCGTCGAGTGGGGCGCGGTCCCCGAGGCCGAGACCTACGACCTCGCCTACCGCGAGACCGGCGCGACCGACTGGACGGCCGGACCCTCGACCGCCGGGACGAGCGCCGACATCACCGGCCTGACCCCCGGCACCTCGTACGAGCTCCAGGTCACGGCTTTGCGCGGGGTGGACACCGCCACGTCCGAACCGTACGCGGTGACCGTCTCCGGGGAGGTCGAGCGCTGGCTGTCCGCCCACGCCGGAATCTCGAGCAACGGCGAGCTGATCGAGAACGCGGACGGCTCTCTGACCTTCTCCCTCCTCGACAACAACGGCAAGATCGCCGACTCCGAGGACGGATTCATGTACTACTACACCGAGATCGACCCGGCCACGGAGAACTTCACCCTCTCCGCGACGTTCACGGTGAACGACGCGTCACTGAAGGACAACCAGTCCGGGTTCGGCATCGTCGCCGTCGACACGTTCGAGCCGAACAACCGCGCCGCGCGATACTTCAACAACGCCGGCGTCATGTCGGCGAAGTACACCCGTGACGTGGACGGCTCCCTCGAGGTGGCGTACGGCACCCCCGGCGGGAAGTTCGTCGACGGCTACACCGACGCCCCGACCGTCGCCTCCGCGGACCGCGACATGAGCCGGTCGCAGCCGTTCGACTGGGACTTCCGGGCGGGCTACACCGAGGGCTCGAACACGAACCCGCCGCGGTTCACCGAGGGTGACGTCTACGAGTACACCCTGCGCAAGTCCAACACGGGTTTCCACGCCATCTGGACCGACCAGGACGGCGAGGTCCACGAGATCATCGACTACGAGCCGGACCTGCTCCTGCAGCAGGACCCCGACAAGTACTACGTGGGCATCTTCGCCGCCCGGAAGATCGTCGTGACCGCCAGCGACATCGAGTTCACGACGATCCACCCGGACGACGACGAGGCGCCGCTCCCGCGGCCCATCACCTACGTCGACCCCACCCTGAGCGCCGACGTCACGCGGACCACCCCGCACGACAGTCTGGACGTCCCGCTCGTGTCCAACGTCCACGGTGAGGCGGTCGTCCGCGACGGCGACGGCGACGTCGTCGGTGAGGTCACGCTCGCACCGGGCGAGAGCCGGGAGATCACCGTCCCGCTCGAGGACGGGACGAACGAGCTGACCGCCGAGCTCACGCCCGCTCCCAAGGAGGAGCAGACCCAGCTCGGCGAGTACGAGGACCTGTCCTCCTACGACCCGGTCTCGATCCCGATCACCATCGAGGTCGACCGCTTCGGCGAGCCGGGCGAGTCGATCCACGTCGCCCCCGACGGAACCGCGAACGGCGACGGGACGCCCGAGAACCCGCTGGACCTGCACACGGCCGTGGCGTTCGTCCAGCCCGGCCAGCAGATCGTCCTCGCGCCGGGCACGTACCGGCCCACCGAGGCCGTCGTGGTCGGCCGCGGGAACGACGGCACCGCGGAGGCCCCGATCACCCTGATGTCCCACCCCGACGGGCGAGCCACCCTCGACCTCTCGGACTCGACGTCGGGCGGGATCAAGCTGCGAGGCGACTACTGGCACCTGTACGACCTGGAGATCACCGGGTCGCAGGGCTACCAGAAGCCCCTGCTCATCCAGGGCGACCACAACGTGGTGGAGCGCATCGAGTCCCACCACAACCAGGACACCGGGGTGCAGATCTCCGGTGAGGCCTCCGAGCCCTACGAGATGTGGCCGTCGGACAACCTGGTGGTCTCCAGCGTGTCGCACAACAACGTCGACCCCCAGGGCAACGACGCCGACGGCTTCGCCGCGAAGCTGACGGTCGGGGACGGCAACGTCTTCCGGTACAACATCGCCCACCACAACATCGACGACGGTTGGGACCTGTACGCCAAGTCCACCACCGGGCCGATCGGCGACGTCGTGGTCGAGGACTCCGTCGCCTACCGCAACGGTCAGCTCGAGGACGACCCCGAGCGCACCGGTGAGGGCAACGGCTTCAAGCTCGGCGGGGAGTCGATGCCGGGCAAGCACCTGCTGCGCAACTCCGTCTCGTTCGGCAACCTCGGCCGCGGCGTCACGTCCAACTCCGGACCGGACGTGCGGGTGCACGACGTCACGTCGTACGACAACGCCTCGGGTAACCTCCAGCTCGCGACGAGCGCGTCCACGACCGACTACGAGGTCAGCGGCATGCTGTCCTACGTGGCGGGGGCTGCGGACCGGATCGACCTGCGCGAGCAGGAGGACACGCTCACCACCGAGCCGTCGAACTACCTCACCGTGGCGGGCGACTTCGTCCGTGACGCCAGCGTCAACAGCGAGGGCGACCTGGTCTCGGACGACTGGTTCGGCAGTCTCGACACCGATCTCGTCCCGGAGATCGCCGCGGACGGCAGCATCGAGATGCACGGCCTGCTCGAGCTCAGCGACCAGGCACCGGCGGAGACGGGGGCGCGCCTCGGCGCCAACCCGGAGCCGACGGTGATCACGCTCCTTCCGCCGGTCGGCACGGCCGGCGGGGACGAGGACCGTCCGGGCAACCGTCCGCCGCACGTCGGCGAGCCCGGCCGACCGCCGTTCGCGGGCGAGCAGGGACCGCCGGAGCACGCACGGAACCGGTGACGCCCGTTGCCTGACGGCGTCAGGCAGCGGCACCCAGGACGGCCCGGTGAGCACCCGCTCACCGGGCCGTCCTGCCGTTCGACGGGCCGTCGGGCTCCTTCCTCTGCTCACTCGGCAGCTCGGGCGAGGTGGTCGTCCGCGGGACCGACGAGCACCACCGACCGCGGACCCGCCAGCAGCTCCGGCGTCGGCGGAACGAGCTCGCGGTCCTGGCGGAACACCGACCCGTGGTAGGCCGAGACCGCCGCGGTCGCGACGAGCACCCCGAGCGCGTAGCGCATGTCGCGCGCAGTGTCGCCGGAGAGCTCGCCGGCCAGCAGGTCCTCGGGCAGGAGGTAGGCCGCCACCACGAGGGCCACGACGGCGGCCACGCCGGCGGCGTCGACCACGAGGACGACGGTAGCGGGGGCACATCCGGGCGTCGAGTGTCGGGTGTCGGGAGCGCGGGCGGCCGAGCCCGTGCTGCAACTACGCGTGCCGCCAGGTGCCGCCGCTCCGCGCCCCCCGGTCCGACGGTGAGGCCGTAGCCCTGACCAGGGTGACCAGCGCGACGACCGCGGCGATGACGCTGCCGCCGATCGCCAGGCCCAGGAGGATGCGGGCGACGAGGCCCCAGTCGAAGGCGCTGCCCGCGAAGTCGAACGGGAAGACCTGCCAGATCCGCACCGTCACGACGATCGAGACCGTGGTGGTGATCAGGTCACCGAGGGCCCTCAGCCATCGCGGGTCGCTGACGATGTACACGAGGTTCACGGCCAGGGTGAGCAGGATCGAGGCGTTCACCAGGCCCAGGACCTGCCGGGTGTCGGCGGTGAGGAAGGGCAGCACCTCCCAGCCCGGCCATCCGTTCACGGCCACGAGCAGGGCCGCGTTGACCACCACCGAGACGACGTACCCGACGCGGCGAGCCCCTCGTGCCGGACGGTCTCGGGTTGAAGCTGCCATGGTGACCTCCGAGCTCCAGGAGCCGACCTCCACGCTAGGTGGGCGGCCCCCGGAGAACCAGGTCCGAAGGTCCGCAACCAGCGCGGCGACGCCTTCATCGGGCCATCGCGGACCCACCAGACGCCGGACCGCGGACCTGCGGCGACCGCCAGTGCCCACGTTCCGCGCGATGTGGAGCGTCTTGTCGGGTACCCGGAGCGGTCCGTTCCCCACGCCGCGGAGACCGAAGGGGCCGCGAACCGAGGTTCGCGGCCCCCTTCGGGACGCTGGCGGAGACGGTGGGATTTGAACCCACGGACGGGTTACCCCGTCACATCCTTAGCAGGGATGCGCACTAGACCTGACTATGCGACGTCTCCAAGTCCCTCCCACAGGTTACCCGGACCGGTGCGCCGGTCAAAAACGCACGGCTCACCCGGCGGGGGGCCGGCGGGCCGTCCTGGCGGGGGTTCAAGCGTCCTTCGATGCGCACGACCGGGCGCGTCAGCCCGACGTGGACGAGGTCGAGGTCGAGGTCGACCGTCAGAGCACGTGCCGCAGCAGCTGCGCAGCAGTGTCGCGGACGTCCCGGCCCTCGCTGAGCGCCGAGACGGCCGCGCCGTCGACGACGGCGATGACGAGCTCGGGTGGGCACTCGCTGCGGACCTGGCGCAGCACGCGAACGAGCGCACCGTTGAGACGGTCTCGCCCGGTGCGGTACGCGCGCGTGACCGGGATCGCCCGCGCGGCGGCGATCAGCTGCAAGTAGTGGCCGAGCAGCTCGTCCCCGGCGGGCAGGCAGGCACGCAGGACGAGCGCGGTCACAGCGTCCGGGCCGGTCGGTGGCGGTTCGCTCTCGGCCGCCTCGGCGACCGCCTCGGCGCGAGACGCCCACAGGCCGATGTTGATGCGGCCGGCCTCGGCCAGCATCTCGTCGAGGCTCTCGTAGTAGTAGGTCGTCAGCGACAGCGAGCAGCCCACCCGGCGGGCGACCGTGCGGTGCGAGACGCCGGCAGGCCCCTCCTCGCGCAGGATCGCGGCGGCCGCCTCGGCGATCTCGGCGCGCCGTCGGCCGCCCTTGTCCGACACGCCCTGCCGGGCAGGTGACCGACGGTCGACCGTCGTGCGTGGCTGTCCGTTCATCCCGTTCATCCCAACCGTCCCTCCGTCGCCGCGCCGCGGGCCACGCTCCGCAGATAGCGTGCCACCACCTGCGCGGACAACGGCGATCGTGTCCTCGCCACCACGGCGGCCTCACCCGCGACCGTACCGACGATGGGGGCGATCTGGGCACGGTCGATGGCCGCGGCGGCTAGCGCACCCCCGCCGGGGACGGTCGTGACGAGCACCAGGTCCTCCGCCTGGGTCACGTCGCGGACGAGGCCCTCGAGCACCCGCAGGGTGGGCGATCCGGCAGCACCACAGCGCCCCTCGGACAGCTCCGGCACCGGCCAGAGCTGCTGGGCCACGGCACTCATGCCACACCGTCCGGCAGCACCATCGTCCCCATGTCCTCCTCGGTGAAGATCTCCACGAGCATCGAGTGGGCGTGCCGGCCGTCGATGACGTGGGCCTGGGGCACCCCCTCACGCACCGCGCGCAAGCAGGCGGCCATCTTCGGGGCCATCCCGGACTGCAGAGCGGGCAGCAGTGCCTCCAGCTGGGAGACCGAGACCCGCCGCAGCAGCGAGGACCGGTCGGGCCACCGAGGGTAGAGGCCCTCCACGTCGGTGAGGATGACGAGCTTGCGCGCACCCAAGGCGACGGCGAGCGCGGCCGCGGCGGTGTCAGCATTGACGTTGAGCACGCGGCCGGGGTCGTCGACGTCAGGGGCGATCGTGGAGATCACCGGGATCCGGTCGCCGGCGAGGAGGTCCTCCACGGCTTGGGGGTTCACCACGACGACGTCACCCACCAGACCCACGTCAAACGTCTCGCCGTCGACCACCGCCCCGGTGCGCCGGGCCCGGAAGAGCCCACCGTCCTCGCCGGAGATCCCGACGGCGTGGGCGACCTGGGCGTTCAGCAGCCCGACCAGCTGGCGCTGGACCTGCCCGGTGAGGACCATGCGCACGACGTCCATGACCTCGGGGGTGGTCACCCGCAAGCCGCCGCGGAACTCCGTGGTCATCCCGAGCCGGTCGAGCATCCGGGAGATCTGCGGGCCGCCGCCGTGGACCACGACGGGCCGCATGCCCACCCGGTGGAGGAACAGCACGTCCTCGGCGAACGCCCGGTGGAGCCGCTCGTCCACCATGGCGTGCCCGCCGTACTTGATGACGACCCGGCCGCCGGCGAAGCGCTCGAGCCAGGGCAGCGCCTGGATGAGCACCTCGGCCTTCTGCTCGGGCGTCAGGCCATCGGGACAGGTCGGGCTCGTCCACCGCTCGGCCGGGGCGAGGTGGGTGGCGCTCATGACGTCTCCGCGAGGTGAGGTGCGTCGGGCACGCCGGCGGCCGGCGTTCGCACCGTCGGCCGGACAGCGACGGGGGCGGCAGGAGCACGCAACGACGGGTCGCGGCGCACGAGCAGGTAGTAGACGGCGCCCGAGCTCAGGGCGGCGGCCAACCAGGACAGGTCCAGCCCGCGCAGCGCGTTGGAGACCGGGCCCTGCAGTGCGGGCACCATGCCCTGCATGAACAGCCACGCGCTGGTGAGCCCGACGCCGAACGCGGTCAGCGCCCGCCAGTCGACGTCCCTGAGCCTGCTGGTGCCCACCGGGTCGAAGCAGTGTGTGAAGTCTGTGGAGCGGCGGTCGAGGAGGTAGTACCGCACCGCCACGATCGAGCCCCAGGTGGAGGTCCAGCCCACGGAGGCGGAGAGCCATGCGTCGAGCGAGTGCGCGATGTTGGTGGAGAACACGAACACGGTGACCGCGCCCATGGCCGCCGCGCCCACCCCGATGTTCAGGGCCCTTCTGCCGATGCGGAGATCGAGGCTCTGGACCGTCACGGTGAAGGTGTAGATATTGAGGATGTTCGTGGCGATGGGCCCGTGCAGCACGAGCAGCAGGACCGGGATGGCCAGCGTGCCGAAGTTGGTGACGATGAGCTGGCCGGGGTCGATCGAGCCGTTGGTGGTGGCCAGGGTCGCCCCGAGGAGCCCGAGCCACAGCACCGGGAGGATCTGGCCCCCGGCGGAGGCGAGGTAGAGCTTCCGCCGGGGGACGGCCCTGCTGACGAAGCGGGAGTAGTCGGAGGCGTAGGTGAGCCATGTCAGGCCCCAGCCGACGCCGATGGCCGTCATCACGGTCGACATCGCGCCGATCCGGTCCCAGCCGGCCAGCGCTCCCCCGGGAGGGCCGGAGTAGGACCAGTCGATGTCCATGAAGAACCAGGCCGCGATCGACATCGCGATGAGGATCGCGATCGTCGGGGGGACGGTCCACCGTTCGAAGGCGGCGATCGCCCGGTAGCCGAACAGCGCGATCGTCACCTGGACGAGCATGACGGCGGCGGCCACCCCGAACTTCCAGCCGTAGTTGTCCAGGCTGGGGTCAACCAGGCCGATCTCGCCGAAGAGAGCGAGCACCAGGTCAAGGACGATCCAGGTGTTGACGGCGCACCAGCCGATCACCACGACCGCCTGGATGACCGCCGGCACATAGTTGCCGCGGCGCCCGAAGACCGCGCGTCCGAGGACCATGCCGGTCACTCCCGTGCGCTGGCCCAGCAGCACGAAGAAGCCGAAGACGACCATGCCCATCAGGTTGCCGACGGCCAGGACGGCGAAGGTGTCCCACAGGCCTAGTCCCATGTTGATGCCGAGCGCGCCGAGGACCCAGTTGATCGGAGCGATGTTCGCTCCGGCCCAGATCCAGAACTGGCCCCCGACCCGTGTGGTCCGCTGCGCCTCCGGGATGGGGTGGAGCGTCTCCTCCACGTCTCTTCGGACGTTGTCGACCTGCGCGTCCCCGGGGTCTGCACTCTCACCGACGGGGCGCGCTACCAGCCCGTCCGGGGAGACGGCGGCCGAGAATCTGCGGAGCACGGCGATCAGACCCCGAACTCGTGACGGAGGGCTGCGACCATGCCCGCTGCCGCGCCGTCGAGGAGCAGCCTGCCCTTCTCCGCGGTCCCGGCGGCACCGGACGACAGGCACCCGGACTCGGGTGTGATCTCCGGCCGGGCCGGGAGGACGTCGTAGTTGGGCAGCTGCGCCGGCGCGATGTCGGCCACCCGGGTCATGTCGACGCGGTCGGGGTGGAGCAGGAGCATGAGAGAGGTCTCCAGAACCCCGCCGTGCTCGAGGTCCCAGCCGGGGAAGCCGTCGGGGTAGAGCTCCGCGATGACGTCGTCACCGACGAAGTCCCAGTACGACAGGAGCACGACCGTCAGGTCGGTGACGCCGTCGAGCCGGAGCTCGCGCAGCGCCAGGTCGGCCCCCTCGTAGAGGAACTGGTAGTTCTCGTAGTGCCCGTTGACGAAGGCGACCTTGCGGACCCCGTGGCGGGCGAGCTCGAGCACCAGCGTCTTGGCGACGGACACCACCGTGGCGGCGTCGAGACTGGTCGTCCCGGTGAGGTGGTTGCCCCCGCCCGAACGCTGCTGGGACTTGTACCCGAAGACCATGGCCGGCGCGACGAGCGACCCGGTCTTTCCGGCGACGGCGCCGGCCATCGCCCGCGAGAGCAGCACGTCGGTGTTCAGCGGCATGTGGGGGCCGTGCTGCTCGATCGACCCCACGGGGATGAGGACCGGGGCACCGGCCGCGATGCGCTCGCGGTAGGTGAAGGCGTCGAGGTCCTCCATGTAGACGGTCTCGGTCGTCATTTCGTCTCGGCTCCTACGTTGTTCGGGACGACGAGTTCGGGCCGGACGACGCCCGGGGCGTCGGGATCGCTCCCGACCGTGGTGGCTGCGCCGTCGTCGTGCCTGCCGCCGGCCACCCCGCCCTGGGTGAAGGCCTCGGTGAGCTCCGGTGCCTTCTTGGTGGAGAAGAGGATCTGCGAGAGGCCACCGACGATGATGAGCACGCCACCGAGGATCTGCATCAACGACAGCGGTTCGCTGAACAGGGCGACGCCGAGGATCGTCGCCATGATCGTCTCCTGGTAGGAGATTGTCGCCAGCTCGCCGGCGAGCAGGATCTTCGAGGCGACGGTGAGGAAGTAGAACGCACCGGCGCCGGTGACGAAGGCGGCGACGGCGAGGACCAGCCAGCCGCGGGCGGTCATCCCGCCCAGGTCCGGGACCTTCACGACGTTGATGACCGCGAGGGTGATGACGGCGAAGGTGAAGTTGGTGTAGGCCCGCACGTCGGACTCGACGTCGGTGCGGTATCGGCTCACGAAGAGGAAGAGGCCGTACGCCACGCCCGACGCGAGGGCGACCATGTTGCCCGCGAAGTACTTGGGATCGAGGTCGAGCGACACGGTGAACCCGGCGCCGGCGGAATAGTTGATGATCCCGATGATGAGGAGGCACCCGACGAACACCGAGGAGAGCGAGATCGCCGTCGCCCTCGTGAACGGCTCCTTGAGGAAGATGCTCGCGAGGATGGTGGAGTAGATCGGCCCGGTGTAGATGAGGAACGCCGCGTTGGCGAGGGTCGTCATCTGGGTGGACATCACGTACAGGCCGGAGAGCAGGCCGAGGAAGACCCCGGAGGCGACGAGCGCGGGGGTGAGGCGGAACCCGCGGAACCTCACGTACTTGCGCCCGACCGTGAAGATGAGGGTCATGAGGACCAGACCCGCCAGGTTGCGGGCGAACGAGATGAAGAGTCCCGGAGCCTCGATGTACCGGGCGAAGGCACCGATGCCGCCCATGAGGCTGGAGGACAGGAACATGATGGCGAAGCCGGTGAGCTTGGTGCGGCTTGACGACTGCATGGCGATTCCGCTCCTTCGCGGGTCCTGCCCGGTAAGACGGGAGGTCGGTTCTGCTGGGGTCGAGGGCGGCTGGCCCCCGGGAGGGGGTGCACCCTGGTGCACCCCCTCGTTCGTGCTGGCTCAGACGAGGGTGGGGTCCTCGACCTGGTTGGGGAAGTAGTCCTCCATGCCGCCCTCGCGGTAGACGTCCGCGGTGGCGCAGTGCAGGCCGCCACCGAAGGGGTAGGCGTCGCGGAAGGGCACGGGGATGACGTTCATGCCGAGCTTGTCCATCTGCTCAGCCTGGTAGACCTCGGACTCCTCGACCACGACGGTCTTGTGGTCCAGGACCAGGCAGTTCATCGACAGCCACACCGAGGAGTAGCACAGCGGCGGCGGGCCGTCGTGAGCGGGCTTGGCGGCCTCGACGATCTGCCAGTCGTTGGCCTCGAAGATGGCCCGCTGCTCCACGGGAAGGGGACGGTGGGGGTTGTTGATGATCAGGCCCGGGCGCAGCGGCACGAACGTGGCGTCGATGTGGATCGGGTACGGGTCGCCGGGGAAGTTCACCGAGTGCACCCGCAGGTCGGGGTAGTACCGCTTGAACCACTCCATCGCCTTGCGGTTGGTGGTCAGGCCGTGCTGGATGAACAGGTCCTTACCCACCCGCATGACGTCCGCGGCGTCCCACATCGGCTCGACCTCGGTGGTGACGAAGTCCTTGTTCGCGGTCCGGATGAGCCGGTCCTCGAGGGAGATCTTCTCGTCGTAGTAGTTGTGCTTGTACGACTTGTCCGTCAGCCGCGGGCGCGGGGCCTGCGACCACTTGAACTCCGGGTCGTTCTCGAAGTACTCGTTCATCAGCGGCCAGTAGGCCAGGTACTCGAAGTACCGGCACCGGAACGAGTTCGCCGAGGCCATGATCTCGTTGCCGATGGTCAGCAGGATGTCCCGCGGCGGCATCGCCGTCATCATCGAGTCGTTGCGGAAGTCCGGCGTCTGGATGTGCTGGTTCCACTGCAGCGGCGTGGGCCGGTCGACCTTGACCCCGTGCTTCTCGAGCACCGCGACGTAGTTGTCCAGCTGCTCGTTGGCCTTCTCCACCGTCTCGGTCGGGCGCGGGCCCCACATCCCCCGCATCTCCGAGTCCACCGGCACCTTCTCCGAGGTGGCCGGCTCCTCCGGGGGAATCATGCTGAAGTCGGCCCGGCCCACGATCGCGTGCTTGAGCGGGTCGAAGTCGTTCCACGAGTTGACGATCTTTGGCATCTCGAAACTCACTCCTCGATATCCGTGCGCGTCGTCGCGCACCTCTTGGTCGGTGCACGTCGCCGTGCACCTCTCCCGCCCACCACAGGACGGGCTGGTCTGCTGCGGGCGCCTGCCCGACAACCAAGTGAAGCAACTCCTGGACGCTCGTCCAGGGGACCGAGGTCCTGGTCACAAGATCTTGGCCGAGTGCTGCCGTTTCGGGGCTGCGCACGCGTCCTGTTGCGCACAGGCCCTCGCACCAGGCGCCCAGCGTCGGGTTGGCTCGGCGTGGTCCGGCGGGACCACCTCTGCCGGCGTGGGCGGCCGGTCGCTCGGCACGGCCGCCCACGCGGATCAGGTCAGACGAGGGTGGGGTCCTCGACCTGGTTGGGGAAGTAGTCCTCCATGCCGCCCTCGCGGTAGACGTCCGCGGTGGCGCAGTGCAGGCCGCCACCGAAGGGGTAGGCGTCGCGGAAGGGTACGGGGATGACGTTCATGCCGAGCTTGTCCATCTGCTCAGCCTGGTAGACCTCGGACTCCTCGACCACGACGGTCTTGTGGTCCAGGACCAGGCAGTTCATCGACAGCCACACCGAGGAGTAGCACAGCGGCGGCGGGCCGTCGTGGGCGGGCTTGGCGGCCTCGACGATCTGCCAGTCGTTGGCCTCGAAGATGGCCCGCTGCTCCACGGGAAGGGGACGGTGGGGGTTGTTGATGATCAGGCCCGGGCGCAGCGGCACGAACGTGGCGTCGATGTGGATCGGGTACGGGTCGCCGGGGAAGTTCACCGAGTGCACCCGCAGGTCGGGGTAGTACCGCTTGAACCACTCCATCGCCTTGCGGTTGGTGGTCAGGCCGTGCTGGATGAACAGGTCCTTACCCACCCGCATGACGTCCGCGGCGTCCCACATCGGCTCGACCTCGGTGGTGACGAAGTCCTTGTTCGCGGTCCGGATGAGCCGGTCCTCGAGGGAGATCTTCTCGTCGTAGTAGTTGTGCTTGTACGACTTGTCCGTCAGCCGCGGGCGCGGGGCCTGCGACCACTTGAACTCCGGGTCGTTCTCGAAGTACTCGTTCATCAGCGGCCAGTAGGCCAGGTACTCGAAGTACCGGCACCGGAACGAGTTCGCCGAGGCCATGATCTCGTTGCCGATGGTCAGCAGGATGTCCCGCGGCGGCATCGCCGTCATCATCGAGTCGTTGCGGAAGTCCGGCGTCTGGATGTGCTGGTTCCACTGCAGCGGCGTGGGCCGGTCGACCTTGACCCCGTGCTTCTCGAGCACCGCGACGTAGTTGTCCAGCTGCTCGTTGGCCTTCTCCACCGTCTCGGTCGGGCGCGGGCCCCACATCCCCCGCATCTCCGAGTCCACCGGCACCTTCTCCGAGGTGGCCGGCTCCTCCGGGGGAATCATGCTGAAGTCGGCCCGGCCCACGATCGCGTGCTTGAGCGGGTCGAAGTCGTTCCACGAGTTGACGATCTTTGGCATCTCGAAACTCACTCCTCGATATCCGTGCACGTCGCCGTGCACCTCTCCCGCCCACCACAGGACGGGCTGGTCTGCTGCGCCGCGGGTCCGCGGCGGGGTGGTGCTGGACGGGCCGCTCAGGCGCGGCGGATGAAGGCGGTCTCGACGGGCTCGGGTAGCGGGGGACGGATGTCGTCCGGCCCGCCGTAGTTCCCGCCGGGCGTGATGATGGTTCCGGCCTCGCCGGAGATGATCTTCTCGGCGTCCTCGAGCCGGCCGATGGCGGCTGACTCGCCCGTGAGCTCGACGAACCGGCAGGCTGCCTCCACCTTGGGCCCCATCGAGCCGGCAGCGAATCCCTTCTTGCGCATGAACGACGGGGTCGCGCGGGGAATCTCGATCTGCTCCGGCGTCCCGTAGTTGTCGAGCACCGCGGGGACGTCGGTGAGAATCATGAGGAAGTCGGCCTCGATCGCCTCG
The DNA here is from genome assembly GCF_003814705.1 of Georgenia muralis. Taxonomy (NCBI): domain Bacteria; kingdom Bacillati; phylum Actinomycetota; class Actinomycetes; order Allobogoriellales; family Allobogoriellaceae; genus Georgenia; species Georgenia muralis. The sequence goes on along the minus strand of NZ_RKRA01000001.1, from coordinate 1,710,568 downwards.
GCGAGCACGGCGGCCGTGAGGTCCTTGTCGATGACCGCCTCCACGCCCTTGCGCAGGCCCCGCTCGTCGCGGATGACGGGGATCCCGCCGCCACCGGCGCAGACCACGACAGCACCGGACTCGATGAGGGTCCGAATGATCCGGGTCTCGACGATCCGCTGCGGCTTCGGTGAGCCGACGACGCGACGGAAGTACTCGCCGTCCGGCTTCATCACCCAGCCGCGCTCCGCCGCGACCCGCTCGGCCCCCACCTCGTCGTACACCTGACCGACGAACTTGGTGGGGTTGTCGAAGGCAGGGTCACCGGCGAGGACGAGGGTCTGGTTCACGATCGACGCGACGTGCCGTCCGGGGAGGTTGTTCTGCAGCGACTGCAACATCCAGTAGCCGATCATCCCCTGTGTCATGGCACCGAGGGTGTCGAACGGGTAGGGCCCGGTCAGGGTGGTGTCGTTCGCCGACTGGAGGGCGAGGACGCCCACCTGGGGGCCGTTGCCGTGGGTGAGGACGAGCTCGTGGTTCTCGGCGAGCGGCGCCAGGGCCTTGACGGCGCGTTCGACGTTGGCCTGCTGTGCGCGGGCGTCGGCGATCTGACCGCGCTCGAGGAGGGCGTTCCCGCCGAGTGCTACGACGATGCGCATGCTCAGCTCCCCAACGTGGCGACCATGACGGCCTTGATCGTGTGCATGCGGTTCTCGGCCTGGTCGAAGACGACGGAGGCCGAGGACTCGAACACGTCGTCGGTGACCTCGAGCGCCGTCATGCCGGTCTTCTGGAAGATGTCCTCCCCGACCTTGGTGCCGCGGTCGTGGAAGGCCGGCAGGCAGTGGAGGAACTTCACGTCCGGGTTGCCGGTGGCGGCCATGAGCTCGGCGTTGACCTGGTAGTCCTTGAGCAGGCCGATGCGCTCGTCCCAGACCTCCTTCGGCTCGCCCATGGAGACCCAGACGTCGGTGTAGATGAAGTCGGCACCCTTGACGCCCGCTGCCACGTCGTCGGTGACCGTGATGCGCGCACCGGTGGCGGCGGCGATCTCCTGCGCCTTGGCGACGATCTCCGGGGTGTTCTGCAAGGACGTGGGCGCGACCATGCGCACGTCCATGCCCAGCATGGCGCCGGCGATCAGGAGCGAGTTGCCCACGTTGTTGCGGGCGTCACCGAGATAGGCGAAGGCGATGTCGCCGTCGGCCTTGCCGCAGTGCTCGCGCATGGTGAGCTGGTCGGCGAGCATCTGGGTGGGGTGCCACTCGTCGGTGAGGCCGTTCCACACCGGCACTCCCGACTTCTCGGCGAGGACCTCGACGGCCTCCTGGCTCTTGCCGCGGTACTCGATGCCGTCGTAGAAGCGGCCGAGCACCCGGGCGGTGTCAGCCACGGACTCCTTGTGCCCCATCTGCGAGCCGGCTGGGTCCAGGTAGGTCACGTGAGCGCCCTGGTCGAACGCGGCGACCTCGAAGGAGCACCGGGTGCGGGTCGACGTCTTCTCGAAGATGAGCGCGATGTTCTTGCCGACGAGACGGGGGACCTCGGTGCCGGACTTCTTCGCGGCCTTGAGCTCGGCGGAGAGGTCGAGCAGCGAGCGCCACTCGTCGGGGGTGAAGTCGAGCTCCTTGAGGAAGCTGCGGCCGTGCAGCGCGTGGGGCGGCGATCCGACGCCTACCGGGTCGGCGACTGCCTCGTAGGTCAGCTGGTCCTGGGACATTGCTCAGATCTCCTCTCGGATGGTGGGGCAGCTCATGCAACGCGGACCTCCGCGTCCGCGCCCGAGCTCGGTGCCGGGGACCTCGAGGACCTCGACGCCGTTGGCCCGCAGGTAGGCGTTGGTGGTGGTGTTCCGCTCGTACCCGACGACGACGCCGGGTGCGATGGCGAGGGTGTTGCAGGCGTCGTCCCACTGCTCACGCTCGGCGGCGTGGGCGTCCTGCGGGGTGGTGAGGATGCGGATGTCGTCCAGGCCGATGGCCCCGGCGATCACCTTGTGCATGTCCTCCTCGGCGTGCGTGGTGACAGAGAGCTCTTTGGGCGTGGCCCCGGGCCGGATGGTCAGGGACGGCAGCATGCCCAGCCCGGCGTACTTGGTGAACGACTCCTGGTCGACCATCGTCATGACGGTGTCCAGGTGCATGAAGGCGCGTGCCTCGGGCATCCGCAGCGCGATGACGCGCTCAGCGGACCCCTCGGCGAAGAGCTTGGCGGCGAGCCGTTCGACGCCCTGCGGGGAGGTGCGCTCGCTCAGCCCGATCAGGACAGAGCCGTTGCCGATCACGAGGACGTCGCCGCCCTCGACGGTGGCGACACCGCCGGCCGTCCCGGGGGACCAGACGTGGTGCGCGGAGGTGGCGAACCGCGGGTGCCAGCGGTAGATCGCCTCGTAGTTGACCGTCTCCCGCATCCGGGCGGTCTTGCGCATGGAGTTCACGGCGACGCCGTCGTAGACCCAGCAGGAGGTGTCCCGGGTGAACAGGTGGTTCGGCAGCGGCGCGAGCACGAAGTCGTCCGGGGCCATGATCTGCAGGGCGATGGAGTCGGGCTCGACGATCTCCTCGAGGAGCTCGCGCTTGGTGACGCCGGCGATCAGGTGGCTGGCCAGCGTGGCACTGTCGAGGTTGTCCGCGTGGTTGCGGATGGAGTCGATGGCACCGAGACCGTAGACCCGCTCGTCGACGACGTGGTCGAGGACGTACCTGCGGGCATCGACGTTCTCCAGGGACTCCGCGAGGAGCTGCTCGAGGTACAGGACCTCGATCCCCCTCTCGGTGAGGACCTGGGCGAACCGGTCGTGCTCGGCCTGCGCCCTGGCGACCCACAGCACGTCGTCGAAGAGCAGCTCGTCCTTGTTGGACGGCGTGAGCCTGGACATCTCTCGTCCTGGTCGGTGCAGGATCACCTGGCGGAGGTTGCCTACCTCCGACGCGACGCGGTACTCCTGCGTCACGGTGGTGTTCAACGTCATCCTCGTCGCCCTTCGCCTCGTCCTCGAGAACCGGATGACATGAGTCAACCCGAAACTGCACAGGCGTACAGGGGACCGAGGTCCCGGTTCGCCAAGAGGTTGCCGTCGTCATGGTTTTTGCTTAGTACGTTCGTCCAGGTCACGCATGAGGCCGGCCCATGGTCGTGACGATCAGACGGACGTGCGCTCGGGGCACCGGTTGCCAAACAGTGACGGACGTCACATGATCGGTGCACCACGTGGCCCGCATCGCCGTCCGTGTGCGGCGAGCGTGCCCGTCTATCCGACCCGGGAGGAGAGCGACATGACGATCGACCCGCAACTGGGTGACATCGGCGAGGAGGAGGAGGAGATCGAGCTCGAGCCCCTGCCGAGGGAGACCCCGGTTCCGGAGCCGTCTCCCACTCCCGAGGAGATCCCGGCCTGACGATGGAGGCTGAGGAGTTCGGCGGTCCCGCTCTCGTGCTCGGTTCGGTCCGGGGCCGGCGCTCGTTCGGGGCGACGACCGAGGGCCACCTCACCGGTGTCTTCCACAACCAGGTCTGGGAGCCGGGCGAGAACCGCGCGCAGTGCCGCCACGACGGGGGCGTTGTCGAGCAGCGGCCCGACGGACGGATCGTCGTACGGACGTCGTCCGTGCGTGAGATCAGCACGACGCACGGCCTTGCGGGATGCACCTGCGGGTTCTACGCGTACTACCGGCAGGACCCGTACACGAAGCCGGGCCGGCTCTCGGGCATCGTGGAGGGGTACGGGCGGGTCGTCCTGGGGACGGCGGGCTTCCGCTGCGAGAAGGCACGGATCCTCGGGCTGCTGCTGCCCGGGCCTGCCGGGCTCGGTCTCGCCACGATCGACGTCATCCGCGTGCGCGAGACCTACCCCGACGTCCCGTTCTTCTCCCGCGAGGAGGACATGCTGGCTGGATGTCCCCCCACCCCGGACGGTCCGCGTCTCTGACGTGCACCACGCACCGATGGCGCGGAGGTCACCGCAACGGTGTCGAGGTCACTGGTGTCAGGAGCCGGTGAGGCGGCGGTACCCGGCCCCTCGCTCGCCGCCGACCCGTTCCCACCTCGAGGTCATCGCCGGCTCCGGGCCGAGCTCGACCCGCGCGCGCCACCGGTAGGTGGTGGGCCAGCGCCGGAACACCGGGGCGACGGTGGTGACCACCCGCATGAGCAGGGGCAGCCGGCGGGGCCGCCACCGCTCGTCCACGTCCAGCCGCAGGTCGATGAGGCCGCCGATGCGCCGCACCCACCACCGGCCGCCGGTGAGGCGGGCCCCGTCGACGGTGACGTGCCAGCGCCCGGTCGTCCTGGCCCCCTCCGCGAGCGTGGTGAGGTCGGGCAGTGCCGGGTCGAGCACGACCCGGGCGCGGTGCCCGTCGGCGTCGGCAACGAGGACGGCGGTGCCGGCGTCGCCGGGCACGTGAGTGCTCTGCGTGGGGGCGCCGTCGGTCGCGTCGCCGGCCAGCGGGCCGTCCTGGCTGCGGTTGAGCGTCACCGCGCAGAGCGAGCCCGCGTACTTGATGAGGTGACGGCGGTGCAGCCCGTCCCCCGGGAGCCGTCCGATGACCGCGTCCTGCCCATCGATGCGCACGACCGGCGGCGTCGGCCCGACATGGACGAGGTCGAAGTCGGTCAGCCACACCAGGAGCATCGACTCGGGGCGCTCGACGGCGGCGCTCACCGGGGCGAGCAGCGTCGCCCGGTGGCGCCGACGGCCGTCGCGGTCGAGGACGCGTACCTCGACGGCGCGGCCGTCGACGTCGGTGAACCGCACGTGCGCGTCGACGCCGTCGTCGGCGACCTCGAGCCGGGCCACGGCGAACTCGGTCTCGTTCCACGACCGCGTGCCGCCCCCGATCCGGTAGCCGGCGGGGTCGAGGCGCAGCCCCGGCTGGGCGTAGTAGTCCACCGCGCGGCCGGCGCGGCGCGAGAGGAAGGCGAGCATGCCGGTGCCGTGCACGTCGTCGTCGAACCACTGCAGCTCGAGGCCGTCGTAGACCGGGTGGTCGGCGAGCTCGAGGTTGAGCATGTGGGCGACCGGCTCGGCCGTGAGCGAGAACGGGCAGCGCACGGAGGGCGCGGTGGCGGCGGGCCGTGCGGGTTCGACGTCCATGGCTTCTTCCGTAGGGGGCTGGTGCCCCCCATACAACCGGACCGGCGCAGCACGTGCCGGGCCGAAGGTCCGCGCGCGGGTCAGCGGTCCGGCGCCGACCGGTGCCGGCGCCACGCGGGGCAGGCGCTACCCGGCGCCGTCGCCGTAGCGCTGGGGACGGATCAGCCGGCCCGCCTCGCAGTCGGTCACGAGCTCGGCCATCCGCCGGTCGCGGGTGCTCTCCCGCTTGGCCGACATGACCCACTGCGTCGCGATCTTGCGGTACGACGGCCGCTGCGCCTCGAAGAACTCCTGCGCCCGAGGTGAGGCGGCGAGCTGCTCGGCGTACGCGGGGGACAGCTCCACCGCGTCGTTCCCGTAGGTGTACGTCCGCGCCTCGAACGCGGCACGGCCCGCCGGCGTCATGAGGCCCTGCTCCTCGAGCGCGGAGACCTTGGCGACGTTGATCCGGCTCCAGCTGCTCCTGGTGCGCCGCGGGGTGAACCGCTGCCTGCTCCGATCGTCGTCGACGCTCTGGCGCACGCCGTCGATCCAGCCGAAGCAGAGGGCCTGGTCGACCGCCTCGCTCCACGTCAGGACGGCCCGGCCGCTGCTCTTCTTCCAGTAGCCGACCCAGACCTCCCGCGCGGTGGCGTGGTTCTCCTCCAGCCAGGACCGCCACGCCGCGGGGCCGTCGAAGTAGATCGCCTCACGGTCCTCGCCCATGCCGCGAACCTGCCCGGCGAGCACCGCCCCGTCAAGGGCCGGGCCATGTCGGGACGTGCCGGTCCACCGACCGTCGGGCCTGGCCCGCACGGCGGAGGGCAAGGGATTCGAACCCTTGGTGCGGGGTTAGCGCACAACGGTTTTCAAGACCGTCACATTCGGCCGCTCTGTCAGCCCTCCTCGCCGCCCCCGGAGCCCGACGGCGACGCCGCCCAAGTCTAGGGGCCGCACGCCGGTGCCGTTCCCGGCAGGATGGCCCGCATGCGCGCCATCACCGTGACCGACGACCAGGCCCTGACGGTCAGTGACCTGCCCGACCCGTCGCCCGGACCGGGCGAGGTGGTCGTGCGGGTCGCGGCGGCCGGGGTCAACCGGGCCGACCTCCTCCAGCGCGCCGGCCACTACCCGCCCCCGGCGGGGTCGAGCGACGTCCTGGGGCTGGAGGCCGCCGGCACCGTGGCCGCCGTGGGCGAGGGCGTCACGGACTGGGCGGTCGGCGACGAGGTGGCCGCCCTCCTCGCCGGCGGCGGCTACGCCGAGCTCGTGGCGGTGCCCGCCGGCCAGCTCCTCCCGGTCCCCGCGGGGGTGGACCTGGTCGACGCCGCGGCGCTGCCCGAGGCCGTGTGCACGGCCTGGTCGAACCTCGTCATGACCGGCGGGCTGCACGCGGGCGAGACGGTGCTGGTCCATGGCGGCTCCGGTGGCGTCGGTTCGGCGGCGATCCAGATCGCCGCGGCGCTGGGCGCCAGGGTCCTCACCACGGCGGGCGGCCCGGACCGGACGGCGCGGTGCCGCGAGCTCGGCGCCGACGTCGCCGTCGACCACCGCAGGGAGGACGTCACGGCGGCCGTGCGGGAGGCCACCCACGGCCGCGGCGTCGACGTCGTCCTCGACGTCCTCGGAGCCGGCGCGCTGGCCGCCAACGTCGAGATGCTCGCGACCGGCGGCCGCCTCGTGGTCATCGGCACGCAGCAGGGCCGGCGCGGCGAGCTGGACCTCGGCGCCCTCATGACCCGGCGGGCGAGCATCCACGCCACCACCCTGCGGGCCCGGCCGGTCGAGGAGAAGGCCGCGGTCGTCGCCGAGGTGCGCGAGCACGTCTGGCCGATGGTCCAGGACGGGCGTGTGCGGCCGCTCGTCCAGGAGCGGGTGCCGCTGGCCGAGGCCGAGCGCGCCCACGCGCTCCTGCGCGACGGCGCGGTGTTCGGCAAGGTCCTGCTCGTCCCCTGACGTGCGGGGACGGCACCGCGAGGGCTGCGAGCTCACTCGTCGAGGAAGTCCAGCACCATCGTCGGCACGCGGCGGCTGCTCGTCGCGGCGGCGTGGCCGTAGCGCGGGTGGAGGCGCAGGCGGGCGCCCGGGATCCGCGCCGCGGTGCGGCGCAGGAGGTCGGCACCGTAGTTGCGGTCGCGGGCCCCGGCGACCAGCAGCGTGGGCGCGGCGACCTCGCCGAGCCGGGCCGTGACGTCGTAGGAGTCCTCGGCCTCGACCGTGCGCAGCAGGTCGGCGGGCTCGTCCGGGACCACGAGCGGGGCGCCGAGCCACAGCGCCGCCCGCCAGAACGCGACGCCTCCCGCGCTTCCGCCCATGAGCTCGGCCTGGCCGGCCGCCGCCTGCCGACGACGGCCGGCCCGGACCCGTTCGGCCCAGCGTCGCTGGGTGGCGCGGGCGTCGTCGGAGAGCCGCGCGGCCGCGGAGACCAGCACCAGCCGGCGCACCACCTGGGGGTGGTCGACGGCGAGCTGCAGGGCGAGCGACCCGCCCGTGGAGACGCCCATGACGTCCACGGGTGCGCCGAGGTCCGCGGTGATCGCGGCGGCGAGGGAGCCGGCGAGGTCGGCCATGGTCGTGCCCGGTGCGATACCGACCGGACGGCGCACCACGTGCACGGTCCGCGACCGCGCGTACGCCGCGTAGCGGGCCTCCTCCATCCGGCGGGCCAGGCCGGCCGGGTTGCCGCCTGCGGCCTCGAGGCCGGGCAGGACGACGAGGTCCGGACCGCGGCCGAACGTCAGCACCGGGAGGGTGCCACCGAGCAGGTCGGCGTGACCCATCTGAGACCTCCACCCGTCGGGCACGGCGTCCGACGGCCGCCTGACGTACCGAGGCCGCCGGCCTCCACCTCCAGGGTGGGGCACGACGGCCTCGGTGCGCGCGGGACCTTCCGCCCGGCGGATCAGCCCTTGACGGAGCCGGCCAGGAGGCCGCGCACGAAGTACCGCTGCAGCGCGAAGAACACGATGAGCGGGACGATCATGGAGACGAACGCGCCGGAGGTGAGCAGGTGCCAGTCCTGCCCGCGCGAGCCGGCCATCTCGGACAGGCGCGCGGTGAGCGGCTGGATCTGGTTGTTGCCGCCGGAGAAGGTCAGCCCGACGAGCAGGTCGTTCCACACCCACAAGAACTGGAAGATCGCGAAGCTCGCGATGGCGGGGACCATGAGGGGCATCATCACCCGGAAGAACACCGTGACGTGCCCGGCGCCGTCGACGCGGGCCGCCTCGATGAGCTCCTTGGGCACCTCGGACATGAAGTTGTGCAGCAGGAAGATCGCCAGCGGCAGACCGAACGAGGCGTGTGCCACCCAGATCGGCAGGAACGGGAAGTTGTCCGCCAGCTCCGTGCCCGAGAAGATCCGCAGCAGCGGGATGAGCGCCATCTGGAGCGGCACGATCTGGAGGGCGAAGACGATGACGAAGACGGTGTCCCGGCCCTTCCACTGCATCACCGAGAACGCGTAGGCCGCCATGGTCGCGATGACCAGAGGGATGACCGTCGCGGGCACGGTGATGGTGAGGGAGTTCATGAAGAAGTTCGCCAGGGCGCCGGAGGACGCGCGCCCGAAGAGGACCTCCTGGTAGTTCTCCATCGTGAAGGTGGGGTCGGTGAAGAAGCTCCACCAGCCCGTCGTGCGGATCTGCCCCTCGGGGCGCACCGAGCTGACGAGCAGGCCCACCGTCGGCACCGTCCACACGAACGCGATGATGATCGCGACCGCGGAGGCGATCTTGGAGGTCAGCATCGTCTTGGTGCGGGAGGCGGCGGAGACGCGCGGGGCCTGACGGGCCGTCTCGGCCGACGCGGGCGTCGCGAGCGCGGTCGGGTTGCTGGTCATCCCCGGACCTCCTTGTTCTTCAGCATCTGGCGGACGTTGTAGACGATGATCGGGATCACCAGGACGAAGATGATCACCGCCGTCGCCGAGCCGACGCCGTTGTTGCCGAAGGTGAACGACTGGTCGTACATCTGGTTCGCGAGCACCTGGGTGCCGAACCGTGCGCCGGTGACGGTGCGGGTGATGTCGAAGATCTTCAGCGTGGCGATCGAGATCGTCGTGAGGACCACCACGAGGGTGGGCCGGATGGACGGCACCGTGATCGAGCGGAACATCTGCCACGGGTTGACCCCGTCCAGACGGGCGGCCTCGACGATGTCGTTCGGGATCGCCTTGATCGACGCCGAGAGCAGCACCATGGCGAAACCGGCCTGGATCCAGATCATGATGAGGATGAGGAAGAACGTGTTCCACGGGCCGTCCTGGAGGAACCGGACCGGCTCGATACCCAGGCCCACGAGGATCGCGTTGAGCAGGCCGATCTGGGTCTGCTCCGCCCCGCGGTACTCGTACACGAACTTCCAGATGATGCCGGCGCCCACGAACGAGATCGCCATCGGCATGAACAGCAGCGACTTGGCCTGCTTCTCGAACCGCTTGCCGTCCACGAGGATCGCGTAGAGCAGCCCGACCGACGTCGAGACGATCGGGACGAGGAAGACCCACCAGAACGTGTTGACGAACGACTGGATGGAGTCGGGGTTGTTGAAGACGTAGTCGTAGTTGGCCAGGCCGACCCAGTTCTCCGACCGGTTGTCCATGAACGACATCGTCGTCGTGCGGATCGCGGGGTAGATGAGGCCGACGCCCAGCAGCAGCGCCGCGGGACCGGCGAAGACGAGCAGCGCCCAGGCGGTCCGGGAGCGCCCGGCGTACTTGTCCGCGAGCCGCGCGACCACCATGAGGAGGGCGACGACGGCCGCGAAGACGAGGACGGCCAGGATCATCTGGCCGATCTTGGAAAACAGGAAGAAGTCCATCTCATCCCTCCTCGGCGACGGACGGGGCACCGACGGGAGAGGGGAGCGGCCCGACGGACCGCTCCCCTACCGCGTCGATGGTCAGCTGGCGGGCCAGGAGGCCTCGATCTGGTCGAGCACCGTCTGGGTCTCCTCACCGTCGATCCACTGCGTCATGCCGGTCCAGAAGGAGCCGGCGCCGACGGCGGAGGGCATGAGGTCGGAGCCGTCGAAGCGAGCGACCGCGTCCTCCTGCTGGAGCAGCTCGATCGCCAGGCGCAGCACGTCGGACGAGGCGAGCTCGGGGTCGACCGCCCTGTTGGCGGAGGTCACGCCACCGATCTCGACGCGGGTGTTGGCCCACTCGCCGGAGGACATGTAGGCCTGGACGGCCTGCGTGGCCTCGTTGTCGTTGAACGCGCCGACGAACTCACCGGCGACGAGGAGCGGGGACTCGTCCTCGCTCACGCCGGGGAGGTAGAAGGCGAAGACGTCACCCTCGGGGCTGACGTCGGTGCCCTCGGGCCACTGCGCCTCGTAGAAGGAGGCCTGGCGGTGCATGTAGCACTCGCCGTCGAGGATCGGCAGGCCGCCGTCGTTGAACGACGTCGTCGCGATGGACCGGGAGTCGCCGATGCCGCCGTTGACGTAGTCGTCGTTCTTGAGGATGGCGCCGGCCATGTCGGTCGCCTCGACGATCGCCGGGTCGTTGAACGGGATCTCGTGGGTGACCCACTGGTCGTAGACGTCGCCGCCGCCGGAGCGCAGGACCATGTCCTCGATCCAGTCGGTGGCGGGCCAGCCGGTGGCGCCACCGGACTCGATGCCGGCGCACCAGGGCTTGGTGCCGGTCGCGGCGATCTCCTCGGTCAGGGCCATGAGGTCGTCCCACGTGGTGGGGACCTCGTAGCCGCCCTCCTCGAAGGCGCTCGGGGAGTACCAGACGAACGACTTCACGCTCGCCATGAGGGGCGCGGCGTAGAACTCGCCGTCGACCGTGCCGTAGGCCTTCCAGTCCTCGGACCAGCCCTCGTCGGCGTTGGCCTCGACGGCCTCGGAGGCCGGGACCAGGTAGCCGTCGCCCACCATGCGCGAGAGCAGGCCGGGCTGCGGGAAGATCGCGAGATCGGGGGCGTTGCCACCCTCGGCCTGGACGACGATCTGCTGCTCGAACTCACCCGAGCCGTTGTGCTCGACCGTGATACCGGTGCACTCGGTGAACTGGGTGAAGGTGTCCTGGAGCTGGTCCGCCTCGGTCTCGCGGATGGAGGAGAACAGCGAGACGGTCTCACCGTCGAACGAGCCGTACTCCTCGAACGCGGCGCAGTCGGCGTCGCCGCCGGTGGCCTCGTCGTCGCCGCCACCACCGCCACCGCCGCCGAGGTCGTCGGCGCCGCCGCAGGCGCTCAGGACGAGGGTCAGCGCAGCACCTCCCGCCAGCATGGAAAGGCCGCGCTTCTTCGCAGTGATCTTCACGTGCGTCCTCCTCGTTACATCTTCGTCACGAGCGCTCATCGCTCCCACTGACACCCAACCCGTCCACGAAGTGAGATTCAACTCACTTGGCCCTCTTTTCCGTAACGATCGTGCAACGGTGCAGGTCGGGTGCCCCCAGGTCGTGGCACGAAAGAGCGGACCGCCACATTTCCGGCGCTGATTCTTCATATCGCGGACCGAAATGCGGGCCACGCCCAGAGAAACGCCGGTCCCGACCCCGCGCCCTCGTCTCGCCGCCACCGCCCCCCGGCCTCACCGGCCGGCGGCACCCGCCTCCGCGGCTTGACCCTCACGCGACGTGAGGCGTCACAGTGGTAGTCATGACGACGACGGGTTCGGACGGGGACGGTCGGCCAGGTGGCCGAGCTCCACGGCGTCCGGTACGCACGCTGCACCGTGACGACGAGATCGGGCTCCTGAGTCCCGGCGGGCGCACCGCCGCCGGGTACCGCCTCTACACCGCGGCGGACCTCATCCGGCTGCAGCACGTGGTGGTCTACCGGCGCCTGGGCTTCCGGCTGGAGGAGATCCATCACCTGCTCGACGGTGGCGGCGACGTCGGCGAGCACGACGGCAGCGGGCCGCCGTGGCCGACCGGCTGGAGGAGCTGCGCGGCCTCGTCGTCGCCACCGACCGAGCGATCGAGCAAGGAGAAGACCGGGACGGACCTCATCAGGGACGAGCAGCGCGAGCTCTTCGGGGACGCGTTCGACGAGAGCCACGCCGTCGAGGCGCAGCGGCGCTGGGGCGACACCGACGCCTGGCACCAGTCGCACGAGCGCGCCGCCCGGTACACGAAGGAGGGCATCCGTCCCGGCCTGGCGGCCGACGTCCGCGACGCGATCCACGCCAACGCCGACCGCGCGGATCGAGCCGACCGCGCGGACCGAGCGGAGCGGTAGGGCCGCGGACCCGCGCGGACCGCCTCAGCGCGCGGCGAGCAGGGCCCGCAGCACGACGGCGGCGCCGTGGTCACCCACCGGGTCGGTCACGGCGTCCGCCGCGGCGACGACGTCGGGCCCGGCGTTGCCCATCGCGACGCCGTGCGCGGCCCAGCCGAGCATCTCCAGGTCGTTCGAGCCGTCGCCCACCGCGACCGTGGCGCCGTCGGCGACGTCGAGCCGCCCCCGCAGGGTCTCCAGCGCGCTGGCCTTGGACACCCCGTCCGGGGAGATGTCCAGCCACGCCGTCCAGCCGACGGCGTAGCTCACCCCGTGCAGGCCCACCCGCTGGACCAGGGCGTGGAAGTCGGCGGAGTCGAGGTGCGGGGCCCGCAGGGTCACGCGGGTGGCGGGGGCGTGGAGCAGGTCCTCGAATTCGACGACCTCGACGTCACCGGTGAGCTCCCCCATGGGGAACGGGGCGGTGACCTTGAACCCGCGGCCGAGGTCCTCGACGGCGAAGAGCCCGTCGGGAAGCTCCTCGCGCAGGAGGCGCAGCGTGGGCCCGGGGTCGAACGTGACGACGTCGGTGATCTCGTGGCCGTCCTCGAGGTCGGGGTCGAGCCGGATCACGACCGCCCCGTTGGAGCACACGGCCCAGCCCGACGTCAGTCCGAGCTGCGCCGCGACCGGGGTGACGGCCTGGAGCGACCGGCCGGTGGAGAGCACCACGCGGGCGCCGCTGAGGTCGAGCTCGGCGACGGCGGAGGCCACCTCCTCGGCGAGCTCGCCGTCGTGGGTGAGCAGCGTGCCGTCGATGTCGAGCGCGACGAGGAGCCCCGGCCCGGCCGCGGGCAGCCCGGCGGGGAGCCGCCGGCGCCAGCGGGCGACCCGCTCGGCCAGCGGGGCGGCCGTACCGGGGACGTCGTCGGTGCCGCTCAGCTGACCGCTCATACGGGCTCGATGACCTCCAGCCCACCGAGGTAGGGCCGCAGCCCCGCCGGTACCCGCATCGAGCCGTCGGCCTGCTGGTGGTTCTCCAGGATCGCGACGAGCCAGCGGGTGGTGGCGAGCGTGCCGTTGAGGGTGGCGACCGGCCGGGTGCCGGACTCCGCCCGCTCGCGCGTGCCGAGGCGGCGCGCCTGGAACGTGGTGCAGTTCGAGGTCGAGGTGACCTCCATGTACCGCGACTGGGTGGGCAGCCAGGCCTCGCAGTCGAGCTTGCGCGCGGCGGAGGTGCCGAGGTCCCCCGCCGCGGTGTCGATGACCCGGTACGGCAGCTCGACCTTGGCGAGCATCTCCTCCTCCCACGCCAGGAGGCGGGCGTGCTCGGCCTCGGCCTCCTCGACCGGGACGTAGGAGAACATCTCCACCTTGTTGAACTGGTGGACCCGGATGATCCCGCGGGTGTCCTTGCCGTACGAGCCGGCCTCGCGCCGGTAGCAGGTGGACCAGCCGGCGTAGCGCAGCGGCCCGTCGGAGAGGTCGAGGATCTCGTCGCCGTGGTAGCCCGCCAGGGCCACCTCGGACGTCCCGGTGAGGTAGAGGTCGTCGCCGGGCAGGTGGTAGACCTCGTCCGCGTGCGACCCGAGGAACCCGGTGCCGGACATCGTCTGCGGCGTGACGAGCGTCGGGGTGATCATCGGGGTGAAGCCGTTGGCCACGGCCTGGTCGACGGCGGCGTTGAGCAGGGCCAGCTCGAGCCGGGCGCCGATGCCCGTGAGGTAGTAGAACCGGGCGCCGGCGACCTTCGTGCCGCGCTTGGTGTCGATGGCGCGCAGGCCCTCGCCGAGGTCGAGGTGGTCCCGGGGCTCGAAGCCCTCGGCCGCGAAGTCGCGGGGCGTCCCCACGTGCCGCAGGACGACGAAGTCGTCCTCCCCGCCGACCGGTACGCCGTCGAGGACGACGTTGGGGATGCGGTAGAGCAGCGCGTCGACCTCGGCGCCGGCCTCCCCCGCGGCCGCCTCGGCGGCCTTGACCTGCTCGGCGAGCTCCTTCGCCCGGGCGAGGACGGCGGGCCGCTCCTCCGGGGAGGCCTTCCCGACTCCCCTGGAGACCTGCTTCTGCTCCGCGCGCAGGGACTCGAACCGGGCGAGGGTCTCGCGCCGACGACCGTCCGCGGCGAGGAGGGTGTCGACGAGGCCGGGGTCCTCGCCGCGGGCGCGCTGGCTGGCCCGGACCCGCTCGGGGTCCTCGCGCAGTGCTCGAAGGTCGATCATGGCTCCGAGCCTAACGGCCGCGGTCGGCGCGCCCGCCGCCCGGTGTGTGGTGGGGGGCACGCCGGATCGCCGCGCCGAGGCGGGCGGGCGCCGTTACGTTTGCGCCATGGGATGGGAACAGTGGGTCGCGCTCGTCGCGCTGGTGCTTGCCGTCGTCGGCGTCGTCCTCGCGGCTCTGGCGTGGCGGGCAGTGCGCCGGCGCACGCCGTCGTTCTCCGCCGAGGGTGAGGAGCGTCCCGACCGGGACGACGACGAGAGCGCGTCCCCGGTGGGTCCGCCCGCCGTCGTCTTCAACCCCTCGAAGTCCGCCGACGGCGAGGCGCTGCGGCGCCTGGTGACCCAGACGGCGACCGACGCCGGCCTGCCCGAGCCGCTGTGGTTCGAGACCACCGTCGAGGACCCGGGCCTGGGTCAGGCCCGCGAGGCCGTCGAGCAGGGCGCCTCCGTCGTGATCTCCGCCGGCGGGGACGGCACCGTGCGCGCCGTCGCCGAGGCCCTGGCCGGCACAGGGGTGCCGATGGGTCTGATCCCGTTGGGCACCGGCAACCTCCTGGCTCGCAACCTCGACCTGCCGCTGGGCAGCGAGCGCGAGCTGGTCTCCACCGCCCTGACCGGGCGGGACCGCCCCATGGACCTGGGCTGGCTGCGCACCGAGCCGCTCTCCCCCGAGGACGAGCGCAAGGTCCGCGGCCGGGACGACGCCTCCACCGCCCGCTCGGCGGAGCGGACCGACAGCGGTGAGGCCGCCGAGGGCCGCTACCTCGACAGCGCCCTGCCGGAGGACACCACCGAGCTCGAGGAGAAGGCGGCCGAGGTCGGTCAGATCCCGACCGAGGACCCGGACAAGGAGCACGTCTTCCTCGTCATCGGCGGGCTCGGGTTCGACGCGGCGATGGTGGCCGGCGCCGACGACGAGCTCAAGGCCAAGCTCGGCTGGATCGCGTACTTCTTCGCCGGGGTCAAGCACCTCACCGGCCGCAAGATCCACGCGACGGCGGAGCTGGGCGAGTCCGGCCAGGGCGACCCGTTCACCGCCCGCACCATCCTCTTCGCCAACGTCGGAAGGCTGCCCGGCGGGGTGGTCCTCTTCCCCGACGCCCAGCTCGACGACGGCTGGCTCGACATCGCCGCGATCGACACCAAGGGCGGGATCATCGGGTGGGCGGACCTCCTGCGCAAGGTCACCCTCCAGGGGCTGGGCGTGCGCAAGGACGTCATGCCCTACTCCACCGGGTTCATCGAGTTCCGCCGAGCACGGGCGGTGGTGGTGCGGACCGAGGAGCCCGAGCACGTGCAGGTCGACGGTGACCTCATCGGCTACGCCACGGTCGTCCACGCCCGGGTCGAGCAGGGCGGCCTCGTGGTCCGCACGGCCGCCCCCCGGAGCTGACGGCCCCGGCGTCTCGGTGGGGCTCAGTCCCCCGGCGCCGCCACCGGCCGCCCGTCGGCCCCGATCCCGCCGTGCTCGAGGAGGCCGGCCACCCACTCCCTCGCGGCACGGAAGTCGGCGTCGTGGGTCCCGGGACGCAGGTGGGCGCCCTGCCCGTCCGCGCGCGGGTAGGACCCGAGGAACCGCACGGTGGGGCACACCCGGTGCAGGCCGATGAGGGTCGCCTGGACGCGCTCCTCCGCGACGTGCCCCTCGGCGTCGATGGAGAAGGAGTACCGGCCGAGGGAGTCGCCGATCGGTCGCGACTCGATGCGCGACAGGTTGACCCCACGCGTCGCGAACTGCTCGAGCATGTTGAGCAGCGCCCCGGCCTCGTTGTCGGGCAGGTGGACCATGAGGGTCGTCTTGTCCGCCCCGGTGGGCTCGGGCAGCAGCCCGGGCCGGGCCGCGAGGACAAACCGGGTCACGGCGTGCGGGTTGTCCGCGACGCCCGCGGCGAGGACCTGCAGACCGTACTTCTCCACCGACAGCGCCGACGAGAGGGACGCGTCGAACGCCGTCTCCCCACCCGCGAGGAGCGCCGCCGCGGCCGCCGTCGAGGTCGCCGGGACGTGGATCGCGCCGGGCAGGTGCCGGGCGGCCCACCCGCGGCACTGCGCCCACGCGTGGGGGTGGGTGCCGACGCGGCGGACCGTGTCGAGCGTCATCCCGGGCCGGGCGGCAAGGGTGAAGGTCACCGGCACGAGCATCTCGCCGACGATGACGAGCGGCTCGCCCGCGGCCAGGGTGTCCAGCGTGGCGTTGACCCCACCCTCGACGGAGTTCTCGATGGGGACGACGGCGTAGTCGGCCTCGTCGCGGCGGACCATGTCGAGCGCGGTGACGACGTCGGTGCAGGGCAGCAGGTCCGACTCCGCCTGGGTCGTCACCTGCCGCAGGGCCTCCTCGGTGAAGGTGCCCTCGGGGCCGAGGTAGGCGTAGCGGGCGCGGGGCGCGTCCTGCTGCATGTGTCCTCCCAGGAACGGTCGTCGGGTGGGAGCCTATCGGCGGCACGTACGCTTCCCTGCGTGGGCAGCAGGAGGAGGATGCGCAACCGGCGGGTGGCCGTCGTCATCGCGGCGGTCGTCGCGCTGGTGATGATCCTGCCGTTCCTCCTGCCGCTCGTCAGCGCCGCGGCCGCCGATCAGGTCGGTGGGGGCCCGGCTGCCGAGCAGCGCCCCGCCGGCGGCGACGTCACCGTGCGCGCCGCGGTCGCCGACGTCGACGCCCCCCTGGTCGTGATCGGCACGTCGGGCCTGCGCTGGGAGGACCTCGGCGCCCTTTCCACCCCGAACCTCTGGGAGCTCGCCGGGTCCGGCGGCGCGGCCACCATGGTCGTGCGGTCGGTGCGCTCGAGCGCCTGCCCGGCCGACGGGTGGCTCGCCCTGTCAGCAGGACGCCGTGCGGCGGACCTGCCCACCGACACGTTCGGCACCTGCCGTCTCCTGCGCGAGCCGACCTCGAACGGGCAGGTTCGCGGCTGGTCCGACTACGTCGAGGCCGCCGGTGCCGCCTCCTACGACGCCGAGCCGGGCCTGCTCGGCGACCTCCTCACCGAGGAGGACGTGCCGGCCGTGGCCGTCGGGCCGGGGGCCGCCGTCGCACTGGCCGGCTCCGACGGCACGGTCGCGGCGGACCACACCTTCGCCCCCACCTCCGCCGACCGCCTCGGCGAGCAGGTGGCGCAGGCGTTGCCCGGGCACGCCCTCGCCGTCGTCGACGTCGGCTCCGTCCGGGACCGCAACCGACCCCTCGTCGACGTCCCGGAGGGCCTGGCCGGGCGCAACGACGACCCCACCGAGGAGCCGGACCCCTCCCAGACCCAGGAGCCCACCACCAGCGAGGCCTGGCTCCTCACGGCCCCGGAGCGCAGCGCGCAGGTGGCCCGCGTCGACGCCCGCGTCGGGGCGGTCCTCGACGCCGTGCGGGAGCAGGCGCCCGACGCCACCGTCGTCGTCGCGTCCCTCGCCGACTCCGGCACCGCGCCGCTCATGCAGCTGCTCGCCACCGTGGGACCGGCCACCGTGACCGCCACCGAGGGCGGCTCCCTCCTCGACACCCGGTCGACCCGCCAGCCGGGCATGGTCCAGTCCACCGACCTCACGCCCACCGTGCTGGCCGCCCTGGGGATCGACGCCCCCCCGGGCCTCGCGGGCGCCCCGGTCACTGCCGCACCCGACGGGCGCGCCGGCCCCGAGCGGGTCGCGCACCTCGTCGACGTCGGCCGGCACGCCGTCGCGATCCGCCCTCTCGTCGGACCGTTCTACTCCGCCCTCGTCCTGGGGAACCTCCTGCTCTACGGGGTCGTCACCCTCGGTCTCAACCGCCGGGTCCTCGATCGCGCCGCCGACTGGCTCGACCGCCGCCGCACCGGTGACCGGCTCGCCGGGGCCCTGCGCTCACGCCGCCCGGCCACGGCCCTGCGGGCCCTGCGCGCCGCCGCGGTCGTCGTCGGGGCGGTGCCGGTGGCCTCCTACCTCGCCAACCTCCTCCCCTGGTGGCGGGCGGACAGCCCCGGCGCGGTGCTGTACGGGACCACCGCGGCGCTGGCGGTCGTCGTCGCCGTCGTCGCCCTCGCCGGGCCGTGGCGCCGGCAGCTGCTGGGCCCGGTCGCCGTCGTCGCCGGGCTCACCGCCCTCGTCCTCGCCGTCGACGCCCTCACCGGCGCCCGGCTGCAGGTCTCCGCCCTCATGGGGATCCAGCCGCAGGTGGGCGGGCGGTTCTACGGGTTCAACAACTCCTCGTTCTCCCTCTTCGCCGCCGCGACGATCCTCGTGGCGATGTGCGTCGCCGAGCCGCTCGTGCGCACCGGTCGCCGTCGCCTCGCGGCGGGCGCCGTCGCGGTCATCGGGGCCACGGCGACGGCCCTGGACGGCCTGCCCTCGATCGGCGCCGACTTCGGCGGCCCGCCCGCCCTCGTGCCCGGCTTCCTCGTCCTGGCCCTCCTGGCGCTCGGCGTGCGCCTGACCGTGCGCCGGGTCCTGGCCGTGCTCGCCGTGACGGCGCTCGTCGCGGTGAGCTTCTCCGTGGTCGACTGGCTGCGCCCGCCGAGCGAGCGCTCCCACCTGGGCCGGTTCGTCGAGACGGTCCTCGACGGCGGGCTGTGGTCGGTCGTGGCCCGCAAGGCCGGGCAGAACCTCGCCAACCTCTTCGGCTCGACCCTGACCTTCCTGGCGATCGGCGGCATCGTCCTGGTCGTGCTGTTGCTGAGCCGCCCGCTGAGGTCGGCCCGGCGCGGCACGGGCGGCGGGCCCTACGACTGGCTGGTGGGCACGACGCCGCCGGCCCGGATCGACCGCGCCGTCGTCATGCTCGTCCCGGGTCTGACCGCGCTGGCGACGACGTTCGCCATCGGGTTCGCCGTCAACGACTCCGGGATCGTCATCCCCGCGATCGGGATCTCCCTCGCCGTGCCGCTCCTGGTGTCCGTGCTCGCCGGGTGGCTGGTTCAGGCCTCGCCGGAGTCGGCCGGTCCGCGGCGTTCCGCGCCGGCGCCCGCCGAGCCGGCCGGGCCCGGGGAACCGGGGGAACGGGTCGACCCGGCAGCAGGTCCCGGTGGCGCGACGCCTGCCGAGCCCGCGGAGGGCGCCACGCCGGACTCCCGTACGGTTGAGACGTCCTCGGGCGGGGCCCAGGCCCGGTAGGGCCGGCCGGGCCGCTGGCGCACCGGGTTGTCACCCCGGCGCGAGCTGGGCACCCGGACGCCGCGCAGCCGTCGGGCGTTGACCGCCAGGGCGACGTCGCGGTACTGCGCACCGCGGTGCAGCTGCCCGGCGAGGTCGTTGCTCGAGGCCCGGTGGCGAAGGTCGCAGGGGACCTCCTGCACGGTGAGCCCGGCGACGAGGAGGTCGATCGTCATGCCGGTCTCCACCCCCCAGCCGCGGGAGAGCGGGCTGGCCGCCTCGAACGCCTCACGCGTCATGCACCGCTGGCCCGAGAGCGGCTGCGCAGGGGTCCAGCCCGTGGCGCGGGCGATGGCGCGCCGCGCCAGACCGGTGACGATGCCGTGCCCGCCCGCACCGGCCTGGGGGGGCAGGACCGCGATGGTGCAGTCCGCCAGGCCGGCGAGGACCGGGGGGACCAGCGGGGCCGTGGCCACCGCGGTGTCGCCGAGGTCCGCGTCGATGAAGAGCAGCAGACGCGGCGGGGCGTCCTCGACGTCGCGCATCGCGGCCACCGAGGCACCGGTCTCCATCGCCGAGGCCTTGCCCCGGTTGACGGAGTGGCGCACCACGACGGCGCCGGCGGCTCGGGCCGCGTGCTGGGTGTCGTCCTCCGAGCCGTCGTCGACGACGAGGACCAGGTCGACGTGCGGGATCGCGCGGGCGGCGCGCACGGTCGCCGCGATGCGGTCCACCTCGTCCTTGGCGGGGATGATGACCGCAACACGCTGCGACCTGGCTGCCTGCCTCACCCGGCAAGCCTATCCACGAACTGCACCAATGGCGCATCTCGTCCATGCGCGCCCTTGACCACCTCATGACGACCGGCGTGACGCACGTCTCGAGGCGGGCTACCGCAGGGCGACCTGGCGCGACACGATGCCGGCGCGGGCGCGCCGCTCTTCGGCGGTGAGCGGCTCCGTGGATGCGAGCGCCTCGTCGAAGGTCGTCCCGAAGGCCGCCATCGGACCGGGGAGCTCGTCGGCCTCCGTGCCGGGCGCGAGCTCCCAGACGGGGATGAGGATCCCGCACGAGCGGAACGCGCCGACGAACTTCGCCCCGTCGGCGATGGCCGAGGCACGAGCGGCGTGCAGGCGGGCGAGCGCGTCGAGGACCCGCTCCTGATCCTCCGGCCGCGCCCAGCGGACGAACTCACGGCCCATGCGCACCCAGTAGGCGTGGTCCACGCCGTCGACCTTCGCGGTCGGGACGATCTCCTCGTTGGCGTGCTCGAGGGCGTGGCCGACCCCCTCCTCCTGCTTCCCCTCCTCGGTGAGCCAGTAGTCGAAGGTGTCGTGGACGGCGATCTCGAACGGCGCGTCGAGGTCGAGGACGTCCTGCAGCCGCGGACCCGGCTCGGGCAGCTCCGCCGTCGTCAGCGGGGTGCCGGGCTCGAGCTCGAGGGCGTCGAGGAGGGCGGCGG
The DNA here is from genome assembly GCF_003814705.1 of Georgenia muralis. Lineage (NCBI taxonomy): Bacteria > Bacillati > Actinomycetota > Actinomycetes > Allobogoriellales > Allobogoriellaceae > Georgenia > Georgenia muralis. The sequence continues at coordinate 1,689,604 of NZ_RKRA01000001.1, read as the reverse complement.
CGACGTCGCGGGAGGCGTCGCCGGTGTGCATGCGGGTCTGCAGCGCGACCAGCACCGCGCCGTCCTCGCGGTGCAGGGCCGGGAGCATGTCCGGCAGGAGGGTGACGAGCAGGACCTCGCGGGCGCCGTACTCCTCGGTGGTGCGCACCGGCATCGTGGCGGCGGGGATGACCTCGCGCATGGCGACGAGGTCCGGCTCGGCGGGGATGCCCTCGAACGGCCGCTCGACGTAGGGGACCTCCGCCCGCCTCACCTTCGGGGCCGACTCCACGGACTGGCGCTGCTTGCGGCTCTTCTTACCCATGGCGCCCAAGCGTAGAGGTCACCGGACCCGGCGCCGCCGCGCACCGCGAACGATCCCTCCGTCGCCGAGCGAGAGTGGTCCGCCGGGATCATTCGGCACCAGAGGGATCGTTCGGCAACAGAGGGATCAGCCGGTGCCGGGGCCCGTCACAGCACCTGGGGCGGCGCGCCCTTCTCGCTGACGACCGGCAGCCCCGCCTGCTCCCACTCCTTCATCCCGCCGTCGACGTTGTACGCGTCGAAGCCGGCCTGGTTGAGCCAGGCGACGGACCGGCCCGAGCGTCCGCCGGTACGGCACACCACGAGCAGGTCCCCCTCAGGGATGTCGTCGAGCCGTGTGGGCAGCTCGCCCATGGGGATGTGGACCGCGCCCGGGGCGTGCCCGGCGTCCCACTCCTCACGCTCGCGGACGTCGAGGAGCACGTAGCCCTCGGGGACGGGTTGCCCGGGGTCGAGGTCGCTGGCGCGCACCGCCTCGCCGGGGACGTCAGGAAGAGCCATGCCACCAGCCTACGAACCGGACGCGCCGGCGCATCCGCAGCCACCCGCAACCCCACGTGCCCCACAGCCCGCCATCCGCACGCGCCCGCCCCCGCGCATCCCCACGGCGCCACAAGCCCCCGCGCATCCGCGCGCGCCCCACCACCACCGCGCATCCCAAGGCCGCAGATGCACCGGGCGCGGGAGTCCGCGGCCGAGGGGCTGCCAGGACGGACCCGCGGTGGCAGGATCACCACCATGCACGAGCGCGCCGGAACCCCCGCCCTGCCCGAGGACCTCATCGACGTCGACGAGGTCGTCTCCGCCTACTACGACCGGGTGCCCGACGTCGCCGACCCCGCCCAGCAGGTGGCGTTCGGGACCTCCGGCCACCGGGGCTCGAGCCTGGACTCCGCCTTCAACGAGGCCCACATCGTCGCGACGACGGCGGCCATCGTCGAGTACCGGCGGGCCCAGGGCATCGATGGGCCGCTGTTCATCGGCCGGGACACCCACGCCCTCTCCGAGCCGGCGTGGCGCACGGCCCTGGAGGTCCTCGCCGCGGCGGGCGTCCACACCAGCGTCGACGCCCGCGACTCCTACACCCCCACCCCGGCGGTCTCCCACGCGATCCTGCGGGCCAACGGCGCCGGCACGAGCGGCGGCGTGCGCACCGAGGGGCCGGGCCGGGCCGACGGAATCGTCGTCACGCCGTCGCACAACCCCCCGCGCGACGGTGGGTTCAAGTACAACCCCCCGCACGGCGGCCCCGCCGACTCCGACGCCACCTCCGTCATCGCCGCCCGCGCGAACGAGATCCTGCGCACCGGCTGGGAGCAGGTGGAGCGGATGCCCTTCGAGCGGGCCGTCGCCTCCGAGCACGTCTCGCGCCACGACTACCTCACCGCCTACGTCGACGACCTCGTCAACGTCATCGACGTCGAGGCCATCCGCAAGGCCGGGGTCCGCATCGGCGCCGACCCGCTCGGCGGGGCGTCGGTGGAGTACTGGGCAGCCGTCGGCGAGCGGCACGGGCTCGACCTCACCGTGGTCAACCCCCGCGTCGACCCCCGCTGGTCGTTCATGACCCTGGACTGGGACGGCAAGATCCGCATGGACTGCTCCTCGCCGTACGCGATGGCGTCACTGCGGGAGAAGATGCGCGCTGACGGCGGCCCCGCGCCGTTCGACGTCGCCACGGGCAACGACGCCGACTCCGACCGGCACGGCATCGTCACCCCCGACGGCGGGCTCATGAACCCCAACCACTACCTCGCCGTCGCCATCGAGTACCTCTTCTCCCACCGGCCCGACTGGCCCGCCGGGGCGGCGATCGGCAAGACCCTGGTCTCCTCCGCCCTCATCGACCGGGTCGCCACCGGGCTCGGCCGGCGCCTCATCGAGGTGCCCGTCGGCTTCAAGTACTTCGTACCCGGCCTCATCGACGGGTCGGTCGGCTTCGGCGGCGAGGAGTCGGCCGGCGCCTCGTTCCTGCGCAAGGACGGCACCGTCTGGACGACCGACAAGGACGGCATCCTCCTCGCCCTCCTCGCCGCGGAGGTCATCGCGGTGACCGGCCGCAGCCCCAGCGAGCTGCACGCCGACCTCGTCGAGAGGTACGGGGCCAGCTCGTACGCCCGCATCGACGCCGCGGCCACCAAGGAGCAGAAGGCCAAGCTCGGCAGGCTCCAGCCGGCCGACGTCGCCGCCACCGAGCTCGCGGGAGAGCCGATCACCGACCGCCTCGTCGCCGCGCCGGGCAACGGCGCCGCCATCGGCGGGCTCAAGGTGACCACCGAGAACGCCTGGTTCGCGGCCCGGCCCTCCGGGACGGAGGACGTGTACAAGATCTACGCCGAGTCCTTCCGCGGCCCCGAGCACCTCGCCCTCGTGCAGGAGGAGGCGAAGAAGGTCGTCGACGCCGCCCTCGGCGGCTGACCTCCCGCCACGGGCCGGTGTCCGATCTCACCGGCCCGGGCAGCCGTGCGCCCGCACGAGGGTGGGAGAATCAGGCAGTGGCCGGCCCCTATCAGCAGATCCTCGCCCTCCCGGGGGCGCTGGCCTTCTCCTCGGCCGGTCTGCTCGCCCGCTTCCCTGTGGCGATGGTCGGGATCAGCATCGTCCTGATGATCTCGGGGCTCGGCGGCTCCTACGGTCTCGCGGGCTCGGTCTCGGCCACGTTCGTCGTCTCCGTGGCGATCGCGGCCCCGCAGCTCGCCCGGCTCGTGGACCGCCACGGCCAGGCCCGGATCATGCTCCCGGCCCTGGCCGTCAGCGCGACCGGGCTGCTCGCCCTCGTCCTCACCGCGGCACTGCGGGCGCCGTCGTGGACGCTCTTCGTCTCAGCCGCGGTGGCCGGGGCGACCGCCGGCTCGATGGGCGCCCTCGTGCGCGCCCGCTGGACGCAGGTGGTGCGCACCCCCAAGGAGCTCCACCGCGCGTACTCGCTCGAGTCCGCCCTCGACGAGCTGACGTTCGTGCTCGGCCCGGTCACCGCGACCACGCTGGCGACCGGGGTGACGCCGTGGGCGGGGGTGGCGACGGCGCTGGTGCTGCTGGTCCTCGGCGGCCTGGCGTTCCTCGGCCAGCGCTCCACCGAACCCCCGCCGGCCCCGGCGACGTCCACGCACGGCCCGAGCGTCATGCGTTCCACGGCGATGGTGGGACTGGTCGTCGTGTTCGTCTTCGTCGGCGGCATCTTCGGCGCCACCGACGTCACGGTGGTCGCCTTCACCGCCGAGCGCGGCCGACCCGGCGCCGCCGGCATCATGCTGGGGATCTTCGCCGCCGGCTCCATGGTCGCCGGCCTGCTCTACGGGGCGCGGGTGTGGACCGGGCCGGCCTGGCGCCGGTTCGTCAGCGGGGTCGTCGTCCTGGCCGCCGGCGCGGCGCTGTTCCTCGTGGTGACGAACGTCGTCGTCATGGCGGCGGTGATGTTCGTGAGCGGCTTCGCGATCTCCCCGACGATCATCAACGGCAACACGATGGTCCAGCACATCGTCCCGCGCCGGCGCCTCACCGAGGGCCTGACGTGGCTGAGCACCGCGATCAACGTGGGCGTCTCCGTGGGCGCCTCCACCGCCGGCGCGGTCATCGACGCGGCCGGCTCGCACGGCGGGTTCGTCGTCGTCGCCGGCAGCGGCGCCGTCGCGGTCGTCGCCGGCCTCGCGGCTGTGCCCGCGCTGCGCGCCCAAGACCGCGGCGACGAGGCCCACCTGCCCACCGACACCCCACCCGAGGAGAGCCCCTGATGGCCACCGACCGCACCGACACCCCGACCGCCGTCATCCTCGACCTGGACGGCACCATCACCGACTCCGCCCCCGTCATCACCCGCTCGCTCGCCGAGACCCTGGACGCCAACGGGTACGGCCACCACGAGCCGGCGACCCTCGTGCGGTTCGTCGGACCCCCGATCCGCGAGACGTTCCACGTGCTCACCGGTCTGCCGGAGGAGGAGACGACGCCCCTCGTGGACGACTACCGCGGCCGCTACGCCGCGCGGATGCTCGAGGCGAGCGTCTACCCCGGCATCGAGGACCTCCTGGAGCGCCTCCACGCCGCGGGAGTCCCGCTCGCCCTGGCGACGTCGAAGGTCCGCCTCCTCGCCCGCGAGATCCTCGCCGGGGCGGGGCTCGACCGGTACTTCACCGTCATCGAGGGCGCCTCGCCGGACGAGCGGGTCAGCTCCAAGGCGGACGTCGTCGCCGAGGCGCTCGCCGGGCTACGCCTCGCCGGGGCCGACCTGTCCGGAGTGGTCATGGTCGGTGACCGTCACCACGACGTCGACGGCGCCGCCCACCACGGCGTCGGGACGATCCTCGTGCGCTGGGGCTACGGCAAGCCCGAGGAGGCTGGCGGCGCCCGGGCGGTCGCCGCCGACGTCGACGAGCTCGCCCACCTGCTGGGCCTGTCGGCCGCCGACGCCCGCTAGTATCGGCGGGTCACGAGGGGGCGACGTGGACCGACAGGTGCTGTGCGTCGGCGAGACGATGGCTCTCGTCGTACCCGAGGACGGCCGCCCCCTGCGCAGCACCCGGAACGTGCTTCTCACGCACGCCGGGGCGGAGTCGAACGTGGCCCGGTACCTCGCCGACCTGGGCCTCCCGGTCGCCTGGGTCAGCGCCCTGGGCCAGGATGCGCTCGGTGACCGCATCGTCGACGACCTGGCCGGGGCCGGCGTGGACGTCCGTTGGGTCACACGGTCAACTGAGGCCCCGACCGGCGTGTTCTTCAAGGACCCGTCCGCGGCGGGCACGCGCGTCCTGTACTTCCGATCCGGATCCGCCGCGAGCCGCCTCGGGCCGGCCGACGTCGCGGGGTGGCCCGTCGCGACCGCCCGCTGGCTGCACCTGAGCGGCATCACCCCCGCCCTGTCGGTCGGTGCCGCCGCCATGACCCAGGAGCTCGTGCGCCGTGCCGGCGCGGCCGGCGTGCCGTGGTCTTTCGACGTCAACCACCGTCCGGCCCTGTGGTCGGGGCGGGACGCGGCTGCCGAGCTGGCCGACCTGGCGCGCCGCGCCACCGTCGTCCTCGTCGGTCTCGACGAGGCGGCGGGGTTGTGGGGCACCCAGACGGCCGAAGAGGTCGGCGCCCTGCTGGCCGGCCCCGACGTCGTCGTCGTCAAGGACGGCGCGCACGAGGCCGTGGAGCTGGACCGGCGCACCGGCCAGATCACCCGCGTCCCGGCCCGGCGGGTCCGGGTCACGGAGCCGGTCGGAGCCGGCGACGCCTTCGCCGCCGGCTACCTCGCAGGCCACCTGCGAGGCGAGGACGCACCCGGGCGGCTGACGCTCGCCCACTCGCTCGCGGCCTGGACGCTCGGCACCCCCTCGGACCACCGCCCCGGCCACGGGCCGGTGCCGCGCCCCGTCGATGAGGAGATCCTGTGACCGCGCACGCACCGAGCTGGTTCGACACCGCCTTCGAGGGGCAGCGGGTCATGGTCATCCTGCGCGGGCGGCCGCCGGCGCAGACGGTCGAGCTGTGCCATCGGGCGTGGGACCTCGGCATCACCCAGGTGGAGGTGCCCGTGCAGTCGCCCGACGCGGTCCCCAGCCTCGTCGCGGCGGTCGCCGCCGGGGCCGAACGCGGTCACGGCGTCGGCGCCGGAACCGTCACCACGCTGGACCAGCTCAACGAGGTCGCCGAGATCGGAGTGTCCTTCACCGTCGCGCCGGGCCTGGACGACGACGTGGTCCGCTGGAGCCAGGAGCACGGGCTGCCACACCTGCCCGGGGTGAGTACGCCGAGCGAGATCCAGCGGGCCGTGCGCCACGGCCTCGGCTGGGTCAAGGCCTTCCCGGCGAGCGTGCTCGGCACCGGGTGGTTCACGGCGATGCGCGGCCCCTTCCCGACGTTGCGCACCGTCGCCACCGGCGGTATGACGGTGGCGACGGTCGTCGAGTACCGGGACGCCGGCGCCCGGGTGGTCTCGTTGGGCTCCGCGCTGGACGACCCGGCGCAGGTCGAGGAGCTAGCCCGCCTGCTCGGCTGAGGGTGCGGTGGCGCCCGGTTCCCGGGCGCCACCCGACCGATCAGCCCTTGGTGGCGCCGGCGGTCAGGCCGGAGACGATGTACTTCTGCGTGAACAGCGCCATGATCATCACCGGCAGGGTGATGATCACCGAGGCCGCCATGAGACCGCCCCAGTCGATGCTCGAGTACGCGATGAAGTTGAAGATCGCGACCGGCAGGGTCCTCGTCGCCTCACCGGAGAGCACCAGCGCGAAGAGGAAGTTGTTCCACGAGAAGATGAACGCGAGGATCGACGCCGTCGCGATCCCGGGCACCGCCAGCGGCAGGGCGATGCGCGCGAACACGCCGATGTTCGTCAGCCCGTCCACTCGCCCGGCCTCTTCGAGCTCGGCCGGGATGCCCTCGAAGAACGAGAGCATGATCCAGGCGATGAGCGGCAGGGTGACGAACATGTGCGAGATGACCAGAGGCGTGTATCCCCCGACCAGTCCCATCCTGGAGAACACGAAGTACCAGGGCACCAGGAGCGAGACCCCGGGGATGATGCGTGCGACGAGCAGCATCCCGCTCGACCGGTTCATGTGGAACCGAGTCATCGCGTACGCCGCGGGCACGCCGACGACCAGGGCGATCCCCGTCGAGACGACGCCGACGACGAGCGAGTTCCAGATGAAGGGCAGGAAGTTCTCCCGCCCCAGGACGTTCTCGAAGTTCCGCAGGGTCGGCTCGAACGTGAACATCGCACCCGGGTCGGTGATGTCGAGGCTGGTCTTGAACGCCGAGATGAGCATCCACATGAGCGGGAACAGGAAGACCAGGCTCACCACCACGATGGCGATCCAGCGCCAGACCTCGGCACGGGTCTTCGCCCGCCGCCTGCTGCTCCGGATGACCTCGCGCGGTGCGCGGACGATCTGCTCCGCCGCCGTCGTCGTCATTGCTGGGAACCTACCTTCGAGATCCGGAAAAGCAGCCACGAGAACAGCACGATGATGAGGAAGAAGACGACCAGAACCGCGGAGGCCATGCCGTAGTCGTTGTACTCGAACGACAGCGAGTAGGCGAGGATGTTCAGCGTCTCGGCTTCGTGGAGCGAGCCGCCGCCACGCCCCTTGGTGGCGTAGAGCAGGTCGAACGTCTTCAGCGCGTCGATGCTGCGCAGCAGCACGGCTGCGACGATCGCCGGCAGGAGCATGGGAAGGGTGACGTGGATCAACCGCTGCCACGCGTTGGCCCCGTCGACGACCGCCGCCTCCTCCGGCTCCTCCGGGAGGGTGGAGAGCCCGGCGAGGAGGATGAGGGCGACCATGGGGGTCCATTGCCAGATGTCGACGAACATCAGGGTGGGCAGCGCCTGGCCCGGGTCGGAGATCCAGCCCAGGCCGGAGATGCCGAACCAGCCGAGGAACTCGTTGGCGAACCCGATGGTCGGCTCGAAGATGAGCAGCCACATCATCGCCACCGCCACCGGGGTGGCCACCAGGGGCATGAGGATGACGACGCGCACCGCTCCCTGCCCTCGGAAGGGCTTGCGCAGCAGGAGGGCGATACCAAGGCCGAGGACCAGCTCGACGAGCACGGCGCCGCCGGTGAACAGGAAGGTCCGGCCCACCGCCGGCCAGAACCGGGGGAAGTCGGTGAACATCTCGACGAAGTTGCCCGCTCCGATGAACGAGAAGTCCCGCTGGATGGAGCCGCGGGCGTCCGTCACCGAGAGCACCACCGTGTAGATCACGGGGAAGAGCACCATGACGGCGGTGAAGGCGAGCGCCGGGACGGTGAAGACCCACTTGATGTGGCGGTTCGCCCACGCGCTGAGGGGACCGGGGGGTCCCGCACCGCGAGTGCGGGACCCCTCTGTCGTCATCACTGACATGGATCAGACCATCACTGCTCGTCGTCCAGAAGCGCCTGGTACTCGCTCTGCGCCTGCTCCAGCGCGGAGTCGAGGTCCTGACCCTCGAGGACGGCGATGATCGGCGCGCCCACGATGTCGCGGGCCCGGCCCACCTCGACTACCACCGGGCGGTCGTGGTCGACCCCGGCCTCGGCGGAGGAGATGAGCACGTCGGCGAGCTGCTCGGGGAAGGCGGAGGTCCCCTCCGGGTCCTCCCAGACCGAGTTGCGCGCTCCGGCGACACCCTCGAGCTGGATCTCCTTGGTCATCTCCGGGCTCGTCGCCCACTCGATGAACGCCCACGCGTTCTCGACGTTCTCCGAGCCGTTGTTGATGCCCAGCCCCCACGAGGGGATCGAGTAGGGCTTCGAGCCGGCGTCACCGCCGGGCATCTGGGCGTACCCCACCATGTCCCCCACCCGCGACTGCTCGGGGTCGATCATGTTGTTGTAGAAGACGCTGGCGTCGGTGTAGAAGGCGGCCTGACCCTGCTGGAAGATCGCACTGGCCTCCTTCCAGCTCATGTTCGTCACACCGGGAGGGCCGAAGTCGCGCAGCAGACCGCCGTAGCTCTCGTAGGCGGCCTTCGCCTCGGGTGTGTCGATGGTGGCGGTGTCGCCGTCGTTCCAGTCCCCGCCCTCGCCGTAGAGGAAGCTGGAGAACTGGGTGACCGCGGCGGCACGCTGGCCACGGGCCACGAAGCCGTAGACATCCTCGTTCTCGTTCTGGATCGTCTCAGCGGCGGCGCGCAGCTCCTCGAACGTGGTGGGCACCTCAAGGCCGGCGGCATCGAGCAGGTCCGTGCGGTAGTACAGGATCTCCTGCTCCACGACGATCGGCACCGCGACGATGCCCTCCTCGGTCGTCACGGCGTTCTGGGCCTGGAAGTCGTCCCAGTTGAACTCCTCAGACGCGCCCTCGATCTGGTCGTCGAGGGGCAGCAGCCAGCCGTTGCTCGAGAAGAGCTTCGCCTCCTGCAGCGGCCGCAGCATCATGACGTCGACGTCGGTGGCACCGGCGTTGAGCTTGACGTTGTACTGGTCGGAGAGCTGGTCCTCGCCGAGCACCGTCACCTGGACGTCGATGCCCGTCTGCTCCTCGAAGTCGGGAATCTTCTCCTCGATGACGTTGGTCCAGGGGTGGTTCGAGAGCGTGACGAAGACCTCGCCACCACCGCCCGAGCTGTCTCCGCCTGCGGCGTCCCCGCTGCCGCTGTCTCCGCCACCGCATGCGCCGAGAACGAGGGTGCTCGTGAGCACCGCGGCGGTGACGATCTTCCGTGAAACCTTCATGTCAGTCCAGCTCCCTTGCTAGATCGCTTGCGCAACAAGTATGACCTTTGCCAAGGGTGACCTCGGCCACATCGGGTCACAAATCGGTCACAAATATGACCAATGCATCACCACTCGGCGAGGCTCCCGTCGGGTCGGTACCAGCCAGGGGTGCGCCACCGGTGCCCGACCTCGCCGGCTCGGCGGACGGCCGCCTCGTCGATCTCCACGCCGAGGCCCGGCCCGGTGGGGCGGTGGATGAATCCGTCGGTGAAGGAGAAGACGGAACGGTCGAGCACGTAGTCGAGCAGCTCGTTCGACCCGGCGTTGTAGTGGATACCGATGGACTGCTCCTGGATGAGGACGTTCGGGGCGGCGAAGTCGACCTGGAGCGAGGCAGCCAGCGCGAGCGGCCCGAGCGGGCAGTGCGGTGCGACGGCGGCGTCGAACGCTTCGGCCATAGCAGCGATCCGGCGCACCTCGGAGATGCCGCCGGCGTGGGCTAGGTCGGGCTGGAGCACCGCAACGCCGGCCTGGAGGGCGGGCAGGACGTCCCAACGCGAGTAGAGCCGCTCACCGGTCGCGATCGGTACGGACGTGCCACGCACGATCCGGTCGAGGGTCTGGTTCCCGTTCTCCGGAGCGACGGGCTCCTCGACGAAGAGGGGATGGAACGGTTCGAGCAGCGGCAGGAGTCGGCGGGCGTACGAGGCGGAGATGCGGCCGTGGAAGTCGAGCGCGAAGTCACCGTCGTCCCCGAGCGTCTCCCGGGCGGCGGCCGCACGGCCGAGGATGCCGGCCGTGTCCTCCCGCGTGCCCAGGTACCCCATCGCGCCACTGGCGTTCATCTTCACCGCGGTGAGGCCCGCGGCGAGCTGCGCCTCGATGGCCTCGGCCACACCCGCGGGGTCGTCGCCGCCGATCCATCCGTACACGCGCACCTTGTCGCGCACGGGCCCGCCCAGAAGGTCGTAGACCGGCACACCGAGGGCCTTGCCCTTGATGTCCCAGAGTGCCTGGTCGATACCGGCGACCGCAGAGCCGAACACCGGACCGCCGCGATAGAAACCACTCTTCGTCATCCGCTGCCACAGGTGCTCGATCTTGCCGGCGTCCTCGCCGAGCAGGATGTCCTCGAAGGCGTGCACGGCGGCCCGCACCGCCTCGCCGTGACCCTCGAGGCTGGCCTCACCCCACCCCACGACACCGTCGTCGGTCTCGATCCGCAGGAAGAGCCAGCGTGGCGGCACGAGGAAGCTCTCGATCGTTCGTATGCGCATCTCATCTCCATCGACGACACCACAGCGATCCATTGATACTACGTTTCGGCGACGGCAGCCGGCGACTCCCGTCAGGTAGAGCGGGGTCCGGCGTCGACGGGGCCGTCGGACGGGTCCGCCTGCACCGGTGGATCGGGGTGGCCGAGCCCGGAGGACTCGAGGAAACCCCAGACCTCGGCCACCACGGCACGTGCGAACCGCTCCGCGGCGTCGTGGTCGCCGTCGGCGACCGCCCGGGCGACCTCCTCGTGGTTGTGTGTGGCACCAGGGACCGGGACCGCGGGGCTCAGCCCGAGCCGGGTGCGGCCGGTCAACACCTCCACCACCACGTCCGTGAGGGCCGCGAGGAGCTCGTTGCCCGACGCGTGGAGCAGCAGCGTGTGGAACTCGATGTCGGCCTCGAGGTAGTCGGCAGAGTCCCCTCGACCGGCTGAACCGAGTGCGGCGAGGCGCTCAGCGAGCTCCGTGAGCCTGGACCGCGCCTGCGCGCTGGCCCGCCGGGCGGCCAGGCGCGCGGCGACCGGCTCCACGGCGATGCGCAGCTCGGTGAGGTCCCGGAGCGCCTCCTCCCGCGCGACACCCCCGAGGCGCCAGCCGATGACCTGCGGGTCGAGGACGCTCCAGTCCTCGCGCGGGCGGACCGTCAGGCCGACACGGCGCTGGGAGCGCACCATGCACAGCGACTCCAGCACCCGCACGGCCTCGCGCACCACGGTCCGGGAGACGGCGAACTCCTCCTCGAGGTCGGCGAGCGTGAGCACGGACCCGGGAGCGCGGACCCCGTCCACGAGCTCCTGGCCCAACCGGTCGAGCACCTGATCGAACAGCACTGTGGCCGGCCGGACGGATTCCGTCATGTTCTCTCCCTCGCGAAGACCTGACCGACCTCGTCGTCGGCCGTTCGGCCCCTGATCGACAATGGTATGACCTATCGACAGGATCGTTGGTACTGCTACGCCCGCCTCCGGGACGGCGTGTCCAGGACCCGAGGCGTCGAACCGACGCCGAGGCCAGGCGGGTCGGATCACAGAAGCAGATAGGCGGCCGAGCCGGCGGTGAGGAGCACGACCAGCCGGTCGAACAGGGTCTGGTTCATGTGCCGCACGAGCCTGCGGCCCAGCAGCGCGCCGACGACGACCGCCGGGGCGAGCACCGCGTCAAGCACCAGCGACTCGCCCGTGATGAGACCCAGGGAGATCGAGAAGGGCGTCTTGGCGAGGTTGACCGCGAAGAAGAACCACGCGGCGGTGCCCAGGAAGGTCCGCATCGGGAACCGCGAGGCGAGGAAGTACATCGACATCACCGGGCCGCCGGCGTTCGCGACCATCGTCGTGAAGCCGGCGAGCACCCCGTAGACGCCGGACCGCAGACCCCGCCCCGCACGCCCGGTCCGCGGTCCCGGACCGATCACGTCCGCCGGCCGGGGCTCGCTGCCGGTCCCAGGCTCGCCGCCGGCACGCGACCGGCCTGCGCCGTCGGTCCGTGCGGCGCCGCCGGGCCGGCCCTCCCGCGCGCGGCGCCACAGCGTCACCGCCAGCAGGAGCAGCAGGATGACGCCGATGACCCGCCGGACCACGCCGTCACCGGCGAGCTGGAGGAAGGCGGTCCCGGCGACGACCCCGAGCAGCACCGTCGGGACGAGCCGGCGCAGGGCCCCGAGGTCGGCATGGGCGCGGTAGGCGTACAGCGCGAAGAGGTCGCCGACCATGAGCAGCACGAGCAGCACGCCGGTGGACGCCTTCGCGGGCAGCACCGCGGCGAAGAGCGCCACGGAGATGGTCCCCGCGCCGGGCACCGCGGTCTTGGCGAGCCCGACGAGCAGGGCGCCGACGGCCAGGGCGGTCCAGGCGCCGGCGGAGATGGTGAGCACCGGCCCAGGATGTCATCGGCCGCGCGCGGGGACGACGCGGGCTCCTGCCGCCCACATTCCGAGCGCCCGCGCGGGGTCCGGGTGCGGCACGTAGTATGCGCTGCGCGTCGCGGCCCCCGCGCGGGACGGTCACGCCGAAACGTCCGAGCAACACCAGCGTGGTTCCATGGGCGCCAGCCCGAAGGATCGACCGGGAGGTATCCCCCATGTCCGCACGTCAGCTCCGCAACGGTCTCGCCGCCCTCGCCGCCGCGACCCTTCTCGCCGCCTGTGGCGGCGGCGAGGCGGACACGCCCGCCGCGGAGGGCGAGGCCAGCGGCTTCGACCTCGTCTCGGACGGCACCCTCACCGCCTGCTCGGACGTGCCCTACCCGCCCTTCGAGGTCGAGGACACCTCCGCCCCCAGCGGCTACAGCGGCTTCGACATCGACCTCCTGCAGGCCATCGCCGACGACCTGGGCCTCGAGCTCGCCGTCGAGGACGTCAGCTTCGACGCCCTGCAGTCCGGCACGGTCCTCGCCGCGGGGCAGTGCGACCTCGGTGCCTCGGCCATCACCATCACCGAGGAGCGGCAGGCGAACCTCGACTTCGCCGAGCCTTACTACGACTCCCTGCAGTCCCTCCTCGTCCCGGCGGACTCGGGCATCGAGTCGATCGAGGACCTCGAGGGGATGACGGTGGGCGTCCAGCAGGGCACCACGGGGAAGAGCTACACCGAGGAGAACGCCCCCGAGGGCACCGAGATCGTCGAGTACCCCTCCGACGGCGAGCTGTGGCCGGCGCTGCAGGCCGGCCAGATCGACGCGATCCTCCAGGACCTGCCCGTCAACGTCGTCCACACCCAGGACGACGAGGGCTTCGTCATCGTCGAGGAGTACGCCACCGACGAGAGCTACGGCTTCGCGCTGAGCAAGGACGGCAACCCCGAGCTCCTCGACGCGATCAACGAGTCCCTCGCCGGCCTCCGGGAGGACGGCACGTACCAGGAGATCTACGACTCCTACTTCGCCACCGACGCGTCCTAACCATGGCCATGCGCAGGACGACCCGCCGCCGCCTGACCCGCGGCGTCATGTACGCGGTGTTCCTCGCCGTGGTGGTGGCGGTCGTGCTCGCCACGGACTGGGCACGGGTCCAGAACCAGTTCCTGCGGGTGGACATCGCTCGGGAGCAGTTCCCGCAGATCATCACCATCGCGCTGAAGAACACCATCGTCTTCACGGTGGTCTCGTTCGTCGGCGGGGTGGTGCTCGGCGTCGTCATGGCGCTGATGAAGCTCTCCTCCGTCCCGCCGTACCGCTGGTTCGCGACGGCGTACATCGAGCTCTTCCGCGGCCTGCCCGCCCTGCTGACGATCTTCGCGATGGCGTACGTCATCCCCATCGCGCTCGGCGTGCAGGTCCCCGGCGGCCAGGTCGGCGCGGGCCTCGTCGGGCTCATCCTCGTGGCGTCGGCCTACATGGCCGAGGTGATCCGGGCGGGCATCGAGGCGGTCCCGAAGGGCCAGGCGGAGGCCGCACGGTCCCTCGGCATGTCGCCCGCCCGCACCATGCTCTCGGTGGTCCTACCCCAGGGCTTCCGGATCATCATCCCGCCGATGACCAACGAGTTCGTGCTCCTGCTCAAGGACACCTCCCTGCTGTTCATCGCCGGCTCGACCGTGTTCACCAAGGAGCTGACCACGTTCGCGCGCGACGGCCTCTCGGTGAACTCCAACGGCACCACCCTGGTGATGGCCGCGATGCTCTACCTGCTCATCACGATCCCGCTCACCCGGCTGGTCGCGGTGCTCGAGAGGAAGCTGGCGAAGACCCGATGAGCCCGACCACCGACGTCCCGGCCATCGAGATCCGGGACCTGCACAAGAGCTTCGGCGACCACGAGGTGCTCAAGGGCATCGACCTCACGATCGAGACCGGCGAGGTGGTCTGCGTCGTCGGGCCGTCCGGGTCGGGGAAGTCCACCCTGCTGCGCACGGTGAACCTCCTCGAGGAGCCCACCAGCGGGTCCATCCGCATCGAGGGGGTCGACCTCCTCGACCCCGAGGTCGACGTCGACGAGGTCCGCACCCGGATCGGGATGGTCTTCCAGCAGTTCAACCTCTTCCCCCACATGACGGTCCTGCGCAACCTCACCATCGCCCAGGAGAAGGTCCTGCGCCGCAGCCGGTCCGAGGCCGACCGCGTCGCCCGGGAGATGCTCGAGCGGGTCGGCCTGGCCGACCGCGCCGACGCCCACCCCGCCCACCTGTCCGGCGGGCAGCAGCAGCGGGTCGCCATCGCCCGGTCGCTGTCGATGAACCCCGACATGATGCTCTTCGACGAGCCCACCTCCGCGCTCGACCCGGAGCTCGTCGGCGAGGTCCTCGAGGTCATGCGCGGCCTGGCCCGCGAGGGCATGACGATGATGGTCGTCACGCACGAGATGGGCTTTGCCCGCGAGGTCGGCAGCCGCCTGATCTTCATGGACGACGGCGCCATCGTCGAGGAGGGTGACCCCACCGAGGTCCTGGCCAACCCCCGCCACGAGCGCACCCAGGCGTTCCTGTCCAAGGTCCTCTGAGGCTCGAGGCTCAGCCGGCCGGCGGGTGTCGCCCCAAGATCTGGGCGGCGACGACGCCGGCGGCCGCGGACCAGGCCTGCGGCACCCCGGCGCGGGCGTAGACCAGCGGTGCCGGGAAGTCAGCGGCGGTGTTGCCGCCGAACAGCTCCGGCAGGTGCCCGCCGACGTGCCGGGCGGCGTCGAGCGTGCCGCGCGCGAGCCGCCGCGCCTGGTCGTGGAGCCCGTACGCGGCGAGCCCGGCGGCGGCGAGCATCGTGTCGTGCGGCCACACGGACCCGCGGTGGTAGGACAGCGCCGAGAAGACCGCCTGACCGGCCTCGACCGTCCGGAGGCCCCAGCCGGTGAAGAAGCCCGGCCCGAGCAGCCGGTCGCCGACGACCCGCGCCTCGTCCGACGTGAGCATCCCGGACCACAGCAGATGACCGGCGTTCGAGGCCGGCGTTGTGACGGGGCGTCCCGTGCCGTCGAGCGCCAGGGCTGGGAAGTCCGACCCGGCGGGCCAGAACGCGGCCCGGAACCGCTCGCGCAGGGCGGCTGCCGCGGTCTCGAGGTCCTCGGCCCAGAACGCGTCCCCCCACACCGTCCGCGCCAGCCGGGCCGTGTCCGCCAGGGCCCGCCAGGTGTACCCCTGGACCTCGCACAGGGCGATCGCGCCGTCAGCCGGTGTCGCGTCCGGGTGGGCGATCGCACCCGAGGAGTCCTTCCAGCCCTGGTTCCGGAGGCCGCGCGGGTCGGGAACGTACCGGACGAAACCGGTCTCGTCCAGGCCGCCGGGCCCGCGCAGCCACGCCACGGCCGAGCGGGCGCTGCCCTCCAGGTGCCGGACGAGCCCCTCCTGCGCCGCGCCGAGGCGACCGAGCCCCATGAGGTACAGCGCCGTCGAGTCCACGCTGCCGTAGTAGCGCCCGTAGGGCACCTGCCCCAGGGTGGCGAGCTCGGAGATCCTCACCTCGTGAGGGATCTTTCCCGGTTGCTCGACGCGGGCGGGGTCCTCCTGGGACCCCTGGTGCAGGGCGAGCGCCTCGACGACGGCGGGGAGCATCGCGGGCCGCTCGGCCTGGACCATCATGGCGGTGAGGAGGGAGTCGCGGGCGAAGAGGGTGAGGAACCACGGCACTCCGGCGGCGGGGATGAGCAGGTGGGCGGCGCCCGGGGCGGGCATGAGGAGGCAGTCGAGGTCCGCCAGGCTGGTCCGGCGCAGCCACTCGATGTCCGTCGTCGCGTCCCGCTCACCCGGAGCGGCCGCGGGGCCGTGCGCCGGCTCCGGCGGCCCGTCCCCCCGGTCCGCCCGGTGCTTGTGCGCCGCACCGGCGGGGCCGTCGGCCGGGTCCCCGGCGTCGACGTCCACCTGCAGCGTCGCCGTGCCCCCGGCCGGCAGCTCGACGACCCAGGTGAGCCTGGCCCCCACCACCTGGGCCCCGTCGGAGGTCAGGTCGACGGCGACCGCACCGCCAGGGCCGGCCTCCGCACGGATCAGCACGAGCCTGGCGAACGCCCGGCCCGCGCGCGAACGCGCGAAGGTGAGCTCCGCGCTGCCGTCGACGGTGGCGGCTCCGGCCCGGGCTCCCTCGTGGTCGTAGGTGCGCCCGTCCGAACGCAGCTCGAACGGGTCCGCGAAGTCCGTCCGGGCGTCGAGGACCACGACCGCGCGCGTCTCCCCCTCCGCCCTCACCGTCAGCACCTCGCCCAGCCCGCCGGCCCGGGCGGTCTGCTCGCGCACAAGCAGGAACCCGGGCGGGACGTTACGCAGCGTGCGGGGCACGAGGGCGACCGTGCGCCGGTCGGGCGTGCGGACGGTGCCCGCCAGGTCCAGTGGCTCGCCGTCGGCCCGGAGGACCCATCGGGAGAGGCACCTGGTGTCGGCGACGTAGAGCCCCTCCAGGGGCACCGGGGCTGCCGGGGCTGCGCCCGTCTCCTCCCCGACCGAGCCGTCCGGGCCGCCGAGCAGCATCGTCCCGGCCCGGACGAGGACCTCGCTTCCGCTCACCGGTCCGCCCTCGCGCCGGCGCCGCCACCCGCCGCGAGGTCGAGGGTGAGGGCGGCCGTCCAGCTGAAGTGGCGGGTGCCGTGCGGCTCGCCGTCCACGGGATCGACGTACTCGGGGAACCCGCCCCGCACCGCGAGGTCGACGAACGGCCCGGTGAGGTGCGCGGCGAGCGCCGTCTCGCCGTGCCGACGGAGGCCGTCGATCACCAGCCAGGTCATGTTGAACCAGGCGGGACCCCGCCAGTAGAGGGCGCGGTCGGCGTCCGGGGCCCGCAGGTCGTAGCTCGGCACGAGGACCGCGCCCGCGCCGAGGAACCCCGGCCCGCGCAGGGTCTCCACCAGGGTCCGGGCGCGGGGCAGGTCGGGCAGCACCAGCGGGACGAGCCCGTTGACCGTGGCCCGTCGCGCGGGGCGGTCGGCGACGACGTCGTGGGCGACGTACAGCCCCAGCTCCTCGTCCCAGAGCCGTTCGAGCGAGCCGCCGATCTCACCGGCCCGGTCCAGGTGCGGCCGCGGGTCTGCGCGCAGCTCCCCGGCCATCTCCGCGAGCGCCAGCTCGGACCGGGCCCACAGGGCGTTGAACGCCGGGTCCTCCAGGACGAACGGGTGCCCCTGGTCCCGATCGTCGCAGCGGTGGTCGCGGTACCGCTCCGCCAGCCAGTAGTAGCGCGCGTACTCCTTGGCACCGGGCCGTTCCCCGGGCCCGGCGTGCGCCAGGTCCGGGCGCCGGATCGCCGTCCGCGGGGTGTCCGGCACACGAGCCAGCGCCTCGTCCCACAGCGGCGAGTTGTCCGTCCCGGACTCCCACGGGTGGACGACGGCGGCCAGCCCGGCCCCGCCACGGTCGCGGCGTGTCCTGAGGTACTCGTGCCAGGCGACCAGCCGGGGGTAGGCCCCCGCGAGGAAGCCTCGGGCGCGGGAGAGCTCCGGGGCCGCCCGGTGCACGAGCAGCGCGGCCCAGGCGTGCACGGGCGGCTGCACGAACCCGGCGGTCGCCGCCGCCGGGGAGCCGGGGAGGTCGCGCGAGCGCCAGAACTGCGCACCGGGCGAGTAGTCGTCGTCGCGCGCGAGGTCGTAGACGATCTGCGGCACGCGGCCGTCGGCCCACTGCGCCGCGAGGAGCGTCTCCAGCTCGGTCATCGCCCGGTCCGGCGCGACGTGGCGCAGCCCGACGGCGATGAAGGCCGAGTCCCAGCTCCACTGGTGCGGGTACAGCCCGGCGGCGGGCACCGTGTGGGTGCCCGTCCAGCTCCCCGACAGCTGGCGTGCGGCCAGCGCCGCGGCGCCGCCGGGTCCCGGCGCCGCGCCGCTCACCACAGCTCCCGCACCAGCGCCGCCGCGCGGGGCAGCACCTCGGCGGCGGCACCGCTGAGCCGGGACTCCACGGCCAGGTCCCCCGCGTACCCGTCCGCCCGCAGCACCGCCAGCAGGGGGGCGAGGTCGAGGTGTCCCGCCCCGGGCTCGAGCCGGTTGCTGTCCGAGAGCTGCACATGACCGAGGTAGGGAGCGGCACGGTGGAGCGCGTCGACCATGTCCGTCTCCTCGATGTTCATGTGGTACGTGTCGGCGGTCAGCCGCAGGGCGCGCGAGCCGACGGCGTCGACGACGGCCACGCCCTGGTCGAGGCGGTTGACCATGTGGTCCTCGTACCGGTTGAGCGGCTCCAGCAGCAGGGTCGTCCCGACCCGCTCGGCGTGGGCGGCGACCCGGCCGAGCGTGTCCACCAGCACGGCCCGGTCCTCCTCGGGGGTTCGTGGCGGGACGAACGGAGGCAGCCGGGTGGAGAACATGCCCCAGGAGGCCGGCGTCGTCACCCCCGTCCCGCCGAGCTCGGCCATGACGTCGAGCTGGGAGCACAGCTGGACGACGGCGTCCTCACGCCGGCCGGCGTCGAAGTCACCGACGAAGTGGTCCATCTCCACGCACACGGTCGGCATGACGACCCCGGCGTCCCGAGCCCGGCGCAGCTCCGGCAGCCGGGCCGCGAGGGCGTGGTCGCCCTTCCCGCGCAGCTCGATGCCGGTGAAGCCCCACCCGCTCGCCACGGCCCACTTCTCCGCCATGCCCGTCCCCGGCAGGTGCTGCTCCTGCACGCACAACCGCATCACGTCTCCAGCACCACCTGCAGCACCTGGTCCCCGCCGGTGTCCAGCAGCTCGTAGGCCTCCTGGGCACGCGCGAGGGGGAACCGGTGGGTGACCAGCGGGAGGACGTCGACCCGGCCGGAGACCACGGCCTCCATGGCCGCACGGTGGAGCCGGGCCGGGTCCCAGCGGGCCGCGAGCCGCTGCGGCACGGAACCGATCTGGGAGGCGAGCAGCTGAACACGGTTGTGATGGAACTCCTCCCCCAGCCGCAGCCCTGCCACCTCGCCCTGGTAGAAACCGGCGGCGACGACCCGTCCGTCGGGCCCGACCGCACGAACCGCCTCGGCGAGTCCGGGGTGCGTGCCGGACAGCTCGATGGCGGCGTCGGCCCCGCCGGGCCCGGTCAGGTCGCGCAACCGGCGGGCGAGGTCCGGCGTCGGGTGGAGAACCTCGGCCGCGCCGTAGGCCCGCGCGTGCTCCAACCGGGCGTCGATGCCGTCCACCGCGATCACCCGGGCACCGGACAGCACCGCGAACCGCGTGGCCAGCAGCCCGATGACGCCCTGCCCGACCACCACCACCGTCGAGCCGACCCCGGCGTCCGCGGCGAGCACCGCGTTGAGGCCGATCGCCGCGACCCGGGCGAAGCAGCCCACGACGGGGTCCGTGCCCGCCGGCAGCCGACGCCCCCGCAGGCTGGAGGCCGGCAGGACCGCCTCGGCGCGGTGCCCCCAGATCCCCCACACCACGTCACCCGGTGTCAGGTCGTCCGCCTCGCCGGGCGCCTCGACGACACGCCCCACCTCGGAGTATCCCCAACCCTGAACCGGGTACGCCGGCGCCTGCGCCCCGTGGTCGAAGAGCCGCAGGTGAGGGTCCCACGTCGCGGTGAGGTACGGGTTGGTCCCCCGGAACGCGGTCAGCTCGGTGCCGGCCGAGATGCCCGAGGCGATCGTGGCGACGCGCACCTCCCCCGGTGCCGGCGCGGGCGACGCCAGGTCGACCAGGTCGACGTGGTAGGGGGCGGCGAACCGGAGGACGTCAGGCACCTCGCACCTCTCCGTGCGACTCGACAGCCGGTTCCGGGAGGGAGGCCGACCGACTTGAGCATAACACTTCGACATCTTTAGATTGCCATCTTTTCATAAGTGGGTACGATCATGCGCAACCGCTCAGAGAGGAGCAGCCATGTCGCCATACCGGCGGCGCGGGGCCGTGCCCGTGGCCCTGATCGCCTCAGCAGCACTGGTTCTCACCGCATGTTCCGGAGGTGGTGACGGCGACGACCGCGCCACCGACGACGGCGGTGGCGGCGCCGGTGAGGGCCTGACCGTGTGGTCCCTGGAGAACCTTCCCGACCGCATGCAGGTCACGCAGGGCATCGTCGACGCCTTCACCGAGGAGACCGGCATCGAGGTCGAGCTCGTCGGCATCGACGAGGGCCAGGCGCCCCAGCTCGTCCAGTCCGGCGCCATCGGCGGCGAGCTGCCCGACGTCATGGGTGCCCTCTCCCTTGCGTACGTGCGTCAGTTCGACGACCAGGAGCTCATCGACGTCGACGCGAACGCCGCCGTCGTGGAGGCGCTCGGGGCGGACACCTGGGAGGAGTCGGCCCTCGAGCTCACCCGGGACGGCGACCGCCAGCTCTCCGTTCCCTCCGACGCCTGGACGCAGATCCTCGTCTACCGGACGGACCTCTTCGAGGCCGAGGGGCTGGAGCCCCCGGACACGTACGAGTCCCTCGAGGCCGCGGCCGAGGCGTTGACCAAGGACGGGATGTTCGGCATCACCCTCGCCACCGACCCGGCCGACGTCTTCACCTCCCAGACCTTCGAGTCGCTCGCCCTGGGCAACAACTGCCAGCTCGTCGACGACGGCGGCAACGCCACGCTCGACTCCCCGGAGTGCCTGGCCACGTGGGAGCTCTACCAGGCGCTCGCACAGGACTACTCCCCCAGCGGCACCCAGACCGTCGACTCGACCCGCGCCACGTACTTCGCCGGCCAGGCGGCCATGACGATGTGGTCGACGTTCCTGCTCGACGAGCTCGCGGGTCTGCGCAACGACGCCCTGCCCGCGTGCCCGGAGTGCGCGGACGACCCGGGCTTCCTCGCCGAGAACACCGGCATCGTCAGCTCGGTCGCCGGTCCCGACGGCGAGGGCGCCTCCTACGGCGAGGTCACCTCGTGGACGGTCATGGACGGCGCCGCCACCGAGGAGGCGCAGCAGTTCATCGAGTACATGCTCTCGACGGGCTACCTCGACTGGCTCGACATGGCCCCCGAGGGCAAGTTCCCGGTCCGGGTGGGCAACGAGGAGGACCCGACCGCCTACACCGACGGCTGGGCTGAGCTCGAGGCCGGGGTGGACACCTTCGCGCCGCTGAGCGAGATCTACGACGAGGCCACCATGGAGCAGATCACCTCCGTGGCCGAGCGGGTCGACCGGTGGGCGATCCCGCAGGGCCAGGGCGCCATCCTCGGCCCGACGATCACCGAGCTGCCGATCTCCCAGGCGGTCGCCGAGATGGGCGCCGGTTCCCTGGACGCCGCCGGTGCCGCCGAGCGGGCGCAGGCCGCCGTGGAAGAGATCGCCGCCGGGGTCGGCTGATGGTCGCCACCACCGCGGCACCGCCGGGGACGCGTCCGACGCGTCCCCGGCGGTCGGTCGCCACGCGGCGCGACACCCGCGACGCGTGGATCCTCGTCTCGCCGGCGACGGTCATCATCATCGCCGTCATCCTCGTGCCGGTGCTGTGGAACGCGATCCTCGCCTTCCAGGACCTGGGCTTCCGGGACCTGGCCGACGGAAGGCTCTTCGGCACCTTCACCCTGGAGAACTTCACCGACACGCTCACCTCGGCCGGGTTCTGGAGGTCCCTGTGGACGACGGTCGTCTACTCCGTCTCCACCACGGCCGGGTCGATCGCCGTCGGGCTGATCGCCGCACTCGCCTTCCGCAACTCCTTCCGGGGCCGCGGGGCGCTCCGGTCGTTCATGCTCCTGCCCTACGTCGCGCCGGTCGTCGCCGTGACGTTCGTGTGGGAGGTCATGCTCAACCCGCAGTACGGGATCATCAACCACTACGGCACCCGGTTCCTCGGCTGGGACCAGCCGATCGACTTCCTCGGCCGGGCGCCGTTCGCGTTCCTCACCGTGGTCGGGTTCGAGATCTGGCGGTACTTCCCCTTCGCCTTCATGTTCCTCACCGCGCGCCTCTCCGCGCTGCCGCGCGAGATCGAGGAGGCGGCGCTGGTCGACGGCGTCACGCCGTCGCAGAACTTCCGCCACATCGTGCTGCCCCAGCTCATGCCGACCATCGCGCTGCTGTCGGTCCTCCGTCTGATCATGACCTTCAACAAGTTCGACGACGTCTTCCTCCTCACCGGCGGCACCGCCGGCACCGAGGTCTCCGCCGTGCGCGTCTACAACCAGCTCATCGGCAGCTTCGACGTCGGCGGCGCCGCAGCCACGGCCCTGGTCCTGGCCGTGATCATGGCTGTGTTCCTGGTCTTCTACATGCGCATCGTCGCCCGGCGGGAGGAGCTGACATGAGCCGGCTGTCGGTGGAGCGGCGCACCTTCGGTGTCCTGCGCTGGGTGACGATCGTCGTCCTGACGCTGGCCTCCGTCTTCCCGTTCTACTACATGGCCATGATGAGCTTCGTGCCGATCGAGCAGCTGCTGCTCCACCCCGGCCGGGTCTTCGTCCCCGTCGAAGAGCTCACCACCCAGACCTACTCCTCCGTCCTGGCACCGACGAGCGAGGGCGGCCAGGGCTTCGCCCGGTTCATGCGCAACTCGGCGTTCGTCTCGTTCGTGACGACGCTGCTCACGCTGGTCGTCGTCGTGCCGGCGGCCTACGCGGTCTCCCGGATGACCTTCAGGGGGCGCAACCAGGTCAACTCGACGTACTTCGCGGTCTACCTCTTCCCCGCGATCATCCTGGCGATCCCGCTCTTCGTCGGCCTGTCGGCGCTGGGGATCCGCCAGTCCCACGTCGGCCTGGTGCTGGTGTACGTCGCGCTGACCATCCCGGTGTCCATCCACATGCTCCGCAACTACTTCAACACGATCCCCGTGACGATCGAGGAGGCGGCGCGGGTCGACGGGGCGAACCGGTTCCAGATCATGTGGCTGATCACCCTGCCGCTCGCCCGCCCGACGATCATGTCGACCGCGCTGTACATCTTCATGATCGCGTGGAACGAGTTCCTGTTCGCGCTGCTGTTCCTCACCGCCGAGCCGCCGCTGTGGACGGTCTCGCTCGGCCTGTCCCAGCTCGCCAGCGGCATCGAGGTGCCCAAGACGATCCTCATGGCCGGCTCCGTCCTCCTGACCGTGCCGATCATCATCCTGTACTCCATCGCGGAGCGTGCCCTGACCGAGGGCCTCACCAGTGGCGCAGACAAGGGCTAGGCCTCCCGGGCGGACGTCGGAGGCAGTGCCGCCCGTGGCCGGCGGCGGCCACCGCCGCCCCCCCGGCTCGCGGGTCGGGGACGTCTTCGAGCTCGTCCGCCTCGGTCTCGCCCAGACACGGGGCGACATCCAGGACCTCACCGGCCTGTCCCGGGTGACCGTGGCGCAGCGGGTCAACGCGCTGCTCGACGGCGGATTCCTGGTGGAGGGCGGGTCCCGCGGGTCGACCGGCGGTCGGCGGCCGGTGGAGCTGCGGGTCAACGTCGACCACGCCAGGGTGCTCTCCGCCGTGGTCGACACCACCCACACCCGGGTCGCGCTGACCAACCTGGTCGGCGACCTCCAGGACGACGAGCAGCTCGACATCGCCGTCGACGGCGGTCCCGACCCGGTGCTCCAGGCGATCGAGGAGTCGATGAGGACCATCCTGCGGCGCCGTGGACTGACGACGTCCGACCTGGCGGGTGTGGGAATCTCGGTCCCGGGGCCCGTGGACCCCCGCACCAACCGGCCGAGCGAGCCGCCCATCATGCCCGGCTGGGACGCCTACCCCGTGGCCGAGCACCTCCACGACACCTTCCCGGTGCCGGTCGTCGTGGAGAACGACGCGAACGCGATGGCGCTGGGCGAGCACGCCGCCCACTACCCCGACTGCCCGTCCGTCGTCCTGGTCAAGGTCTCCACCGGGATCGGCACCGGCATCGTGCTCGACGGGGAGGTGTACCGCGGCGTGGACGGCGGCGCGGGCGACATCGGGCACGTGCGCCTGGTCGAGCACATGGACGCGGTGTGCCGGTGCGGGTCCCACGGCTGCCTGGCGGCGGTGGCGAGCGGGCACGCGGTGGCGGAGTCGCTGCGGGCGGCGGGCCGCGAGGCCCGCTCCGGCCGGGACGTGCGCCGGCTCCTCGACGCCGGCGACCTCGTCGCGGCCCATGGCGTCCGCACCGCGGGCCGGCTCGTGGGCCAGGTGATGGCCACCGTCGTCACCATGCTCAACCCGGCGGTGCTGGTCCTCGGTGGCGACCTCGCGACCGCGCCGCTCCTGGCGGGGGTGCGTGAGTCTCTCTACCCGCTCACCCTCCCGCGGGCCACCCGCAACCTCGACGTCCGGCTCAGCGGGCTCGGGACCGACTCCGCGGTGATCGGCATGGCCCACGCCGTCGCCGGACGCGTCTACTCCCCGGCGGCCATCGAGGCGAGCCTGTCGTGACGGCCGAGCCCGAGCCCGTCCGCGTCGGGCTGGTGGGCAGCGGCCGGTGGGCCTGCCTGGTCCACGGCCCGATGCACGTCGCGCCCGGCCCGACCCGCCTGACCGGGGTCTGGGCTCGCCGGCCGGAGGCCGCTGCCGCGCTGGCCCGAGACCTGGGCGTGCCATCCGTGCCGCGGTTCGAGGACCTCCTCGCCGGGTGCGAGGCGGTCGACTTCGCCGTGCCGCCCTCCGTCCAGTCGGCGATGGCGCCGGTGGCCGCCCGGGCGGGACGGGCACTGCTGCTGGAGAAGCCCCTGGCCGAGTCCCTCACCGCGGCGCGCCGTGTCGCCGACGCCGTGCGGGAGGCGGGGGTGCCCACG
The DNA here is from genome assembly GCF_003814705.1 of Georgenia muralis. NCBI lineage: Bacteria > Bacillati > Actinomycetota > Actinomycetes > Allobogoriellales > Allobogoriellaceae > Georgenia > Georgenia muralis. The sequence goes on along the minus strand of NZ_RKRA01000001.1, from coordinate 1,664,404 downwards.
ATCGTGGCGCTGACGCGCCGGTACCACCCGCGCACGCGGGACTTCCTCGACGCCGCCGCCGATCTCCGTGACCGCGGGCCGCTGTCCGGCGGGCAGGCGGCCTACCTGCACGGCGGGCTGCTGCCGGGCGGCTTCCTCGGCTCCGGCACCTGGCGGACCGAGCCGGACGGGATGCTGCTCGACATCGGACCGCACCTCCTCGACGTCGTCCAGGCCGCGGCCGGGCCGGTCGTGGCCGTGAGGACGGAGGGTGAGCCGACTCGCTACCTGTCCCTCACCACCCGACACCTGGACGGCGCTGTCGTCCAGTCGGTCCTCTCCGCTGCGGTGGCGGTCGACCCGCCGGTCACGCGGGTGGAGCTGCTCTCCGCCCACGGCACGGTGCGCTGGGACACCGCGGGCATGGATCAGGACAGGTGCTGGACGCGGTTGCGTACCGAACTCGCCTCCGCCGTGCGCCACGGGACGCCGGTGACCGTCGACGCCGCCGACGCGGTGCTCCTGCAAGCGGTGCTCGAGGCCGCCCGGACCTCGCTCGGGGGGTGGGTGGAGGTGTCCCGGGGTCACCAGCCCCAGGTGCCGGGCCCACCCTTGAACGGGCCGACGACGCCCGAGGTGATCCAGCCGCCGTAGAACCCGCCCGGCTGCGGGCGGGCGACCTCGCCGTCGACGCGGCACTCGTCCATGGCACCGGGGTAGAGCGCGACATGCTCGCGCAGCACCGCGAACGCCGGCGTCGGGTCGGGGTAGTGCCATGCGGCGCGCGCCGCGACCCGCCCGCCGCCCCGGACGTCGAGGTACGCCGCCCGTCCCTTCCACTCGCACACCGAGGAGCCCTCCGCGGGGACGAGGGCGCCGGCCGCGAAGTCGGCGGCGGGGAGGTAGTACGTGGGCGGGTGGCTGGTCTCGAGCACCCGCAGCGCCGAGGTGGTCCGGGCGACCAGCTCGCCGCCGAGGACGACCTCGACCAGCGCGGACGTCGCCTCCACGCGCGGTGGGCGCGGGTAGTCCCACACGGACTCCTCGCCGGGGCCGGGCGGGATGCGCTGCGTCGTCTCGGTCATGCGGCAAGCATCGCAGCAGGTCGCTCCGGGTGCGGCGCGCGTCGCCGAGCGAGCTCTCCGGGTGCGGTGGCGGGTCGGCAGCGCAACACTGGGGTATCGACCCGCGCCGTCGGGTCCGGGCGACCCGCGCCGTCGGGTCCAGACGAAAGGAACGACGCATGGGCATCGGAGGCAGCATCTTCCTCATCGCGCTCGGCGCGATCCTGTCCTTCGCGATCGCGGACATGATCTCCGGCGTGGACCTGACGATGGTGGGCTACATCCTCATGGTCGCCGGTGTGATCTGGCTGATCGCGTCGCTGATCATGCACCAGCAGCGCACCAACACCCGGCACACCGAGTACGTCGAGCGGCACGACGACCGCCGCGTGCGAGGCCCCAACGACCCGGTCTGACAGCTCCGGACCGCGGGCGGCACCGCCCGGACGGACCGCGTCGCCCTTCGGCATGCCCGGGCGGCGCGGTCCGTCTACGTTGGGGTTCCATGGGCCTCTCCCGCATCGCCGGCACGATCGACGACGCCGTCAACCGCAGCTCCGTCCGGTACCTCCGCAGCAAGGGCTGGCGCCCGCGCACCATCGGCCTGACGGGCTACGGCTCCGTCCAGAGCCTGCACGTGCTCGGCCGGGTGGTGATGTCGGACCCGGGTGAGGCCGGCGACGAGGGCGAGGAGATCGCCCCGGTCGGGCCGATCAACGTCGCCGCCGAGGCCCAGCGCGGCTGGCGCTCGTTCTTCACGGCGCAGCCGGGCTTCCTGCCCGTCGTCGTGCGGGCGGGCGGGCAGGTGATCCGCACGACCACGGACCGCGGGGGCTACATCGACGTCATGGTCCGCGACCACGGCCTCGAGCCCGGCTGGCACGAGGTGGTCCTCGAGGCGCGGGCCGCCGAGCCCGTCACCGCGAAGGTGCTCGTGGTGGACCCCGAGGTGCGTGCGGGCATCGTCTCCGACATCGACGACACGATCATGGTCACGATGCTCCCGCGCGCGTTCATCGCCGCGTGGAACACGTTCGTTCGCCACACGACCACCCGCAAGCCGGTGCCGGGGATGGCCGAGCTCTACCGCACTGTCCTGGAGGAGAACCCCACGGCGCCGGTCTTCTACCTCTCGACCGGAGCGTGGAACACCGTGCCGAACCTGCGCCGGTTCATGCGGACCCACGGCTACCCCGAGGGTCCGATGCTCATGACCGACTGGGGGCCGACACCGACCGGCCTGTTCCGCTCGGGCGTGGAGCACAAGCGCACCCAGCTGCGGAACCTCATGATCACCTACCCCGACATCCGGTGGCTGCTCGTCGGCGACGACGGCCAGCACGACCCGATGGTCTACGACGAGGTCGCCCGCGAGCACCCCCGCCACGTGGCGGCCATCGCGATCCGCGAGCTGACCCCGGCGGAGCAGGTCCTCTCGCACGGCACGGCCGAGCCCATCGAGGAGCCGAACCCGCTGCGCAACGCCAACGCCGAGCACGGCGTCCCCACCGTCAAGGGCCGCGACGGGGACGCCCTGGCTCGGAATCTCCCGGACGTGCTCGTCGCCCGGCGCGAGCAGCGCCTCGCCGAGGAGGCGGCGGAGGCCCAGGCGGCCGAGGAGGCGGCGGAGGCGCGGGCGGCGGAGGCGCGCGCGACCGGGCGCCACTCGGCGCGTTGACGCTCTGGGCCCGCGGCCGGAACCTACCCGCCCGCCGGCGGCCGGCGGCCCCACCTACACGTTCCGCCGGTAGCGGCCCCCCACGTCGAACAGCGCCTGCGTGATCTCCCCCAGCGAGCACACCCGCACGGCGTCCATGAGGACGTCGAAGACGTTGTCCCCGGCCAGCGCGGCCCGGCGGAGCCGCTCGAGAGCAGCGGACCGCTCCGCGGAGTGCCGGGACCGGAAGTCCCGGAGCCGGGCGATCTGGCCCCGCTTCTCCTCCTCCGTGGAGCGCGAGAGCGGGCGCGGTCCGTGCGCGGTGTCCGGCTCGCCGGCGGGCCGGTCGGGCGCGACGAAGGTGTTGACGCCGACAACGGGCAGCGACCCGTCGTGCTTGCGCCGCTCGTAGAGCATCGACTCGTCCTGGATCCGGCCACGCTGGTAGCCGGTCTCCATGGCGCCGAGGACGCCGCCGCGTGCCGAGATCCGCTCCAGCTCGGCCAGCACCGCCTCCTCCACCAGCTCGGTGAGCTCGGTGAGGAGGAACGAGCCCTGGTTGGGGTTCTCGTTCATCGACGGGCCCCACTCCTTGCCGATGACGAGCTGGATGGCCAGGGCCCGGCGCACCGACTCCTCCGTGGGGGTGGTGACGGCCTCGTCGTAGGCGTTGGTGTGCAGGGAGTTGGCGGCGTCGTTCAGCGCGATGAGGGCCTGCAGCGTGGTGCGGATGTCGTTGAAGGCCATCTCCTGGGCGTGCAGGGACCGCCCCGAGGTCTGGACGTGGTACTTCAGCCGCTGGCTGCGCTCGTTCGCCCCGTACCGCTCCCGCAGGACGATCGCCCAGACCCGGCGCGCCACCCGGCCCAGGACCGCGTACTCGGGGTCCATGCCGTTGGAGAAGAAGAACGACAGGTTCGGGGCGACGTCGTCCACGGCCATGCCGCGGGCCAGGTAGGCCTCGAGGTAGGTCAGGCCGTTGGCGAGGGTGAAGGCGAGCTGGGTGATGGGGTTCGCCCCGGCCTCCGCGATGTGGTAGCCGCTGATGGAGACGGAGTAGAAGCGGCGCACCTGGTGGGCGATGAACCACTCCTGGACGTCGGCCATGCACCGCAGGGAGAACTCGGTGGAGAAGATGCAGGTGTTCTGGCCCTGGTCCTCCTTGAGGATGTCGGCCTGGACCGTGCCCCGCACGTCGCGAAGCGCCGCGGCTCGGACCTCCGCCGCCTCCTCCGCCCCGGGCGCGCGGCCGTGCTCGCGCTCGAACGCCGCCAGGCGCTGGTCGATCGCGGTGTTGAGGAACATCGCCAGGACCGCCGGGGCAGGTCCGTTGATCGTCATGGACACCGAGGTGTCCGGTGCGCACAGGTCGAACCCGTCGTAGAGGGCCTTCATGTCGTCGAGGGTCGCGACCGAGACCCCGGAGTTGCCGACCTTGCCGTAGACGTCGGGGCGCTCGTCGGGGTCGAACCCGTAGAGGGTGACCGAGTCGAAGGCGGTCGACAGCCTGGTCGCGGGCTGGCCCTCGGCGAGGAGGTGGAAGCGCCGGTTGGTGCGGGCGGGGTCACCCTCGCCGGCGAACATCCGGGCCGGGTGCTCGTCGACGCGCCGTCGGGCGAAGACGCCGGCCGTGTACGGGAAGTGCCCGGGCAGGTGCTCCGCCCGTAGCCACTCCAGGAGGTCGCCGTCGTCGTGCAGCCGGGGCAGCGCCAGCCGGGGGACGGGGGTGCCGGCGAGCGAGCGAGCCGGCTCGATGCCCTGCGCCGCCGCGGCGACGTCCGGCCACCCGGCGAGAAGGGCGGTGGCGTCGTCGTCCACGGCGGCCCGCGCACCGGCGAGGAGCGCGTCGATGTCGGAGGTGTCGGCCTGGTCCGCGGCGAGCTGGACACGGACGTCCTCCAGGCGCTGGAGCCGGCGGGCAGCCGTCGCCTGCCGCCGGGTGTCGTCGTGGTAACGGCGGACCGCCTCGGCCGCCTCGGCGAGGTGGCGCTCCCGGTGGGCGGGGACGATCGGGGCGACGCGGGTGGACACCCGGCCGCGGACCGGTTCGAGCCGACCGGGTCCGAGGCGGGCGCCGGCTGCGACGAGGCGGTCGCGGAGGTGCAGGTACAGGGCGGTGACGCCGTCGTCGTTGAACCGCGAGGCGATGGTGCCGAAGACCGGCAGCTCCGCGGACGGGTCCCAGATCTCCCGGTTGCGGGCGACCTGTCGGCGCACGTCGCGCAGCGCGTCCTCGGCGCCGCGCCGCTCGAACTTGTTGATGACGACGACGTCGGCCAGGTCGAGCATGTCGATCTTCTCGAGCTGGCTGGCGGCCCCGAACTCCGGCGTCATGACGTAGACGGGCACGTCCACGTGGCCGACGATGCCCGCGTCACCCTGGCCGATCCCCGGCGTCTCGACGACGACGACGTCGGCGCCCCACGCCCGGCAGGCCAGGACGACGTCGTCCAGCGCCGGGGGCAGCTCGGCCCCCCTGGTGGCCATGGAGCGGAAGTAGGTGCCCTCGTCGAGGGCGTTCATGCGGATGCGGTCGCCGAGCAGGGCGCCGCCGCCACGACGCCGGGTGGGGTCGACGGCGAGGACGGCGACCCGCGGGTCGCCGCCCTGGTCCAGGCGCAGGCGCCGGACGAGCTCGTCGGTGAGGGAGGACTTGCCCGACCCGCCGGTCCCGGTGATGCCGAGGACCGCGGCCGGCCGGGCGGACCCGGCGGCGCGCAGGGCGGTCAGCGCCGCGTCGTCGAGCCGGCCCAGCTCGAGGGCGGTGATCGTGCGGGCGAGCGCGCGTCGGTCGTCCCGCGCGGGGGGACTGCCCTCGGCGGCCTCCAGGGGGTCGACGTCGGCGGCCGCGACGATCGTGTTGACCATGCCGGGCAGGCCCAGGCGCTGCCCGTCCGCCGGGGAGAAGATCCGCACGCCGCGCTCGGCGAGGACGGCGATCTCCTCCGGGACGATGACGCCCCCGCCGCCGCCGAACACCCGCACGTGGCCACAGCCCACCTCGCCGAGCCGGTCGACGAGGTAGGCGAAGTACTCCAGGTGCCCGCCCTGGTAGGACGAGACCGCGACCGCCTGGGCATCCTCCTGGACGACGGCGTCGACCACCTCGGCCACGGACCGGTTGTGCCCCAGGTGGATGACCTCACAGCCCTGCGACTGCAGGATGCGCCGGATGATGTTGATGGCGGCGTCGTGGCCGTCGAAGAGGCTCGCGGCCGTGACGACCCGGACGGGGTGGACCGGCACGTGCAGCTCGGGGGCGGACAGGGACGCGGTAGGGGCGGAGGCGCCGTGTGCCGGGCTGGGCGGGTTCTCGCCGGTGCCGGCCGGGACCTCAGGGGCGGGACGTCGGGGGGGCGCGTCCACGCCCGCCGTCGTCACGCCGGTGTGCCCTTCGTTGGACATGTCCCGAGGTTACGACAGGGCGTCAAGGCGTCCCACGACGAGATCCTCGGGGGTTGCTGCACCACCGCCCTTGCCACCGCCACAGACCGGGGCGAGGGCTGTCGACGGCAAGGGCGAGGTCTCCGACCTGATCCATGTGTGAGCACTGTTGGCCAAACGGACGTTCCGTTCGGCCCGGCGTCTTCCGTGTCCGGTTCATGCGCACCCGTCGGCAAATCGAACGCGTGCAACAGCTACGAACACCTACAGCTGGAACGAACGCCTGCAACAGGAACGAGCACTGCGATCACCGGGCCGAGCACGATTCCCGATCGGCCAACAGGCGCCTAAGCAACACCCCGGTCCCGGCGCGCCGGCGCGGCCCGGACGTCCCCAGACGCGGCCCGAACGTCCAGCGCCAGCAGAAAGGTCCGCGGCGCGGCACGAACGTCCCCGGCGTCGGAGGGACGTGCCGCACCGCCCTACACGGCCAGCCCGACGCCGAGCTGCCCCATGAAGGGGATCGGGTCGACCGGGATGCCGTTGACGCGGACCTCGAAGTGCAGGTGCGGGCCGGTGGAGTTGCCGGAGGACCCCACGCGGGCGATCTGCTGACCGGCGGTCACCTGGTCCCCCACACGCACGAGGATGCCGGACGGCCAGGGGTGGACGTACCTCGTCTGCACCCCGCCGCCGTGGTCGACCGCCACCATGTAACCGGTGTTTCCCCCTGTCGAGGGTCCCGCGATCGTGACGACCCCCGGGCCGACGGCGTAGATCGGGGTGCCGTCCGGGGCGGCGAGGTCGGCGCCGGAGTGGAGCTGGCGCACCCCGGTGACCGGGTTCACCCGCATCCCGAACGCCGACGTGTAGCGCACGGTGCCCAGCAGGGGGACGGTCCAGCCGTCGGCGGTCAGCCCGGCCGCGGAGATGGCGCTGCAGGGGGAGGGTCCGGCGAGGGTGGCGATCGCATCGAGGTCCTGACCGGCCAGGCCGGTGACCACCGCGACGGCGGCCGGCCAGTACCGCTCGTAGTGGTAGGGGTCGGCGTTGATCTGCACGCGGTGGGCGACGATCGTCGGGGGCAGCGACCACCGGTCCGGCAGTCGCGACAGCGCCTGGAAGAACATGGTCGCGGACGCGGTGGGGTCCATCCGCTGCTCGTAGGTGCCCCAGGCGCCGTTGTCGCGCTGCTGGAACAGCCCGCGGGAGTCGGGGCCGACGGCGTCGCCGTGGTCGAGCACCTGCAGGCCGGACTCCCCCATCGCGGTCATGACGCCGATGGTCTGGTCCCGGGCGCCGAGGCCGAGGTCAGCGCCCGCGTTCACGATCGCCGCGGCGTTGGCGAGCTGGACGCCGCTGTACCCGGAGATCTCGGCGGTCTCGACCCCGGCGGCGTCGACGATCCGCACCGACCCTCCGGTGACGTTGCAGTCCGCCAGCGGGGAGCGGTCGGCGTCCATGTACAGCACGAGCCCGACGAGCCCCACGAGCGAGGCGACGAGGAACCCGACGAGGAGCGTGACGACCGTCCTGGCACCGAGGCGCATCACACCACCCCCTCGGGCGGCTCGACGCGCTCGACGAGCCACGGCGTGGGCCCGTCCTGGCGGCTGAGGAGCACCCGGTACGTCCCGGCGTCGGTGGGCACCTCGACCCGGGCGAGGTAGACGCTGGACTCGTCGACGAGGGCGGCCGGCCCCGGCCCGACCGACGTGGCGGCGATCGAGGCGGGCTGGACCCACTGGTAGTCCTGCTGGGCGGCGGGGCTGAGGAAGCGCGAGAACTCTCCCCACCACGTGTCCGGGTCGAGGGCGGGCCGGGCGTAGGCGGTCATCACCTCGGTCGCGGTGGCGACGGCGGCGGCCCGTGACTCCTCGTCCCAGACCGGGGCGGGCGCCCCCGTCGCCGAGCCGAGCTCACCCTCCATGGGCTCGCCGGTCGCGGTCGGAACCGCCGGCAGCGGCGCGGGAGCGGCGGTGCCGGTGCCAGGCGCCGACGGCGCCGGGGGCAAGGGCTCGTCCGAGCACGCACCGAGGAGCGCGCCCGCGAGCAGCAGCGACACCGCCGCCCTGCCCGCACGCACCGAGCCCATCGCTCGCACGCTCCCTCATTTTGGGGGCCAGATCGGGACCACTTACCTCTGTGCTCGCATCCCGTTCTACGACACGATGATCCCAGAAGGACGCATGATGGGTGTCCGTACTGGTGCACCGGGCAGGTGTCGGCGCGATTGGGGTTGGTATGGGCAGGCACCCGGAAGGGACAAGGGCACGCTCGACCGCGGCCGGCGACTACTTCCCGCTGCCCACCGGCCCCGCCACGCCCCAGCGCGGCGTCCGCGCCCCCGCCGAGGGCCTGGCCGCCCGCGAGCGCCACGAGCGCGCCGCCCCGTGGTGGCTCGGCACCCACGGCGGCGCCGGGGAGACCACCCTGGCCGGCGCGGTCGCGGGCTCGGCCGCAGCCGGGCACGCCTGGCCCGTGCCCTCGGACCTCTCCCGCCCGCAGGACGTCGTCCTCGTCGCCCGTACCCACCTCACCGGCCTGCGCGCCACCCAGCTCGCCGCCACCCAGTGGGCCTCGGGCTCGGTGCCCGGCGTGACGCTCGTCGGGCTCGTCCTGCTCGCCGACGCCCCCGGCCGTCTCCCCCGGGCGCTGCGCGAGCTCGCCGACCTCGTCAGCGGCGGGGTGCCGCGGGTGTGGCACCTGCCGTGGGTCGAGGCCTGGCGCCTCGGCGACGAGCCGCGGCCCGTCCCGCGCGAGCTCACCCGGCTGATCCACGACCTCGACTCGCTCCTTCCGGGCCGGGGGGTCTGAGCACATGGTGCTGCCCTCCGCCGTCCTGTCCATCCTCGCCAACGTGCCCAACCCCGGCGAGGGCGAGGCGCCGCCCGGGACCGAGGGGTTCCTCGAGGTCCTGGCGTGGACCAAGTGGATCGCCCTGGGCATCTGCGTCCTCGGCCTCATCGTCGCCGGCGCGATGATGGGCATCAGCTCCCGCCGCGGTGAGGGCGGGGAGCACCTCGGCCGCATCGGCATGGCCCTGGCCGGGGTCATCGTCATCTCGGCGTCGTACTTCCTCGTCGGAGCCCTCGCCTGAGCAGGCGCCCCATGGCCGACGACCTCGACGACCGCAGCGTGTGGGCTCGGCCGGCCTTCCTCGTCTCCGCGGTCCTCGTCGTGGCCGTCGTCGTCCTCGGCGTGTGGCTCGCCGTCGCGAACGAGCGGCGCGACGACGGCGCCCCGCCGGCCGCATCGGCGTCGGCGACCGCCGGGCCGGACGGGACCGCCGCCACCGGCGATCCCACCGGCGAGCCCGGCGGCCCCACCACCGGCGATCCCACCGGCGAGCCGACCGCAGGCACGGACGGTGCGACGGACGGACCCGCCGACGACGGCGAGACCGGCGACGGCGCCACCGGCGCCGCGCCGCCGGCCGGCACCGACGGCACCGCCGACCCCGCCGACCCCGCCGCCGCGGGCGAGCCGAGCTTCTGCGGCATGGGCCCGGCGCAGACGGACGGCACGGTCACCCGGGCGCCCGAGGGCGTGGCCTGGGAGCTGGTGGGCACGGTGGCCGCCCCGGCCCTGCCGGGGACCGGCCCCGGCGTGAAGGAGCCGGACGGCTTCCGGTCCTGCTACGCCCAGAGCCCCACCGGCGCGCTGCTCGCCGCGGCGAACATCGTCGCGATGGGGTCGGTCGACGCCCTCCTCCCGCGCACGACGGCGGAGCTCACCGCGACCGGGCCCGGCCGTGACGCCGCCCTGGCACGCCTCGACGCCGAGGCCGCGGACGCGGCCGCGTCCGCAGCGGACTCAGCCGCCGAAGCCGCAACAACCGCGACGCCCACCGCCGCCGCCACGGACGCCACGGGCGCCGCCGCCACGACAGCCCCGCCGGCCCCCGCGCCCGTCCCGCTGCCGGCGACCGTCGCCCGGTACCAGATCCGCGGCTTCCACGTCATCGCCTACGACGGCGCCTCGGCGAGCGTCGACATCGCCCTGGGCCTGGACAACGGCGCCCTGGGCAGCTTCGTCGTCGACCTCCTCTGGCAGGGCGGGGACTGGAAGGTCCGCCTCACCGACATCGGCACGCTGCCCACACCGCCCGCGCAGATCCCCAACCTCGCGGGCTACACCGTCTGGTCGGGGGCCTGATGAGCACCCGGACCGGCTGCGACCCCCTCGACGTCGCCTGCACCACCTCGAGCTGGACCACCGACGGCGGCACGGGAGCGCTCGAGCAGCTCGCCGGCGCCGTGCGCGAGGCGCTCGACACCACGCTCGGCTCGCTGGGGACGATGTGGACGTCGATCGTCACGCCGTCGCTCACCGACGGCGACGCCCCGGTGGTCGCCCCGGGCGAGGTGGCGCCCGGGAGCGTGGAGACGGTCAACACCGTCCTCTCCTGGGTGCTGTGGGTCTCGCTCGGCGTCGCGGTGATGTCGATCATCGCCCTCGGCGCGACGATGGCCCTCAAGGGCCGGCGCGGGGAGGCCGAGGGTCAGCTGGGGCGCCTCGGCGTCGTCCTCGGCGCCGTCATCCTCGTCTCGTCCGCCTCGGCCATCGTCAGCGCGCTCGTCCCGCCCGAGCGGTTCGTGGCCTCCGGCGGCGGGCCGGCGGCGGCGACGCAGAACGCGCTGTGGTGGTTCACCGCGGCGATGGCCGTGCTCTCGGTGATGGTGGCCGGGGCGAAGATGGCCTGGGAGCAGCGCGCCGCCCCCGGCCGGGACCTCGTGCGCTCGCTCCTCACGCTCGTCGTCGTCGCCGGGGCGGGCCTGACGGTGATCGGGCTCGCCGTCGTCGCCGCGGACTCCTTCGCGGCCTGGCTGCTCGAGCGGGTGACGGGCGGGGCGGACTTCGGCACGCAGGTCGAGGCGATGCTCACCTTCTCCGACGACCTCGGCGTCCTGCTCGTCATCGTCCTGGGGCTCGCGGCGCTGGTGGTCTCCTTCGCCCAGATCATGCTCATGGTCCTGCGCGCGGCGATGCTCGTCATCCTCGCAGGGATCTTCCCGCTCTCGGCCTCCTTCACCAACACCGCGATCGGTCGCACCTGGTTCCACCGGGTGGTCGCCTGGATCATCGCGTTCGTCCTGTACAAGCCGGCCGTCGCGATCGTCTACGCCACCGCCTTCCAGCTGCGCGACCAGAACGTCTTCGCCGACGATGGCTCCGGTCTCGTGCCGGTCCTGACCGGCATCATCCTCATGACGCTGGCCCTGCTCGCGCTGCCGGCGCTCATCAGCGTCGCCGCCCCGCTGGTGGGCACCGTGACCGGCACGGCCGGGCCCGCGACGACGACCACCTCGATGTCGACCTCCGCCGCACTGCCCACCGGCGCCGTCCCGGTCCCCCGGGTACGCGCCGGCGGCGCCGGACCCGCCGGTGCGGTGGGCACCGCCGGCCGTGTGACGCAGCTCGGTCCGTCCGGCGCCCGCGCCGAGATCGGCGCCGCACCGGTGCCCGGCGCAGCCGCGGCCGGCGCGGCCACCCAGGGGGCACCCGTGCTGCCCGTCCCGGCCGGCGCGCGCGACGCCATCTCCCCGGACGGCCGGGTCCCCGCCGGCGGCCCCGGTGAGGACGGCGAGAGCGCCGAGGCGGACGACAGCGGTGCGACGGCGGCCCCCGAGAGGCAGGATGGTCCCGACGTGAACGGGCACGGCAACGGGCACGGCACGAACGGGACGGGCGGCCCACCCCGCCTGACCAGCAAGGGAGATGGTCGACGTGGCAGCAGCCGCTGACCCCGCCGGGCACGCGCCCCGGACCTACGGCAACTGGCGTCGCCCGACGTCACCGGGCCTGCTCGGCCTGGGGACCGTCGGCACGATGATCCTGCTCGGCGGGCTCATCGTCGTCGTCCTGGTCGTCATGCTCGCCGACCTCATCACCGCGCTGCTCGTGGCCGCGGCCCTCGGCGTCGTCCTGCTCTCCATCGCGGTGCGCGACAAGCACGGGATGAACGCCGTCGACAAGGGCACCGCCCGCGTGGGGTGGTGGCGCCAGCGCACGGCCGGCGAGCACCTCTACCGCTCGGGACCCCTGGGCCGGACCCCGTGGGGCACCCACCAGCTGCCCGGCCTCGCGGCGGCGTCGCGCCTGACCGAGCACCACGACTCCTACGGCCGGCCGTTCGCCCTGGTCTACGTCCCGGCGACGACGTCGTACACCGTCGTCATCGGCACCGAGCCGGACGGCGCGGCCCTCGTCGACGAGGAGCAGGTGGACGCCTGGGTCTCGGACTGGGGACTGTGGCTGGCGAACCTCGGGGATGAGCCCGGCATCATCGCCGCGTCCGTGACGGTCGAGACCGCGCCCGACACGGGCACGCGCCTGCGCCGCGAGGTCACGACCCACCTCGACCCCGACGCGCCCGAGTTCGCCCGGCGCCTGCTCGCCGAGACCGTGCGGGACTACCCCGCGGGCTCCTCCACGGTCCGCGCGTACGTGGCCCTGACCTTCACCGCCGCCCGCGGCGGCGGCAAGCGGCGCAAGCCCGCGGAGTTCGCCCGCGAGCTCGGCGCCCGACTGCCCGCGCTCACCGCGGAGCTCCAGGCCACCGGCGCCGGCCCGGCCCACCCGGTGGACGCCCTCGAGCTGTGCGAGATCGTGCGGGTCGCCTACGACCCCGCCGCGGCGACCGCCATCGACGAGGCCCACGCGACCGGGGAGGTCCCGCCGCTCACGTGGTCCGACGTCGGCCCCAGCGCGCACGAGACCTCGTGGGACGCCTACCGCCACGACTCGGGGCTGTCCGTCACCTGGGCGATGACCGGTGCGCCGCGCGGCAACGTCCAGTCCTCGATCCTCGCCCGGCTCCTCGCCCCGCACCGCGACATCGCCCGCAAGCGCGTCACCCTCCTCTACCGGCCCATCGACGCCGCCTCCGCCGCGGCGATCGTCGAGGCGGACCTGCGCGCCGCCCAGTTCCGCCAGACCGCCACGGACAAGCCCACCGCGCGTGACGTCCTGGCCACCCGGGCCGCCGCCCTGACCGCCCAGGAGGAGGCCGCCGGGGCCGGCCTGGTCAACTTCGGCATGCTCGTCACCGCCACCGTCATGGACACCGGCCGGGAGATGGACGCCCGCGCCGCGGTGGAGAACCTCGCCGCCACCGCGCGCCTGCGGCTGCGGCCGGTGTACGGCTCCCAGGACTCCGCGTTCGCCGCCGCCCTGCCCCTCGGGCTCGTGCTCCCCCGGCACGTCTCGCTTCCCAGCGAAGTGCGGGACCGGCTGTGAGGGGGCGCGCAACGTGAGCACCAGGGCGAAGGACGACGCCGGCGGACCTCGCCGGGCGGGCCCCCGCGGCTGGGCCGGCCTGGGCCGCGGGGCGGCGAAGGTCGTCCAGCCGGTCCCGGAGTGGCGCGGCTCCACGCGACAGGTGTGCGGGCTGTGGCCCTACGCGATCGGCACCGGCACACCCATGGTCGGGGTGCCGCTGGGCCGGAACATGATCTCCGGCGCCACGGTGTGCTGCGACCCGGTCTCGTGGTTCCAGCGCGCCAACCTCATCTCCAACCCGTCCGCGTTCGTGCTGGGGCTGCCGGGCCTGGGCAAGTCCACGCTCGTGCGCCGGATGGCCGCCGGGCTGGCCGGGTACGGGGTCATGCCGCTCGTCCTGGGCGACCTCAAGCCCGACTACGTCGACCTCATCGAGGCCCTCGGCGGGCAGGTCATCTCCCTCGGCGGGTCACGCGGGTACATCAACGTGCTCGACCCCGGCGAGGCCACCTCCGCGGCGGAGCGCCTGACCGGCTCGGCCCGGCAGATGGTCCTCGCCGACGCCCACGACCGCCGTCTGGCGATGGTCTCCTCGCTGCTGACCATCCTGCGCGCCGCGCCGCCCGGGGACCGCGAGGAGACGATCCTCGACCGGGCCCTGACGGTGCTGGACGAGCGGCACGACGGGGTCCCGGTCCTCCCGGACCTGCTCCGCATCATCCGGGAGGCGCCGGACCCGGTGCGCCAGGTGGCGCTCGACCGCGGCTCGATCGACCGGTACCAGTCGCTGACGGAGAACCTCGAGGCCTCACTGATCGGCCTGGTCGACGGCGGCCGGCTGGGCCGGACGTTCTCCCGGCCGACATCGAGCCCGATGCGTCGCGACCGGCCCGTCGTCTACGACGTCTCGCACATCGACGACGCCCAGACGGACCTCCAGGCGGCCGTCATGCTCGCGTGCTGGTCGGCCGGCTTCGGCATGGTCAACGTCGCCAACGCCCTCGCCGACGCCGGGGTGGAGCCGCGCCGGCACTACTTCGTCGTCCTCGACGAGCTGTGGCGGGTGCTGCGCGCCGGCCGGGGCCTCGTGGACCGGGTGGACGCCCTCACCCGCCTCAACCGCACCCGCGGCGTGGGGACGGCGATGATCTCGCACACGATGTCGGACCTCCTGGCGCTGCCCGCCGAGCAGGACCGCATGAAGGCCCGCGGTTTCGTCGAGCGCTCGGGGATGGTCATCGCCGGCGGACTCCCGGGGGCGGAGATGTCCATGCTCACCCAGGCCGTGCCGCTGTCGCGGGCCGAGCAGGAGATGCTCATCGGCTGGCAGGACCCGCCGGCGTGGGACCCCATCCACAACCGCGAGACCGCGCCGCCCGGCCGCGGGAAGTTCCTCATCAAGGTCGGCGGCCGGCCCGGCATCCCCGTGCAGGTCCAGCTCACCAGCGTCGAGATGGGCATCCACGACACCAACAAGCGCTGGGAGGAGGTCTCCCGCGTCGGGCCGGTGGTCCGCCCGGAGGACCGCCCTGGGGACCGCCCCGAGCACCGCCCCGACGACGACGCCGAGCTGCGCGGGGTTCACCCCGTGCGCTGACGACCCCTCGGTCGCCGAGCGGCGTCAGTCGTCCTCGTCAGTCGTCCTCGTCAGTCGTCCTCGTCCTCGATCTCAGCCGGCTGCGTCGTCCCGGCGACGTCGCCCCATGTCGCCCGGGCCCCGCTCTCCCCCACGCGGTAGACCTGGACCCCCACCAGGAGCGCCGTGACGACGGCGAGGGCGGCGACCACCGCGGTGAGCGGGCCGGGGCCGCCTCGGCGCAGCAGCGTGAGGAGCCACAGCACGACGGCCAGGGCGATCCCGATCACCACGAGCTGCTCGCCGAGCTCGGCGTGGACACCGGGCTCGCCCACCCGTTCCTCCAGGGCTTCGCCCGACTCGGACGCGACCGGCAGCAGCACCGCCGCGGTCGTCGCCACGAGCGCCACCAGCAGGGTGAAGGGACGCAGCCGGGGCACCGCCACGACGGCGAGCGTGCCCAGGACCGCCAGGGGCAGGAGCACGACGACGGCGTGGACGACGAGGGGGTGCAGCGGCAGTCCGTCGACGAGGTCGAGCATCGCGGTTCCTCCGGTCCATGACCCGGCGAGGTGCGAGCGGCCGGTGGGCCGACGCTACCGGCCGCCGTCCGCCGGTGGACCCGTTTCCCCGGCGGCTGCGGCGCACCCGTCACAGACTCGGCCGCGGCGACGTCGCGAGCCCGGCGGGCGGGGCGCCGGAACCTTGGCATGATGTCGGTGCAGCAGGTGGCGGCGAGAAGAGGGGGCAGCGGGTGGCAACGCAACGCGACCTCGTCGTCGCCGAGCTGGTCGCCGTCATCACCGCGGTCCAGGACGGGGAACCGCTCGTCCTGACGACGGCGGACGGCCGGCGCCTGCCCTCGGGCCCGCTCGAACCCGGCCACCGCTCCATGCAGGCCGGGATGCGCTCGTGGGTCGAGCAGCAGACCGGCTACGACCTCGGCTACGTCGAGCAGCTCTACACCTTCGCCGACCGCGACCGGGGGGACCGGCCCGTCCTGGAGGTCTCCTACCTCGGGCTGACGACCGTCCCCGCCCGGACGGCGCAGTGGCGCGGCTGGTACGAGTACTTCCCGTGGGAGGACCGCCGCGACGGCGACGACACCGTCGCCCGCACGATCGCCCCCGCGCTGGCCCGCTGGGCGGAGGCCGCCCGGGGCGAGGACCGCGAGCGCCGGCGGCTGCGCGCCGCGGTGACCTTCGCCCTCGACGGCCGGCCCTGGCTGCCGGGCCTGACGCTGCAGCGCTACGAGCTGCTGTACGAGGCCGGGCTCGTGCCCGAGGCGCACGGGGACGGCCGGCGACCCGGCGGGGACGGCCGAGCGCCTGGCGACGGCGTGCCGGGCGCCGACATGGACAGCCACCACCGACGCATCCTCGCCACCGGCGTGGCCCGGCTGCGGGCCAAGATCCAGTACCGCCCGGTCGTCTTCGAGCTCATGGCCGAGGCGTTCACCCTCGGCGGCCTCCAGACGACGGTCGAGGCCCTCGCCGGTCAGCACCTGCACAAGCAGAACTTCCGCCGCCTCGTCGAGCAGCAGGAGCTCGTCGAGGAGACCGGCGACGTCGACACCGACACCGGCGGGCGGCCGGCCAAGCTGTTCCGGTTCCGCCGCCAGGTGCTCGACGAGCGTGAGGCCGCCGGCACGAAGCTCCCGATCCCGCGCACGCGCTGAACCGCTGACCTGGGCCGTCGGACGGCAATAACGGGAAACCTGGACCCCTGGGTGCAAGGGGTCTACGTTGAGCCCTGCACCTGGGACCTTCGTCCCGGGTCGCCGGAGACGGTCACCGCCATGAGCCCGCGCCCGCCTCCTTCCATAGGTCGATCGATCCGCCCAACGGAGGGCGTGAAAGGGGTACACCTATGCGACTACGTCGCACACTGGTCGCGGGAACCGCGGCCGGAGCACTCGCAGTGGCCGGACTCGCCGCACCCGCGATGGCCGCCCACCCGGACACACCACCAGCCGACTACGGAACAGCCGGCGACGACACGATCATCGTGCCCGTCAACGACAGCGCGGCCGGCGGCACCTACTACCAGCCGTTCGAGCGGGCCTACGCCGGCGCGACGGAGGACGGCACGCCGGTCTACGTCTACGTGCCCGTCGGCGCGCTGGAGGGCGTCGACGGCGTCCACAGCCTCGACCCGGCCTTCGACCACAACCCGGACGACGAGTTCGTCCCGTGCGCGGAGAACTCCGCCGACGACTACGTCCTCACCCAGGGTCAGGTCGACTACATCGGCGACGCCCTGGCCGACCAGATCCTCGCCGTCAACGAGGAGCACTTCGGTGACCTCGGTGCCGCGGCGTCCGGCAGCGACGCCCTCGTCACCCTCGTCTACAACGTCCAGGACGACTCCTACTACGACTGCACCGTCAGCTCCTACACCGCCGGCTACTTCGCCCCCGAGTACCTCAGCGCCGAGAGCCTCGGGATGAACGTCATGGTGCTGGACGCCTTCGACTGGGCCAACCGCGTCGGCGAGGACCCTGACGCCGCTCCCTGGAGCGACGGCGACCCGGCGAACGACCGGCCCGAGCTCTACGAGGGCGTCGTCGCCCACGAGCTCGAGCACATGCTCATGAACTACTCCGACGCCGGGGAGCTGTCGTGGGTGGACGAGGGCCTCGCCGACATGGCGGCGTTCCTCAACGGGTACGACATGACCGGCAGCCACCTCACCTACCAGCAGGTGTTCCACCGCGAGACCTCGCTGACCCGGTGGGGCGGCGGCCTGGAGAACTACGGCGCGTCGTTCAGCTACTTCCTCTACCTGTGGGAGCAGGCGGGCGGCAACGGCGACGGCAGCCTCGAGCCCGACCTCGTCTACGACGACACGGCCGGCGACCTTCTCATCAAGCTGATCTTCGCCGAGCAGGCAGACGGCATGGTGGGTGTCCAGAACGCCATCGACGCGTACAACGCCGAGACCGGTGACGACCTCGCCTCGGCCGAGGAGCTCTTCAAGGACTGGGCCGTCGCGATGAAGCTCGACGACGAGGGCTCCTCCCGGTGGGACCTGGAGAACTTCGACCTCGGCGCCGACTCGGGCGGCTGGACCATCGACCTGGCCAACGACGTGTTCTGGGACGACCGCGGCAGCTACCGCGGCGCGCAGCCCGACGCGAAGTGGGACCGGCTCAAGAACCGGCCGGGCACCACGGCCCTGCCCTTCGGCGTCTCCTACGAGACGTTCCGGAACCCGGGCCCGCAGGTCAGCCTCGAGTTCGACGGCGAGGCAACCACCACCATCGAGGACCACTCCGGGGATGGTCAGCACTGGTGGGCCGGCTACGAGAGCCAGACCGACCACGTCCTCGGACTCGACGCCGAGATCACCGGCGGTGAGACGGTCACCTTCTGGAACTGGCACTTCATCGAGGAGGGCTGGGACTACGGCTTCGTCGAGGCTCTCGTCGGCGGCGACTGGGTGACTCTCGAGGTCACCCTCGCGGGCAGCGACCCCGAGGTAGTCGTCTCGACGGACGAGGACCCGCACGGCAACAACACAGAGGGCAACGGCATCACCGGTACCTCAGGCGGGGTGTACTTCGTCGACGAGCCGGCCTACGTGCAGTACGAGGTGACCGTTCCCGACGGCGCCACGGACGTGCAGTTCCGGTACTCCACCGACGCCGCCTACCTCGACACCGGCTGGTTCATCGACGAGATCGCCGTCGACGGCATGTCGGCCAGGGTCACACCGGAGATCGACCCGGTGTCCGAGGAGCCCGACTGGGTCCTCATCGAGGGGAAGCAGATCAACCAGTGGGTCGTCCAGGTCATCTCCACGTGCGACCTCACCCCCGGCGTCGACAGCGCCTTCGAGATCACGGACGACGCGGACAACTACGTCTACCGCTTCGAGGGCGACACCAACGGCGACATCAGCACCGGCGCCCTCGACACGAGGTGCGCCAACGGCAACACCGCGGACTTCTTCGCGGTGATCTCCAACCTCGCCACCGGCGAGCTCACGGTTCTCGACGCCGACTACGACTTCGACGTCGTCAACCTCGGTGCGAAGGGTCGCCGCTGACGACCTGACGGGACAGAGCGCCTGACCGCACCATCCCGAGGGGGTCGAGCCACCGGCTCGGCCCCCTCGGCTGTGCCCACCCTTGCCAGACGGTCAAGCCGGGTGCACGCTTCTCCCAGGGGAAGTACGTCGGAAGGCAACGAAGCCGACCGGCGGGGTTCTTCCCCGCCAACGGCCCGGCGGGAAGGGCGCCGGGGTTCGGTGTTGTCCTGCAAGCCACACGCGGCGTAGCGTCTCCTTCCGGTGCCCTTTCCGGGCGGACCAGGCCGCGAACTCCGTGGCGCCACGCACGGCGAGAAGGACGGCCATCATCAGCACGAACCCCACGACGCCCGGCGGTCACGGCGTCCCGGTCCGCAAGACCCTCGCCGACCTCACCGACGCAGGCTCCGTCGACCTCGTCGTCCACGAGGACCGGGTGCTGATGGTCCTCAGCGGCGCCGTCGACGTCGTCCTCACCCGCGAGCTCACCGACGCCGCCCACGCCGCGGTCGAGGCCGGCAAGCCGGTCGAGGTCGACACCCGCGGGGTGACGTTCATCGACTCCTCCACCGTCGCCACGCTCGCCTGGCTCGCGAGCCGTACCGACGGCCAGCTGCGCATGATCGACCCGCCGGACGTCGTGAAGTTCGTCCTCGAGGTCACGCGCGTGGGCGAGATCGTCGACCTCGTCGACGACCAGGGCAACCCCCTCCCGGCCGAGTAGTCACCCCGGGCACTCCCCACGACGCCGGCCGGCTGAGCCGGCGTCGGAGCGACGACGCCGGTCCACGGGCGCCGGTCCACGGACGCTTGCTCACGGCCTCAAGGCCTCACCGGCTCACCGGCTCACGGGCTCACGGGCTCACCGGCTCACGGGCTCACGGGCTCACCGGCTCACGGGCTCACGGGCTCACGGGCTCACGGGCTGATGTTCTCGATATGAGAAGAAGGTGACAGGCAGCCCCACATCCGCTTATGCTCACACTCAGCACTAACAATGCTCAGTTGCAGCATAAGTAGAGAGGGGCCGGCCGATGAGCGCCGTCACCATCAGCACCGACGCCCTGTACGAGCGCGTCCAGAACGTCATCCCCCGCGTCGAGTGGGCCACGATGGCCGACGACGTCGAGGCGATCCTGCGACTGAAGCGGGAACGCAACGCAGTCATCCTCGGCCACAACTACCAGACCCCGGAGATCTTCCACGGCGTCTCGGACATCGTCGGGGACTCCCTCGCCCTGGCCCGTGAGGCGCAGACGGTAGAGGCGGACGTCATCGTGCTCGCCGGCGTCCACTTCATGGCCGAGACGGCCAAGCTGCTCAACCCGGCCAAGACGGTCCTCATCCCGGACCTGCGTGCCGGGTGCTCGCTCGCCGAGTCCATCACCGCGGCCGACGTGCGCGCCCTCAAGGCCGCCCACCCCGGCGTCCCGGTGGTCACGTACGTCAACACGAGCGCGGACGTGAAGGCTGAGTCGGACATCTGCTGCACCTCGGGCAACGCCGTCAGGGTCATCGAGTCGCTCGGTGTGGACCGGGTCATCATGATCCCGGACGAGTATCTGGCCCGGAACATCGCCGCGCAGACCGGCGTCGAGGTGATCACCTGGCCCGGGCACTGCGAGGTGCACGAGCGCTTCACGCCGTTCGACATCGAGCAGATCCGCCAGGACCACCCGGGCGTCGTCGTGCTCGCCCACCCCGAGTGCCCGCCCGAGGTGGTCGCCGCCGCCGACATGGCCGGCTCGACGGCGCAGATGCAGGACTTCGTCACGGTGGAGCAGCCCGCCCGGGTCGCGCTCATCACCGAGTGCTCGATGAGCGACAACGTCTCCGCCGTCAACCCCGGGGTGGAGTTCGTCCGCCCGTGCAACCTCTGCCCGCACATGAAGCGCAACACCCTCGCCGCCATCCGGGCGGCACTGGAGCACATGCGCCACGAGGTCACGATCGACCCGGAGGTGGCCGACCGCGCCCGCGCGGCCGTCGAGCGCATGCTGGCCGTGCGATGAGGACGGCCGCGCACGACGCGCCTGTCGTCGTCGTCGGCGGCGGGCTCGCGGGGCTGCTCACGGCGCTGCACCTCGCCCCGCTCCCGTGCATGGTGCTCACCACCGGGGAGCTGGGCGAGCACACCTCCTCCGACCTCGCCCAGGGCGGGATCGCGGCCGCGCTGGACGACGGCGACGCCCCCGCCCTGCACGCGCTCGACACGGTCCACGCGGGAGCGGGGCTGTGCGACGTCGGGGTCGTGGAGGCCGTCACCGGCGCCGCACCCGAGACCGTGGCCCACCTGGCCCGCCTCGGCGCCCGGTTCGACCGCGCGCCCGACGGCGCGGTCGCGCTCGGCCTCGAGGGCGCGCACTCGCGCCACCGGGTCGCCCACGCCGGTGGTGACGCCACCGGCCGCGAGCTCCTGCGCGCCGCCGCCGCCGCGGTGCGAGCCACCCCCTCGGTCGCGGTCCTCGCGCACACCCGGGCCGGCCGGCTCGTCCTCGACGGCTGCCGGGTCACCGGCGTCGTCGTCGAGCGTGACGGCGAGCGCTCCGTCCTGGCCGCGACCGCCGTGGTCCTGGCCACCGGCGGGCTCGGCGGGCTCTTCCGGGACACCACCAACCCGACGGCGTCACGCGGGCAGGGCGTCGCCCTGGCCGCCCGCGCCGGCGCCGTCCTGCGGGACCTGGAGATGGTGCAGTTCCACCCCACCGCGCTCGACGTCGGCCTGGACCCCATGCCGCTGGTGAGCGAGGCGGTGCGCGGCGAGGGCGCCCACCTCGTCACCGCGGACGGCGCGCGCCTGCTGTCCGACGATCTCGCCCCCCGCGACGTCGTCTCCCGTGCCGTGTTCGCCGAGCAGCGCCGGGGCGGGCGGGTCCTCCTCGACGCGCGCGGGGTGCCGGGCTTCGCGGCCCACTTCCCCACCGTGACGGCGGCGTGCCGGGCCGCCGGCATCGATCCCTCGCGTGACCTGGTGCCCGTGCGGCCTGCGGCCCACTACGCGATGGGCGGGGTGGCCGTGGACAGCCGCGGCCGGACCTCGGTCGCGGGCCTGTGGGCGGTGGGCGAGGTCGCGAGCACCGGGCTGCACGGCGCCAACCGGCTGGCGTCGAACTCCCTGCTCGAAGCTGCGGTCTGCGCGGGGTGGGTCGCGGCGGACGTGCGCGCCGCCCGCTCTGCCGCGGGCGCGACCACGGCGCAGCGTCGCCTCCCGCTGCCGCTCCCGCGTGCCGTCCCGCCCGCCGTCGCGCCTGCCCTCCCGCCCGCCGTCCCGCCTGCCCTCCCGCCCGCCGTCCCGCCTGCCCTCCCGCCCGCCGTCCCCAGCGACGGCACCGCGAGCCTGCGCGCCCTCATGAGCGCCTGCGTCGGCGTCCTACGTGACGGCCCGGGGCTCGCGGCCGCGGCCGAGGAGCTCGGCGAGCGGGTGAGGACGGCGGGTCCCGACGCGGTCGACGACGCCACCCTGACCGCGTTCCTCGTCGCCACCTCCGCGCAGCTCCGGGAGGAGAGCCGCGGCGCGCACACCCGGACCGACTTCCCCGCGCCGGCCGCGCCGGTCCACACCACCCTCACCCTCGCCGAGGCCCTCGAGCCGGCCCGCAACCGGCCCGCCGATCGCCTCGCGCACGAACGGAGCAGCCTGTGAGAGCCCTGTCCCCCCTCCTCGTCGAGCCGCTCGTGCGCGCCGCTCTGCTCGAGGACCTGGGCCGCGCCGGCGACGTCACCTCCGACACCGTCGTCCCGGCCGACCGCCGCGCCACCGTGGCCCTCGTCGCCCGGGAGGCGGGCGTCGTCGCGGGCACCGACCTCGCCGTCGCCGCGTTCGGGCTCGTCGACAGGCGCACCGAGGTGGCGGTCCTGCACCCGGACGGCACCCGGGTCTCGGCCGGTGACGTCGTCGCCCGGGTCACCGGCCCCGCCCGCGGGATCCTCACCGCCGAGCGGGTGGCGCTGAACTTCCTGGGACACCTCTCGGGCGTCGCGACGGCCACGGCCCAGATCGCCGACGCCGTCGCCGGCACCGGCACGCGGGTGACGTGCACCCGCAAGACGACGCCCGGCCTGCGGGCGGTGGAGAAGCACGCCGTCCTCGCCGGCGGCGGGGTCAACCACCGCTTCGGGCTCGACGACGCCGTGCTCATCAAGGACAACCACATCGCCCTGGCCGGCGGGGTGCGGGCGGCCGTCGCCGCCGCGCGGGCGGGCGTGGGTCACCTCGTGAAGATCGAGATCGAGGTGGACACCCTCGACCAGCTCCGCGAGGTCCTCACCGACCCCGTCGACGCGGTGCTGCTCGACAACATGACCCCCGAGCAGCTGCGCGAGGCGGTGGCCCTCGTCGGCGGGCGCATGGTGACCGAGGCGTCGGGACGGCTGACGGCGGCCACCGCGCCGGCAGTCGCCGCGAGCGGGGTGGACCTCATGTCCGCCGGGCGGATCACCCACTCGGCGCCGGTGCTCGACATCGGGCTGGACGTCCTCGACCTCGTCTGAGCCGCGCCCCGCCGCGGCGGGACGGGGCCGGAGGTCCCGGAACCGGACGGGTCCGGTGCTGGAAGGTGGTGACGATCACACCCGACCTCCCGGAGGAGACACCATGAAGGCCTGGCACTTCACCACCACGAACGAGCCGCTCGTCGAGGCGGACATCCCCGAGCCCACGCCGGGCCCGGGGGAGGTGGTCCTGGACATCAAGGCCGCGGGCCTGTGCCACTCCGACGTCGGCGCCATGACCGACCCCGGCTGGCTCGCCCTCATCCCCCACCGACCCATCGTCATCGGGCACGAGATCGCCGGTGTCGTGGCCCGGGTCGGCGAGGGCGTGACCGAGGTCGCCGTCGGCGACCGGGTGGGGGTCTGCCCCACGGCGAGCGAGGGCGCACCCGGCTACGCGCGCGACGGCGGGTTCACCTACCAGCACCGCGTCCTGGCCGGCGACCTCGTGCCGATGCCGGAGGGCCTGACCTTCGAGCTGGCCGCCCTCGGCACCGACGCCGGGATGACCTCCTACCACGCGGTCATGGTCCAGGGCGGGCTGAGGAAGGGCGACAAGGTCGGCATCATCGGGTTCGGCGGGCTCGGCCAGGTGGGCGCCCGCGTCGCCGTCGTCAACGGTGCCGAGGTCCACGTCGCCGAGGTCAACGAGGCGGTGTGGGACCGGGCGCGTCAGGCGGGCGCCGTCTCGGTCGTCAAGGACGTGGCCGAGTGGGCCGGCCAGGACTTCGACGTCATCGTCGACTACGCGGGCTTCGGCACCACGACGGCGGACGCCGTCGCCGCGATCCGGCGGGACGGGCGCATCGTCATCGTGGGGATGGGCAGGCTCGAGGCCACCATCAGCACGCGCGACGTCATCCTCAAGCAGGCGACCCTCATCGGATCGAACGGCGGGACCAAGGAGGACGTGGCCGCGGTCTACGAGCTGCTCGCGCGCGGGGACATCTCCCCCGAGGTGACGGTGATCGGGTTCGACGACATCCCGCGTGGGCTCGACGACCTCAGGAACCACCGGGTCACGGGCCGCGTCGTCGCGCACATCGCGGACTGACGCGGCGCACCGGGCCGGTCAGGTCCTGACCGGCCCGGTCCAGGGGGTGGCCGGGACGACGACGCCCGGTGACGGCAGGGGCCGTCACCGGGCGTCGGTGGGACGTGCCGGCTCGCCGGTCCGCCCTCGGTCTGCGTCAGGCGTTGGCGCCGACGGCGGCGAAGTCGCCCGCCCGGACGGCCTCCATGGCCTTGGTCCAGGGCAGGAGCTGGTCGAGCATCGGGTCGACCGAGGCGACGGCCTGCTCGGTGGGGGTGAACGCCGAGAAGTTCTCGAAGTCGGTGAACAGGGACATCATCACGGTGTTGCGCACGTGGGCCATCTCCATCTCCGCGACGATCCCGCGCAGGTGCTCCACCGCGCGGGCGCCGCCGGCGGCGCCGTAGGAGACGAACGCCGCGGCCTTGTTGGCCACCTCGGGCTTGAGGTAGTCCAGGGCGTTCTTGAGGGCGCCGGTCACGGAGTGGTTGTACTCGGGGACGACGAAGACGTAGCCGTCGAACTCGGCCATCCTCGCCGACCACGCCCGGCCCTCGGCGGACTCCGCGGGGCCCCACGACGGGGACATGGGCTCCTGCCACAGCGGGAGGTTGAAGTCGGCGATGTCGACGACCTCGAACGTGGCGTCGTCGCGCCGGTCGGCGATGGACTTGACCCAGGTGGCGACGTTCAGGCTCTGCCGGCCGGGACGGACGCTGCCGGTGATGATGGCGATCTTCGTCATGGTGCTCCTCGAGGTGGGACGGGTTGTGTCCGGTACCTCCACCTCAATGCGTGAACATTCAACTTCATTCCGGACGGACGTCGTGGCATGCGCCACAGGCGGAGCGGTCGCGCATGTGCTGCGGCAGCGCCAGCCGGTGCTCGGACGCGTCGAGGTCCTCGGACGCGGCGTGGACCTCGGCGGTGCGCCGGACCGGCGCACGTCGGCGACGGTCCGGCCCAGCCGGGTCACGCGGCCCGCACCGGCCGCCTCACGCGTCGTCTACAGGGCCGACCACCCGCCGTCGGAGGGCAGGATCGCGCCGGTGACGTTGGCGGAGTCGTCGCTCAGCAGCCAGGTGATGGCCGCGGCGAGGTGCTCCGGCTCGGCGATCGGCGGGATGACCACCTGCATGAGCGGTCCCAGGCGCTCGGCGGCGAACTGCGAGGCCATCGGGGCCTCGATGTTCGTCCGCACGGCGCCCGGGGCGACGAGGTTCACCCGGATCCCCTTGGGGGCGTAGAGCACGGAGCAGCTCTTGGTGAAGCCGACGACGGCGTGCTTCGACGTCGTGTAGGCGACGCCGGCGGAGGAGCCGCGCAGTCCGGCCTCGGAGCCGACCGTGACGATGGAGCCCGCGCCGGCGCCCAGCATGAGCGGCAGGACCGCCCGGGTCAGGCGCATGACCGCGGTGACGTTGACCGCCATGACGCGCTCCCAGGTGGCGTCGTCGATCTCGTGGGCGGTGAGGAACTTGTCCATGATCCCGGCCACGTTGGCCAGGCAGTCCACGCGCCCGCCGGCCGCATCGACGACCGCGGCGACGCCGTCCTCGTCCGAGACGTCGGCCACGACGGTGGTGACGTCGGCGTCGGCGAGCTCGGCCGCGAGGCTGTCCAGCCTCTCCGCGACGACGTCGGTGGCGACGACGCGAGCGCCCTCCTGGGCGAGCCGGACGGCGGTGGCCCGCCCGATGCCCGACCCGGCGCCGGTGACGACGGCGGTCTTGCCGGTGAAGCGGCCGGGAGTGATCTGCGACATTGCGGTTCTCCTTCGGTGTGCGTGGGTACCAACGTGCCCATCGTCGTCCCGGGTGCGGCGCCGACATCGGGACCAAAGGGGGTGGACCGGCACGGATCGGGTGGTGTCCTACCAGGTGGCAAGGGTCGCGTCGCCCCGCGCGAGGGCCTTCGGTCCCATTCGCACGCCCGACCCACCGATACCTTCGGGGGTGTCCGGGTTCGACGGCACGCAGGGGCGGCCGCCGCACCCCCGCGGCCGGGCCCGTCACGGGCCCGGCCGCTGCCATGTCCGAGGCACGCTCCCGACCCGAGGCCCCTGGCTCCGTCGCCGTCGTGCGGCCGGTGGGGTCAGCCGGTCGCGTCCCGGCCGACGACGTCGCGCAGGCGGGCCCGTCGCCCGGTGACGAGCAGCGCCCTGTAGACGCGCGAGGCGAACGCGGCCAGCAGCGCCGCCGTCGCCGCGCTCAGCACCATGGCGAGGGCGAGCTGGTAGGCCGGCACCTCTCCCACGCTCCAGCGGATCGGCATGACCAGCGGCGCGCTGAGCGGGAAGATCGACGCGGCGACGCTCGCGGCGCCCTCGCTGTCGGTCGTCGCGACCGTCACGCCCACCATGTACCCCGCGACGAGGACGATGGTGATCTGGGTGATGCTCGCGCTGAGGTCGCTGAGCTTGTCCACGAGCGAGCCGGCCGCGGCGAAGAGGAACGCGTAGGTGGCGAAGCCGAGCACGAACCAGACCACGCCGAGCGCGATGTCCGTGGTGGCGACCGGCGGCAGCCCGACCGCGTCGGTGACCCGCACGGCCACGGCGAGCGGGGTGGCGAGCAGGAGGAGCTGGCCGAACGTCACCGCCCCGACCGCCAGCACGGTCCCGACCATCACCTGGCTGGGCCGCAGGACGGCGAGGAGCACCTCGGAGATGCGCGTCGACTTCTCCGTCGCCACCGCCGTGGCGATGGCGCTCCCGGCGAAGGTGACCGCCAGGTAGAGGACGATCCCGACGATGAACCCCACCCCGGCCCGGTCGGCGTCCTCCACGCCGCCGACCCCCACCTGCTCGGGCGGGACGACCGACTGCACGCCGGCGATCTCCTCAGGGTCCAGCCCGGCGGCGCCGAGCCGGTCGGCGAGCTCGACGGCGACCACCGCCTGGCCCACCAGGGCCGGGAAGAGCCCGCCGGGCTGGGCGGTGTAGAGGACGTCGCCGGCGAGCCCGGCGTCGGCGTCGCCCTCCTCGACGGCGAGGCGCACGGCGTCGTCGTCCGCCGCGGCGAGGTAGTCCACCTCGAGCTCCGCGGCCCGCGCCGAGGCGTCGAGGGTGGCGGCGAGACCGGTCGGGACCTCCCCGGCGGTGGCGAGGGTGAAGTCGCGCTCGTCCTGGCCGAGGAGCTGGGGCAGGAGGACGGCGGCCACGGAGAGCAGGAGGAGGAAGGCCGTGACGATCTTGAAGGTCCGCGAGCGCAGGTTCTCCCGGATCGCCCGACCGGTGACCAGCCGCGTGCCCGTCCACCACGTCATGACGCCTCCCGGCCGGCCGCGCGCAGGAACAGGTGGGACAGGGTGGGCAGGTCCAGGCCGAAGTCCTCGACCCGGCCCGCGGCGCGGGCTGCGTCGAGGACGGCGAGCGCGTCGGTGCCCGGCGACAGGGCCAGCCGCAGGCCGTCGGCGTCGTCGCTGACGACCACCGCCCCCGGGACACGGCCGAGCCAGGAGCGGTCCTCGGTGCGCACGAGGACGCGCAGCTGTCGCTCGCCGGTGGCGGTGCGGAGGGTGGCGACGTCACCCTCGAGCACGGTCCGGCCGTGGTCGACCATGACGATGTCCTCGCACAGGTCCTGGACGAGGTCGAGCTGGTGGCTGGAGAACAGCACGACGCACCCCTGCGCGGCGCGGCGGCGCAGCGTGTGGGAGAGGTTCTCCACCGCCACCGGGTCGAGTCCGGCGAACGGCTCGTCCAGGACGATGACGTCGGGTCCGTGCACGAGGGCGGTGGCGAGCTGGAGCCGCTGCTGCATGCCGCCGGAGAGCTTGTCGGTGCGGTCGGACCAGCGCTCGCCCAGGCCGAGCTCGTCGAGGAGCGTCCGCGCGCGGTCGACGGCGTCGCGGCGGCCCAGGCCGTGGAGGCGGCCGAAGTGGACCACCTGCTCGCCGGCGGGCATGGCCGGGTAGAGCCCGCGCTCCTGCGGCATGTAGCCCCAGCTGCGCCGGTCCTCGGTGTCGACGGCGCGCCCGTCGTGGGTGACGGTGCCGCGGTCCGGGGTCAGGACGCCCAGGAGAACCCGCAGCAGGGTCGTCTTGCCGGCGCCGTTGGGTCCGAGCAGTCCGGTGATGACGCCCGGGACCACGCTGAAGGAGACCCCGGCCAGCGCGGTGCGCGCGCCGAACGCGTGCGCGACGTCGTGCACGCCGAGCCCGGTCGCGCTGCCGGTGGGGCGGGAGCCCATGATGCCCATCGCCCCCGACCCTACTCACGACGGGTGGCCGCGGAGGGGCGATGGCCCGGGCGGGCGTGAGCGCGCTCCGGCGGTCCGCTACGCCGGGCGGCTGACCGCGAGGACGCACACGTCGTCCTCGGGCGCCCGGTCCCCCAGGCACCGGGCGAGGGCGGCGTCGAGGACCTCCTGCGCACCGGCGGGAGCGCGGCCGACGGCGTCCAGGAGCCGGTCGAGGCCGGTGGAGAGCACCTCCCCGCGGCGCTCGACCAGACCGTCGGTGAACAGCAGCAGGGCGCCGCCGGGGGCCAGGTGCGCGGTGCCGGAGCGGTACGCCCGCCCGCCGCCGAAGCCCAGCAGGGGCCCCTGGGCGCCGCGCAGCAGGCGCGGCGCCTCGCCGGGGGTGCACAGGACGGGGTAGGGGTGGCCGGCGCCGGCGTACTCCAGCTCACCGGTGACCGGGTCCAGGAGGACCACGACGGCGCTGGCCGCCCCCTCGGAGTCGGGGCTGCGCAGGAGGCCGTCGAGGTGGGCGAGGACCTGCGCCGGTCCGTGCCCCTGCCACGCGTACGCCCGGACCGCCGCGCTGACCCGGGCCATCAGCCCCACCGCCTCCACCCCGTGGCCGACCGCGTCCCCGGCGGAGAGGACGAGCCGGCCGTCGGCGGCGTAGACGACGTCGAACCAGTCACCGCCGAGGCGGACCTCCTCCGCCGCCGAGAGGTACCGCGCCGCGAAGCCGAGCGCGGGGTGCTCGGGCAGCCGGCCGGGCATGAGGTCGGCCTGGAGCCGCTCGAGGGCGCTGCGCTGCCGGGCGAGGGTCGCGGTCAGCTCGCGGCGCAGCCGGTGGACCTCCGTCTCGTCGCGGGCGACGGCCGCCACCCCCATCACCGGCCCGTCCGGGACCCGCACCGGGAAGAACGACTCGCGCCACACCCGCACCTCGCCCGGCACGGCGGGCGTCTCCCCGACGATCTCCACGTCGCGCAGGCCCTCGCCCGTCTCGAGGACGCGGCGCAGCACGGGCTCGGCGGTCTCACGCAGCTCGGGCAGCAGGTCGAACACGGCGGCACCCTCGTGCTCGGCCACGCTGAAGCCGTTCATCGTCGCCATCTCGCGGTTGACACGGAGGAAACGCAGGTCGGGGCTGATGAAGGTGAAGCCGATCGGGGCGTCGTCGAGGAGGGTCGCGACGATCGCCGCCTCCGCCGTCGCCAGGGTGCGCAGCCGCTCGTCGCGGCTGAGGTCGACGACGACGGCGATCCACCGCAGCCCCGGGCCGGCCGTCGTGACGATGGACACCAGCGCGGGGACCGACGTGCCGTCGCGGCGCTCGAGGTCCCTCATGTAGCTGGTGGCGCCGTCGCGGTCGAGGTCGGCCAGGGACGCGGCCGCACGCTCGACGTCCCGCGCGGTGGTGAGGCCGCGTCCGGAGATCCCCTCGGCCAGCTCCTCCCGGTCGCGCCCGATGATCCGCAGCAGCTCGTCGTTGGCGTCGACGAGCACCCCGTCCACGCCCCGGCCGATGCCGAGCGCGCGGGAGCGGAAGAGGGCGTCGAGCTCGGTGGCCCCGTTCCGATCGTCGCGGTTGATCACCGCTGAAAAGTACAGCGCCGCCGGGGAAATCTCGCGGGGAGCGGGTGCGGCTTCACATCCTGGATCTCGCCGAGGAGATCGAGGTGAGGTCCTCACCCACGAGGACTCGTCCGTACTCCCTGCGCGCGGCTGCGGGCGGGCTGGCGGATCGCCACCGTCGTCAGGGTTGCGGTCACTCCGAGCGCCGTCCACACCGCGACGCTGTTGAATCCGCGGACGAAGACGCCCGGGACCAGAAGGAAGTGCCACCCTTCCGCAGCGGCGGCGTTGAGCGGCATCCCACCTGCCTCGAGGAGGCCTAGGAGCAACCCGAGGATGAGCCCGGCGACCACGGCGGCCCGGAAGTGGCCCGTCCGGCCGGCGAGGAGCCAGACCGCTACGCCGGAGACCGCAAGTGAGCCGAGGAGGGCACCCCAGTGCGGGCCCGGCCCCTCCGGGACCACGATCCCCAGCGTGCGGACGGCGTCGAGGTACCCGAGAGTGACGAACCAGAGGAGGCCGGTGACGATGCCTGCGATGATCTGACGGACCATGGTGATCCCCCTGGGGCCGCGCGGAGACCGGCCGACGTACGACGGCCGCTGGGCACGACGCTAGGGCACGCCGTCACCGGCGGTCCACGCTCCGCCCTGCCGGCTGCTCAGCCGGCGACCCCAGCCTTCACACGCCGTCCCTCGGACGAGGGCCGCGCGACGCCGCTGGTGGTCCACGGAGCACCTCCCTGGCGCCTTGGAGCGGGTCCTCACCGGATGGTCACGGTGCTGTCCATCCACGTCAGGACCCGCTCCTGACCGAACGGCCACAGCCCCGCCAGGGTGCGTGCCGGGTCCTTGCCGAACGTGGGGGTTCCCGGGAGGGTGAACCCGTTCCCGGCCGCGCGCACCGGCGCATCGTCCGGCAGCCCGGCGAGGCGGCGGGCCGCGGCCACGCCCGCGTCGAGGTCGCCGAGCTCGTCCACCAGGCCCAGCTCGACGGCGTCGGCGCCGCTCCAGATCCGGCCCCGGCCGATCTCGTCCACCCGCTCGCGGGTGAGCCCCCGGCCGGTGGCGACCCGGTCGACGAACCGGTCGTACACCTCGCGCATCATCCGCTCGGCCCACGCGCGCCCGGCGTCGGAGAAGGGCCGGTTGGGGCTGTCGAAGAGGGCCTCCTCGCGCCCGACGACCTCGGGGTTGAGACCGTGCCGCTCGTTGAGCTGGGTGAGGACGGGCTTGCCCACCACCACCCCGATGCTGCCGGTGAGGGTGAAGGGGCTGGCCACGACGTGGTCGGCCCGGGCGAGGACGTAGTAGCCGCCCGAGCCCGCGACCTCGCCCATGACCGCGACGACCGGCTTGGTGCACCGCTCCACCGCCCGGCAGACGAGGTCGGAGGCGAGGGCGGACCCGCCCGGTGAGTCCACGTAGAGCACGATCGCCCTCGTCCGCTCGTCCCGGTCGGCCTTGCGCAGGGCGGCGACGACCGTGTCCGCGCCGGCGGTCGGGCCGGGCAGGAACGGCACGGGCGGGGTGGGTCTGCTGCGGCCCGAGACGATGGGGCCGATGACGGGGACGACCGTGACGCCGTCGGCCTTCCTGGCCGCCCTCCTCTCGCCGAGCTCGCCGAGCACGAGCTCCAGGGCGCGGCCCCAGTGCTGCTCGACCGGCGTGACGATCTCGTCGTCGTAGGCGACACGCGTGAGCAGTCCGGTCTCGAGGAGCTGCGTGGCGTTCGTGAGCTCCTCGGCGAACCAGGTCCGGGGAAGGTCCTCGTCGGGGTCGAACCACCGCCGGGCGACGTCGCCGTCGACCTGCCGGGCGCCGTGGAGGGTGGTCAGCCACGTCCGCTCGGCGGAGTCGAGGTAGGCGGTGAGCTGCTCACGGTCGTGGCTGTCCATGTGGTCCTCGGAGAACCGGGTGAGCGCCGACTTGTACTCGCGGATGCGCAGGTTCTCGAAGGCGATCCCGTGCCGGGAGAGGAAGGAGCCGTAGAAGGTCCGCTCGGCGGCGAACCCCGGCACCATGACCTCAGCGGACTCCGGCGCCACGACCTCCCTCACCCGCGCCCCCACGAGGAGGGTGCGCATCGACACGTGCGGGAGGTAGACGACGACCCGCTTGCCGGCGTCGAGGCGGCCCAGCGCGCGGCCGATCGCGTCGGAGGTGGCCAGCCCCGCGGTGAGGCCGGTGACGCGGACGAGGACCCCGGTGACCCAGTCGGCGTCGGCGATCCGCTCGAGCCGGGCCGTGAGCCCCTCGAGGGACTCCGAGCGGTGGAGGACGGCCTGGACCGGGTCGGCGGAGCGGTGCGCGGGGTAGCTGCCGTGGAGGTCGAGCACCACCCAGTCCGGCGCGGGGGCCGCGCTGTCGCGGCCGACGGCGAGGCGGAGGACGGCGGGCAGGTGCGGCATGTCCTGACACTACCCACCGGGCGGGCGCCCCGGTTCTGGACGGAGGAGGTCCGCCGCGTGCCGCCGTCCTACGATCACGTCGGTGACGTCCTTTCCCAGCGCCCGCGTCAGGGACGCGCTGCCGTGGCTGGTGGTGGTCGGCATCGTGCTGGTGGCGTTCAACCTGCGCGGACCGATCGTGGCCCCGGCGCTGGTCGTCGGGCAGATCCAGGACGAGGTGGGACTCTCGACCACGGTCGCCGGTCTCATCACCGGGCTGCCCGTGCTGTTCTTCGCCCTCGCCACGCCGCTGGCCACGTCGCTCATCCGGCGCGTGGGTCCCGAGCTCGCCGTCGTCACCGGCCTGCTCGGCGTCCTGCTCGGGACCGTGGTGCGCTCCGCCGGGGGCGCGGCGACCGTCCTCATCGGCACCGCGATCATCGGCGTCGCCATCACCGTGGGCAACATCGTCGTCCCCGTGATCATCCGGCGTGACGTGCCGTGGCGGCACGCGTCCGCGGTCACGGGGACGTACACGGCGGCACTGAACGTCGGCTCGATGATCACCTCCCTGGGCACCGCACCGCTCGCCGCGGCGGTGGGCTGGCGCTGGGCGCTCCTGACGTGGGGCGGCTTCGCCGTCGTCGGGACGGCGTTCTGGCTGCTGCTCGCCCGGCGCCGCCGCGCCGCGGCGGGGACGGCGTCGGCGGAGGAGCCGGCCCAGCCGGCGCCGGGCACCGTCAGCCGCATCGGCTGGTGGCTGGTGCTCGCCTTCGCCGGCCAGGCCTTCTCCTACTACGCGGTCACCGCGTGGCTGCCGACGCTGCTCGCGGACGGCCCCGGTCTCGACCCGGCCGCGGCGGGCGCGATCTCCGCGATCTTCCAGGTCGCCGCGGTGGTGGGGGCCTTCGGGGTGCCGGTCCTCGCCGCGCGGGCGCGGCCATGGGTGCCCGTGGCCGCCGTCGGGCTGCTGTGGTCCGCCCTGCCGGTCGGGCTGCTCGCGGCGCCCGAGGCGTACGTCCTGTGGTCCTTCGTGGGCGGCGTCGCGCAGGGGGGCGGGTTCACCGCGATCTTCTCGATCATCGCCCGGGTCACCCGGACCGACCGGGAGACGGCGTCGATCTCCGCCCGCGTGCAGACCGGCGGGTACCTGGCCGCGACGCTCGGCCCACCGGTCGCCGGGGCGCTCTACTCGGCGACCGGTGGGTGGACGGCGTCGCTGCTCGTGGTCCTCGCCGCGACGATCCTCTACAGCGCGGGCGGGATCCTCGCCGCGCGACTCGTGCCGAGGCGGCCGGGCGGCGGGCTCGGCGAGGTCCCTGGCTGACGGGCGCGGCCGTCAGCGGCGCTTCTTCCTGCCGCCGATCTTCGCCACCAGCTCCCGGGCCTTGCGCTGGTTCTGCGGCTTCGAGGCCTCGCGCTTGATGACCTGTGCGGCCTTGAGCGCGAGCCCGGTCTTGGCGAGCCTGCCGAGGAATGCCATGGTGCCTCCTGATCGGTGGGGCCGGGACGCTGGCGTACCGGCGGTGCGGTGACGGTATGTCAGACCGCGGGAACCCGCACCATCTCCGCGGAGCGCTCCCACAGGCCGCGCGCCAGGTCGGCGTCGTCAGCCTGCGGGTTGGTCCGGGCGACCTTCTTCTTCTCGTAGTACTCCCCCGACTGCCACCGCGAGCCGCGCGCGAGGAGCCAGAGCAGGGTCCGGGCCCCGCGGTCGGGACTCATGAGGAACACGTGCCGGAGCGGCGTCCGGTAGACGAGCCGCATGGCGCTCGTGCTGCCGTCGGCGAAGTTCGTCGCCACGCCACCGGGGTGGAACGCGGCGGCGGTCAGCCCGCGGGCGTGGAAGCGACGGTGCAGCTCCCGGGTGAAGAGGACGTTGGCGAGCTTGGCGTCGCCGTAGGCCTTCTCCGGGGTGTAGCGGCGGTGGTTGTCGAGGTCGTCGAGGTCCATCCGGCCGAAGAGACGTGCCGCGACGCTGGAGGTGTTGACGACCGTGGCCCGGCTCGTCAGGAGCCGGTCCATGAGCAGGTTGGTGAGGAGGAACGGCGCGAGGTGGTTGACCTGGAGGGTCTTCTCGAAGCCGTCCTCGGTGAGCTCCCGCTCGCCCATGATGCCGCCGGCGTTGTTGACGAGGACGTCGATGCGGGCGTGGTCGGCGGCGAGACGCTCGGCCAGGCTGCGCACCTCGGCCAGGCGGGCGAAGTCCGCCACGTGGAAGGGGGCGCCGAGCTCGGCGGCCACGGCCGCCGTCTTGTCCGGCGAGCGGCCGACGACCACGACCTGCTCGCCGTCGGCAGCGAGCCGGCGGGCCGCGGCGGCGCCGATGCCGTCGCTGGCGCCGGTGATGACGATGGTGCGCACGGGTTCTCCTCGGGTCGGGACTGCTCCGACCCTACGCACGCGTCGGCGCGTCGGCCCGCGGGAACGGCGGGGACGGCCCGGGAGCCCGCCGGAGCGGGGACGCCCGGGCCGCCCTGGTCTCAGGCCTTGCCCTGGCCGGGTGCCGTACCGGCCACCGGCGCCGTCGTCTCGAACTCGGGGTTCCCCAGCGAGGTCACCCACTCCAGGACCTGCGCCGGGTCCTCCGGGGCGAAGGCGAGGCTGAGGAGGAGCAGCAGCCGGGCCTTCTGCGGGATCAGGTCGTCACCGGCGATGACGCCCTCACCTCCGCCGTACACCGAGCCCGATCCGGTCCGCGTGGTGCTCACGAACGTCACGCCGTCCGCGACGGCCGCCGCGCGTGCGGCCCGCTGGGCCGAGCTGATCCCGCCGGCCCCCGTGCCCGCGGTGACGATGCCCTCGACCCCGGCCTCGGCGAAGGCGGTGATGGCCTCGCCGCCGGCCTCCTGGTAGCCCCAGACGACCTCGGTGCGCGGGAGGTCGCTCGCCTCGACCGTGCTCAGGTCGAACGGGGTCGCCCAGCGCTCGGGGTTGTCGCACGTCTCGACCCGCGCCGGGGCGCGCCCGACCTTGATGTTGTCGCCGTCGATCCAGCCGAGGACGCCGAACTCGCGGGACTGGAAGGTGTCCGCGCGGTACGAGCTGGTCTTGGTGACGTCGCGGGCGGCGTGGAACTCCTCGTTGAGCATGAGGACCGTGCCGTAGCAGTAGGTGGCCTGGCTCGCCGCGAGGGTGATCGCGTTGTAGAGGTTCGCCGGCCCGTCGGTGCCGAAGACCTGCACCTGCTCGCCGTTCTCGTCGAGCGCGCCCCACGGACGCATGGCACCGGTGGTGACGACCGGCTTGCGGCTCTGGACGGTGAGGTCGAGCCAGTAGGCGAACTCCTCCATCGTGTCCGTGCCGCTCGTGACGACGACGCCGTCGGAGGTCTCCAGCGCCTCCTCCACCACGGCGGTGAGCTCGTGGAACTGGGCGATCGTGTAGCCGCTGGAGCCGCTGTTGCCGAACTGGATCGTCTCGACGTCGGCCACCTCGCCGATCTCCGGGCTGATCTGCGCCACGAGGTCCTCGATGGCGATCCGGCCGGACCGGTAGCTGGTGAAGCTGCTCCGCGAGTCCGCGATCGCCGAGATCGTGCCGCCGGTCCCGATGACGGTGACCGTGGGCGTCGTCGACCTCGCGGCGCTCACGGCCGTGGTGTAGGCCGCGCTCTGGACCGACGCCGGCTCCACAACTCCCGAGGCCGCCGTTGCGGGGACGGCCGCCGGGACGGCCGCGGGGGACGCGCCGATCGCCCCGGCCACAACCGCCGCCGTCACTCCGGCGGCGAGGACCGGCGCGAGCGCGCGGGTCAGCACGGTGGTGCGCCGGTCCATCGATGTCTCTGTCACGTCTGTCTCCCCAGGTCGGTGTGGTGCTGATGAGGAGAGGTGTAAAGATCCGGGGATACCGAGGGGTTACTCGCCTATTTCGCTCTGTTGCCCGTCGGTAACCGGTTCGTGACGTCGCAGGTGGGCCGGTCGAGGCGGCGGAGCGCGCATCGGGGCTGCCCGGCGCGCGTCCCGTCGAGACCGTCCGAGCTCGCCGCCGGGGCGCTCATGAACGTTCGGTCAAGATCCGGCGCGGAAGGGGACAGCGTCCGGGCGACGCACCTAC
This sequence comes from Georgenia muralis, assembly GCF_003814705.1. Taxonomy (NCBI): domain Bacteria; kingdom Bacillati; phylum Actinomycetota; class Actinomycetes; order Allobogoriellales; family Allobogoriellaceae; genus Georgenia; species Georgenia muralis. The sequence goes on along the minus strand of NZ_RKRA01000001.1, from coordinate 1,627,760 downwards.
GGTGGTCAGCACACCCGGAGCGACGACGGTCGCGCCGCCGGGCGCCCCGACCACGATGCGCCGCCAGGCGCCCCGCCAAGGTGACGGAGAACAGTGAGCACCAGCAAGGAGCGGCACGAGGAGCGCACCGCCCGGATGGCGGCCGTGCGCGCCGAGCACGGCCGCCGGGAACGACGTCGCCGCATCATCACGGTGGGCGCGGTCGGGGTGACCGTGCTCGCCCTCGCCGGCGCGACCACCGCGGTCATCCTGGACGCACGGAGCGAGCAGGCCAGGGTGGTCGCGGCCGCCGCGCAGCCGATCCCGGAGGTCGAGGAGACGACCGGTCTGTCAGCCGAGCACGTCGAGGCCACGATCGCACCGTCGGCCCTGCCCCCGCTCGGTGGCGACCACGCCCCGGTGTGGCAGAACTGCGGCATCTACGACTCCCCCGTCCCCGCGGAGAACGCCGTGCACTCGCTCGAGCACGGCGCCGTCTGGGTGGCCTACCGGCCGGACCTGCCGGCCGACCAGGTCGCCGAGCTCCGGGACCAGGCCGAGGGCGAGGCCTACGCGCTCGTGAGCCCCTACCCCGACCTCGCCGCGCCGGTGGTGCTCACCGCCTGGGGGGTGCAGCTCGAGCTCGACGACGCCGAGGACGACCGCATCCCCGCCTTCCTCACCAGGTACCTCCAGGGCGAGCAGACCCCCGAGCCCGGCGCCTCCTGCTCCGGCGGCAACGGCACACCGGTCGGCTGAGCGGGCTGAGCGGGCCGGCTCAGCGGGCCGCGGCCCGCTGGTACTGCCGCACCGTCAGCGGCACGAAGATCAGCAGGAGGACCGCGCCCCACAGGAACGTGTACAGCACGGGGTTCTGCAGGGGCCAGGCGTCCGGCGGCGGGGTGCCGGGCACGACGTTGCCGAACAGCTCGCGGGCAGCCTGCGTCACGGACGAGACCGGGTTCCACTCGGCGAAGGTCTGCAGCGCGCCGGGAAGGTTCTCCGACGGGACGAACGTGTTGGCGAGGAACGTCAGCGGGAAGATCACGACGAAGACCGCGTTGTTGAACACCTCAGGGGTGCGCACGAGCAGCCCGACGTAGGCCATGAGCCAGCTGATGCAGTACGCGAACCAGAGCATGAGCAGGTAGCCCAGGGCCGCCTCGGCCACCGACGTGCTGATCCGCCAGCCCACCACGAGACCGGTCAGACTCATGATCACCACGGTGAGGACGTTGTTGACGACGTCGGCGTTGGTCCGCCCCACCAGGACCGCCGACGGTGCCATCGGCAGGGACCGGAACCGGTCGATGATGCCCGTCTTGAGGTCCTGCGCCATGCCCGAACCGGTGATCGTGGCACCGAAGATCACCGTCTGGGCGAAGATGCCGGCGATGAGGAACTCCCGGTAGGTGGCGGGGTCGACGTCGGCGCCACCGGGGAAGGAGATGGAGCCGCCGAAGACGTACGCGAAGAGCAGGACGAACATGATCGGGGCGATCAGGGAACCGACGAGGAGGTCGGGGACCCGCTTGATCTTGATGAGGTTGCGCCGGGTGACGGTCCAGCCGTCGACGAACGCGTGGGTGAGGGAGGTCATGACCGTCCTCCCTCGGCGGTCACGTCGGCGGGGCCGGACGTCGCCGTCAGCGGCGGGTTGTTCGCGGTGGCGGACCCGGGCCGCGCCGCAGCCGTCTCGCTGGGGTGCCCGGTGAGGGTGAGGAAGACGTCGTCGAGCGTGGGCCGGCGCATGCCGACGTCCTGCACCTCGATGCCCGCCTCGTCCAGCGCCCGCACGGCGGCGACGAGGGTCGCGGCGCCGCCGTCGGACGCCGCGGTGAGCGACCGGGTGTGCTCCTCGGTGGCGACCTCACCCAGGGCGACGCCCGCGAGGGCCGACCGGGCGGCGGGCAGGTCGGTCTCGTGCGCGACCGTGACCTCGATGCGCTCGCCGCCGACCTGGGCCTTGAGCTCGTCGGAGGTGCCCTCGGCGATGACCCGCCCCTGGTCGATGACGGCGATGCGGTCCGCGAGCCGGTCGGCCTCCTCCAGGTACTGGGTGGTGAGCAGCAGCGTGGTGCCGCCGGAGACGAGCTCGGCGATGATCTCCCACATGCCCAGGCGGCTGCGCGGGTCCAGCCCGGTCGTCGGCTCGTCGAGGAAGAGGACCTCCGGCTCGGCGACGAGCGCCCCGGCGAGGTCGAGCCGGCGTCGCATGCCGCCGGAGTAGCCCTTGACGGGGCGCCTGGCGGCGTCGGTGAGGTCGAAGCGCTCGAGCAGCTCCCACGCCCGTGCGCGGGAGCGGCGGATGCCGAGGTGGTAGAGCCGCCCCACCATGTCGAGGTTCTCGAACCCGGTGAGGTTCTCGTCCACGGCCGCGTACTGGCCCGAGACGCCGATCCGTTCGCGCAGCGCCCGGGCGTCGCTCACGACGTCGAGCCCGCCCACGCTCGCCGTGCCGGCGTCGGGGCGCAGGAGCGTGGTCAGGACGCGCACGGCGGTGGTCTTCCCGGCGCCGTTGGGCCCGAGCAGGCCAAGGACGGTGCCGCGCTCGACCGTGAGGTCCAGGCCGTCGAGGGCCTTGACCTTGCCGTAGTGCTTGACCAGGCCCTGGGCGGTGATGATCGACACCGGACCAGTGTGGGGGTGGGCACTGACATCAGGACAGCGAATTCGCCCGAAGCGTGACGATCCGGGCGCTGAGGCGCCGTGAACGCGGAGACGGGCCACCCCGTTCACTCGTTCCTGGTGCGCGGGCCTTGACGGCGGGGCGCACACTGAGGGGTCAAGGCATCCGGTTCAGGGCAGCTCCCGCTGCCCCACCCGGCTCAGGAGGCCGGCGATGACCGAGTACGGGTTCCTCAGCACGTTCCCCCCCACCCAGTGCGGCCTGGCGACGTTCACCACCGCGCTCATGGCGTCTCTCGTCCGGCCGGGGGTCGACACCGCCCGTGTGGTCCAGGCGGTGGAGGAGCTCCGCACCGTCGCGGACCCCGTCGTCGGGAACCTCGTCGCCGGGGACGAGGTCAGCGCGCGCCGCACGGCAGAGCTCCTCGGCAGGTGCGACGTCGCCGTCGTCCAGCACGAGTACGGCATCTACGGCGGGCCGGACGGGGACGAGGTTCTCGGCGTCCTCCAGGCACTGCACGTGCCGACCATCCTCGTTCTCCACACCGTGCTCTCCGACCCGTCCCCGCACCAGCGCGAGGTCCTCGAGGCCGCGGCCGCGGCGTCGGACGCCGTCGTGACGATGGCCCGGACACCGCGGCAGCGGCTCGCACGCGGGTACGAGATCGACATGGCCAAGGTCCACGTCATCCCGCACGGGGCGCCCCCGCTGCCCGCGGTGGCCGCTCGGGACGAGACGAGCCGTCGCCCGACCGTCCTGACGTGGGGCCTCATCGGTCCGGGCAAGGGGATCGAGTGGGGCATCGAGGCCATGGCGCACCTGCGCGACCTGGACCCTCAGCCGCACTACGTCGTCGTCGGAGAGACCCACCCCAAGGTGCGGATCCACCAGGGTGAGGCCTACCGCACGGCCCTGGGGGAGCGGGCCCGCGAGCTCGACGTCGAGCCGATGGTCACCCTCGACGCCCGCTACCTCACGAGCGAGGACCTGGCGGAGCTGGTCGCCGGCGCCGACCTGGTGCTGCTGCCCTACGAGTCCACCGACCAGGTCACCTCGGGCGTCCTCGTCGAGGCCGTCGCCGCCGGGATCCCGGTCGTCGCCACCCGCTTCCCGCACGCGGTCGAGCTGCTCGAGACCGGCGCGGGACGCGTGGTGCCCCACCGTGACCCCGCGGCCATGGCCGCGGCGATCCGGGACGTCCTCACCCGGCCCGACCTCGCGGCCGCCATGCGGCGGGAGGCTGCGACCATCGCGCCGACCCTGCTGTGGTCGGCCGTCGGCGAGCGGTACCGACGGCTCGCCGCCGCGATCCGCACACCCGGCGCGGCGGTGCGCCGGTGGGACGCCTGAGCGCAGCCGCGCGGATGCTCGCGCCGGCCGAGCCGCTCCTCGACCACCTGGCACGCCTGACCGACGCCCGGGGGCTGTTCGAGCACGCGCTCGGCGACGTGCCCCGGCCCGAGCACGGCTACTGCGTCGACGACGCCGCACGGGCCCTCGTGGTCGTCTGCCGGGAGCCGGCGCCCGGCCCGGCGGTGCTGCGGCTGGGCGAGCAGTACCTCGCCCTGTGCGTCGCGGCGACCGTCCCCGACGGACGCGCCCGCAACCGCATGGACACCGCAGGCCGCTGGACCGACCAGCCCGCCCTCGGTGACTGGTGGGGGCGTGTGCTGTGGGGGCTGGGCACCGCGGCCGCCCACGGGCCGCCGCAGTACCGCGAGCGCGCCCTGACCGCCTTCGCCACCGGGGCCGGACGGCGGTCCCCGGACCTGCGGGCGACGGCGTTCTCCGTGCTCGGGGCCGGCGCGATCGTCGGCCGGGCGAGCCCCGACGCCGCGACGGCACGTGCCACGGCCCTGCTCGACGACGCCGCCCGTACCCTCCACGCGCTCGTCCTCGACGCCCCCGGCGACGGCGGGCCCGGCGACGTCGGGCCGGGCGAAGGCGGGCCGGGTGACGGCGGACCGGGCGGCGCCTGGCCGTGGCCGGAGCCGCGTCTGACCTACGCCAACGCCACCGTGCCCGAGGCGATGCTCGTCGCCGGCTCGGCGCCGGGCCACGAGGCCCTGATCACCCGCGGCACCAGGCTGCTCGCCTGGCTGCTCGAGGTCCAGACCCACCAGGGGCACCTCTCCGTGGTCCCGGTCGGCGGCCGCGGCCCCGCCGAGCCGCCCCCCGGCTTCGACCAGCAGCCCAGCGAGGTCGCCGCGACCGCCGACGCGTGCGCCCGTGCCCACGACCTCACGGGCGAGGTGCGCTGGCTCGACGGCGTCGCCCTCGCCCGGGACTGGTTCCTCGGCGACAACGACGTCGGCGTTCCCATGCTCGACCCGCGCACCGGCGCGGGCTACGACGGTCTGACCCCGCTCGGCCGCAACGACAACCGCGGCGCCGAGTCGACGCTCGCCGCGATCTCCACCCTCCAGCAGGCGCGCCGTCTGGGGTTGACCTGATGCCGGCGGTCACGCGCCACCCCGGTCAGACGCTCCGGGCGGACCCCGCCCGCGTCATCGCGCGTCTCTTCCTGCCCGCGGTGGACCTGCCGCCGCACGTGGGCATGCAGGCCGTGGTGGAGAACGTCCTCGACCTCGACGAGGCGGAGGTCGAGACCGCCGCCGCCGCGATCGCCGACGACTTCGGCGCCCGGCACACCGACCTCCCGGCCATCCTTCGGGAGCACGCCTCGACGGTCGCCTCCCGCGCCGGCGGGACGCCCCCGCTGTCGCCGGCCCGGCAGGTGCTCCTCGGTGCGGTCTTCACCGCCGAGCACGCCGTCGAGGGCGCGGCGCTGTGCAACCCGAGCGTCGTGGCGCACCCCGACCAGGACGACCTCGCGCCGGGCGCGCTCCGGGTGGCGGTGAGCCTGCGCGGGATCAGCGAGGGCCACGTCTCGGCGATCGAGTTCGCCACCGCCGTCGTCGGGTCCGGTCCGAGCTGGACGTTCGAGCCGCGCGAGCACCCCCTGGTACCCGGGCACAGCGCCCCGGACCCGGTTCCCCGGTCCCACCTGCGCTCGATGCTCGAGGACGCCGACGGGCTCGACCTCCTCGCCCGCGCGGTCCTCGAGCAGCTCCCGGGACGGTGCACGAGCCAGGACCTGGAGACCGTGCTCGAGCGCCAGCCCACCGACCTGCTCATCCACCCCGACGCCGCCGCCACCGCCCAGCTCCTGCGCCGGCTCGTCTCCTCGTCCTACTCGGTGGGCTTCCCGGCCGGTGCGGGCCTGAGCCGGCGGGTCCTCCTGCCCTCCGACCCCCAGGAGGTCCAGGGCATGGAGGACGCGCGCTTCGTGCGGTTCGACGACGACGGCACCGTGGAGTACCGCGCGACGTACACCGCCTACGACGGCCGAGGTGTCGCCTCGCGGCTGCTGACGACGACGGACCTCACCACGTTCCGCTCCGCCCGCCTCGCCGGCCAGGAGGCGCACAACAAGGGCATGGCCCTGTTCCCGCGGACCGTCGGCGGGCGGCACCTCGCGCTGAGCCGCTCCGACGGCGCCCGCACCTCGCTGGCGACCTCCGACGACGGGCTGACGTGGGACCGTTCGGCGCTCGTCGAGGAGCCGCGCTCGGTCTGGCAGCTCATGCGGGTGGGCAACAGCGGGTCGCCGCTGGAGACGCCGGAGGGCTGGCTGGTCCTCACCCACGGCGTCGGCCCGATGCGCCGCTACGCCGTCAGCGCCCTGCTCCTCGACCTCGACGACCCCACCCGCGTGCTGCGCAAGCTGGAGCGGCCGTTCCTCGTGCCGGAGGACGACGAGCGCGAGGGCTACGTCCCGAACGTCGTCTTCACGTGCGGGGCGATCATCCACGACGCCACCCTGTGGGTGCCCTATGGGATCGGCGACGCCCGGGTCTCCGTCGCCTCCGTGCCGCTCGGCGAGCTCCTCGAGGAGATGCGGCCGGTGGCCTGACCGCGTTCAGCGGGTCCCGGCCAGCACCTTCTCGTAGACCTGGAGGTACTGCGTGACCATCCGGTCCACACCGAAGCGCTGCTCCGCCCGGGCACGCACCGCGGCCCGGTCCAGCGCGAGCGCCCCGGCCAGGGCGGCGACGGCGGAGGGCACGTCGCTCGCGAGGTAGCCGGTGACGCCGTCGTCGACCACCTCGGCCATCGAGCCCAGCCGGTACGCCACGACCGGGGTCCCGCACGCCATCGCCTCGACCACCGAGAGGCCGAACGGCTCGGGGAAGGCGATCGGGTGCAGCAGGGCCGCCGCGGCGCCGAGGACCTCCGCCCGCCGCTCGGGTCCCACGGACCCCAGGTAGACGACGCGGTCGCCGTCCACGTGCGGCTCCACCTGCTCGCGGAAGTACCGCTCGTCCTGCACGATGCCGCAGATCACCAGCCGGCGTCCGGCCGCCCGCGCGATGTCGATCGCCTCCGCGGTGCCCTTGTCCGGGTGGATGCGCCCGAAGGCGACGAGGGCGTCCCCGCCCGGTCCCGCCGGCAGCTCGGTGAGGTCGACGCCGTGGTGCACCGTGGCGACGTAGTCCAGGTCGGGCGAGCGGTCGGCGTCCGAGATCGCCACGAAGGCCGAGCGCCCACGGGTGTACGCCGGCAGGATCCCTGGCCCCGAGAAGCCGTGGATCGTGGTGACCATGGGGGCACGGGAGTGCGCGGAGAACGCCAGCGGCATCCAGTCGAGGTGGTTGTGCACGAGGTCGAAGCCGCCCGAGAGCGCCAGGGCGCGCGAGACGTGCAGCGCCTCCCAGACCCGCCCGTCCATCGACGGGTCCTCGGTGTACCCGTGGGGGCACACGCCCTCGAGGATCGCGCCGGTCACGGAGTCGAGGGTGGCGAAGAGGGTCACGTCGACGCCGCGTGCGACGAGCCCCTCGGTGAGCAGGCTCGTCACCCGTTCCCACGGCCCGTAGTGCCGCGGCGGCGTCCGCCAGGCCACGGGGGCGAGCATCGCGATCCGCACGGTCACCGTCCCGGGTCCGGTCGAGGGCACCCCATGGTGCTCGCCGCGGTGCCCGGGGGCAACCCCCTACAGCCGTCCGCGCACCGGCGTCCGCTCGACCGGGTCCCCGCCGTCGGGCATGACCATCTCCGCGCGCACCCCGAGGAGGCGGACCTCGCGGTCGTGGTCGAGCCCCTCGGCGAGCTCCAGGGCCGCGGCGACGACGTCGCCCCGTACCGACGTCGGGGCCGCCAGCTTGTGGCTGCGGGTGCGGGTCTCGAACGGGGCGTAGCGGATCTTGAGCGTGACCCGGGTGACGGGCCGGCCCTCGGCGGCGGCGTCGTCGGCGGCCTGCCCGGCGAGCTCACGCACGGCGGAGGTGACCTCCTCCGGCGTCGTGAGGTTGTGCTGGAACGTCGTCTCGCGGCTGTGGCCGCGGGCCACCCAGGGCGAGTCGTCGACCACCGCGGGCCCGACCCCCCGGCCGAGCTCGGAGTACCACACGCCCATCCGGGGCCCGAACTCGCCGGTGAGCACCTCCACCGGTGCGGCGGCGAGCTGGTCCACGGTGACGATGCCGAGCCCGGCGAGGCGGCGGGAGACCTTGGACCCCACGCCCCACAGGTCGATGGTGGGCCGCTCCCCCATGACCTCGGCCCAGCTCTCGGCGGTCAGCCGGAAGATCCCGGCCGGCTTGCCGAACGTCGTCGCGATCTTCGCGCGGACCTTGTTGTCGCCGATCCCGACCGAGCAGTGCAGACCCGTCGCCTCGAGCACCACCTCCTGGGCACGCCGGGCCAGGGCCTCGGGGTCGTCGGTCCTGGCGCCGAGGAAGGCCTCGTCCCAGCCGAGGACCTCCACGACGGCGCCGAGCCCACGCAGAGCGGTCATCACCCGCTCCGACACCTCCTCGTAGGCGGGCGCGTCCACCGGCAGGACGATCGCGTCGGGGACCTTGCGGACCGCGACCTTGAGCGGCATGCCCGACCCGACGCCGAACGCACGAGCCTCGTAGGAGGCGGTGGACACGACGGCCCGCTCGGTGGGGTCCCCGCGGCCGCCGACGATGACCGGCAGTCCGGCGAGCTCGGGGCGGCGCAGCACCTCGACCGCGGCGATGAACTGGTCGAGGTCGACGTGCAGCACCCAGGCCTCGTCGTTCATGGGACGAGTCTCGCCGCCGTCGCCGCCGCCCGCTAGGTTGGGACGCAGCTTCCCGTCCGCGCAGCGGTGACGATCCGGGCCTCGAGCAGAACCCGGGACAGGGACGACCGCCCCACGAGGGCGACGCTCGCCCGGAGGCCCGCCATGGTCGAGACCGTCATCCACGACGCCCACGTGGTCGTCGACGAGGGCTGGGAGATCCCCGGCGGGTGGGTCGCGCTCGACGGCGGGCGCGTGCACGCCGTCGGCGGGCCGGGCGACCCCCAGCCGACGGCGACGCACCGCGTCGACGCCGGCGGCCGCCTCCTCACGCCGGGGCTGGTCAACACCCACCACCACATGTACCAGAACCTCACCCGCGCCTACGCCCCGGCGATCAACGGCTCCCTCTTCCAGTGGCTGACCACCCTGTACCCGCTGTGGGCGCGGCTCGACGAGGAGGCGGTGCACCTGTCCACCTACGTGGGGATCGCCGAGCTGCTCCTCGGCGGGTGCACGACGTCGTCGGACCACCTGTACGTCCACCCGCGACCGAACCTCATCGACGCCCAGGTGGCTGCCGCACGCGAGATCGGCTTCCGGTTCATGGCCACCCGCGGCTCGATGACGCGCTCGGTCGACGACGGCGGGCTGCCGCCGCGCGAGGTCGTCCAGGACGAGGAGACGATCCTCGCCGACAGCGAGCGGCTCGTCGCCCGCTACCACGACCCCTCGCCCGGCGCCCTCACCCGGGTGGCGCTGGCGCCGTGCTCGATGTTCTCGGTCTCCGAGAGCATCATGCGCTCCACGGCCGAGCTCGCCGAGCAGCACGACGTGCGGCTGCACACCCACCTCGCGGAGGACCGCGACGAGGACGTCTACAGCCAGGAGGTCTACGGCTGCCGGCCGGTGGAGTACTTCGAGCGGGTCGGGTGGGCGTCGTCGCGGTCGTGGGTCGCGCACTACGTCTACGGCTCCGAGACGGAGAACCGGCGCCTGGCCGACGCCGGGGTCTCGGCCACGCAGTGCCCGAGCTCGAACATGATCCTCGCCGGGGACACCGCCGACGCGATGGCGCTGCGCGGGCTCGGCATGGCGGTCGGGCTCGGCTGCGACGGCTCCGCCTCGAACGACGCGGCGTCGATGTGGCTGGAGACCCGCGGGGCCCTGCTGCTGGGCCGGTACCGGCACGGTCCGGGATCGATGACCGCCCGCGACGCGCTGTCGATGGCCACCCGCGGCGGTGCCCGGAACCTCGGCTGGGACGACGAGATCGGGCACCTGCGACCGGGCGCCTGCGCCGACGTCGTCGTGTGGGAGTCCTTGCCGCTCACCCTCGCGGGAGCACTCACGGACCCGGTGGAGGCCTGGCTGCGGACGGGACCGTCGCGCGCCTGGTCCTCCTTCGTCGGCGGCCGGGAGCTGGTGCGGCAGGGCGAGCTGCTCCTCGGCGGGCTCGAGGACGTCCTGCGCCGGCACCGGGCGGTGGCGACGGCGATCCAGGGTCTGGGGTAGCGGACCGGGGCGCCGCGTGTCCACGCCAGGGCGCCCGGTCCGGTCAGCACCTCCGCGTCGAGGTCGAGGGGTCCGGGGCGAGGTCGACGTTCCGCGCTGCTGGCTCACCCCGCCCGGTACTGAGTCACGGGCTGACCGGGCAGAGCCCCGCACGCGATGAGCCCCCGGACGCGGAGCTCCCGGCCACGGCGGACGCCGGAGCCCCCGGCCACGGCGGAGCCCCGCACGTGGCGGAGCCCCCGACCCCACGCCGGGTGGCGGGGGCCGGGGGCTCCGGCAGGTCGTGCGGGTGGTGCCGGTGGAGCGTCGTGCGGGTGGAGCGTGGTGCGTCTCAGACGGTGACCGGGGCGCGGTCCTGGGAGACCACCGGCGCGACCGGCGCGGTGCGCAGGCTGGTCAGCGCCCACCCGACGAGGATCCACAGCACACCCAGACCCATCACCAGGGCGGCCACACCGAAGGAGACCACCGAGGTGAACAGCGACGCCCGCAGGAACGAGGCGTTCATGACCGTGGTGCGCTGGCCCTGCAGCTCCTCCGCGAGCGCGGTGTCCCCCGCCGCCTCCGCGGCGCCGACCTCACCACCGAGCTCGGCGTAGGTCTTGCCACCGGTGGAGTCCATCGCGTGGCGGTTGATGATCTGCGCCTCGGCGAACGCCGAGAACGGACCGTTGACGTCGTCACCGGGCAGCATCTCGGAGTCATCGGCGACCGTGATGTTCTGCTCGGCCAGGTTCGAGGTGATCAGACCCCACGTCACCGCACCGGCGACGATGAAGACGATCCCGGCGATGATCGAGACGATCCCGGCGATCTTGGTAGCGGACTTGCTCATGATTTCTTCTCCAGGGTTTCGGTGCGGCCCACCGCCTGGCGGTCCGCTCATCTGCTGCCTCACCGGCATCGACCGGATCGGAACTTGCTACGTGAACAACGTAGAAGCGACAAACCCGGACATAGCAGGACGGAGGTCCCGTACCGCGCGGCCTGCCCGCCCGGGCCGGTGTGTCCTCGATCACTCGACCGCCGGCGCTGCCCGCGATCCCTGGGGCCAACGATCTGACCGCTGGGGCGACGGACCCGTTCGGGTTGCCACCCCGGCCCGCTGCCGTGACCATGAATCGTCACTAGCCAAACCAAGGAGTCTCGTGAACCCCGGACTGCCGACCGAGTCGTACCCGCCTGAGGCCTACGACCTCGTCGCGCACTGGCTCCTGGACCGCCCCGCGCACCTGTCGTCGTTCCGGGCGGACCTGACCCAGGCCCTGCGCGACCACGGCGCGTCCTACGCGGGCGGCCTGACCGGGACAGCCGACCAGATGGTCCTCGTCGCCTCCGAGCTCGCGACCAACGCGATCGTCCACGCCCTGCCGCCCACCCGGGTGCGCCTGCTCGTGGGTGCGGAGGAGTTCGTCCTCGACGTCATCGACCACGCACCGGACATGCCGCCGCAGATCGCCCAGAACCGCGAGATCGGCGAGGGCGGGGCCGGCCTCAAGATCGCCCAGCGCATCGCCCTGGAGGTCGCGTGGTACCCCGACGGCACCGCCAAGCACGTCTGGGCCAGGTTCCCGCGCCGGTAGTGCGACGCGACCGGTGACCTGCCGCGCCGGCGGGCGGATACTGGTCCCATGACGGGTTGCTGCGACCCGCGCGGCTATGACGCGACCTTCACCCCGCGGTTCGCGCACCGGTTGGCGCGGCGGTACCGGCGGCGCGGCCTGGACCGGCTCTCGGCGCAGGTGGTCCAGCGCTGCGTCGACCACGGCATCGAGGGCGCCACCGTCCTCGAGATCGGCGGCGGGGTCGGGTCGCTGCACCTGGAGCTGCTCCGCCGGGGCGCCGCCACCGCGACCAACCTCGAGCTGGCGGGGACCTACGAGCACGACGCCGCCGAGCTCCTCGCCGAGGCGGGCCTGACCGACCGCGTGCAGTGCCGGCTCCTCGACCTCGCCACCGACCCCGACGGCGTCGAGTCCGCCGACGTCGTCGTGCTGAACCGCGTGGTCTGCTGCTACCCCGACCTTGCCGGACTCCTCGGCGCGGCAGCCGGGCATGCACGGCGGCTCGTGGTCCTGACCTACCCGCGACCCAGCGTCGTCACGCGCGCCATCCTCGTCGCGGAGAACGCCGTCGAGGCCCTGTTCGGGCGGACCTACCGGGCGTTCGCGCACCCACCGGAGGAGATCCTCGCCGTCCTGCGGGCGCACGGCCTCGAGCCGGCGCCGGACCGGCGCGGCGGTCTCTGGTGCCTGGTCAGCGCGACCCGGGCGCCGGTGCCGGGCACCTCCGCGGCATGACCTGCCGCCGGGCCTGCTCCCCGCCGCCCGACCGCCTCACAGCTCCAGCCGCACCGCCGTCTCCAGCGCCGCCTCGATGCTCGCGGCCCAGCCGTCCTTGAGGCGCGTGTTCTTCTCGTCGTAGACGCTGGTGCCGTCGACGAGGTTCGACGAGCACGCGCAGATCATCCCCGCCCGCATCCCGCGCAGCCGCGCGACGACGAACAGCGCCGCGCTCTCCATCTCCACGTTGAGGACGCCCTGGCGGTGGAGCTCGGCGATCCACTCCGGGCCCTCGGCGTAGAAGGCGTCGTCGCTGGCGTTGATGCCGGTGTGGACGGCGAACCCGCCCCGCGTCCGCGCCAGGCGCCGGGCGGCGGCGGCGAGCTCGGTGGTGATGGCGAGGTCCGGCACCGCGGGGTAGCCGGGGTGCACGTAGGCCTGGGTGGTGCCGTCGTTGCGGAGCGTGCCCTCGCTGACGAGCAGGTCCCCGGGCTCGACGCCGGGCTGGAGCCCGGCCGAGCTGCCCACCCGGATCACCGAGGTCACGCCGACGCGGGCGAGCTCCTCGACGGCGATCGCGGTGGACGGGCAGCCCATCCCGGTGGAGGTGGCCGTGATGCGGCGGCCCTTGTAGTACCCGGTCATCGTGCGGTGCTCGCGGCGGTGGGCGACCTCCCGCACGTCGGTGAGGAACTCGGCGACGAGCGGCACCCGGAAGGGGTCGCCGGGCAGCAGGGCGACGGTGCCGACCTCACCCGGCGCGATGCCGATGTGGTACTGCCGCACACCGGTGCCGACGGCGGACTTGTCGACGGCCGACCTCTCGACGGCGGACTTGTCGACGGCGGCCTGGTCGGTGGACATGGTGGTGCCTCTCGGTTCGGGTCCTGCGCGAGGGTGCGGCGCAGGGCTGGGGGAGCGGTGAGGTGTTCGGGTGAGCGCGCCGGTGGCGGTCAGACCCCGGGCGAGCCGGGCAGGCCCGCACCGGTCAGGACGAGCCGCTCGAGCAGGGAGACCAGTCCGTAGAGCAGCACCGAGGCGAGGGTGACCAGGACGACGAGGCTCCAGACCTGGGCCATCTGCGCCTGCCCGATGGCGAACACGATGCCGTGCCCGACGCCCTCCCCGGTGGCGAGCCACTCCGCGATGACGGCGCCGGTGACGGCGCCGGGGACCGAGATCTTCACCGCGGCGAGGAAGGAGGGCAGCGACGCCGGCAGAGCCACCTTGCGCAGTGCGGCTAGGCGGCCCCCGCCGTAGACGGCCACGACGTCGAGCATCGGCGGCGAGGCCGAGCGCAGCCCGAACACCATGTTCACCAGGGCGGGGAAGAGCACGACGATGCCGCCCATGACGGCGACCGTGGCCGCATCCCGCCCGAAGACCAGCACGATGATGGGGGCCATCGCGATGAGCGGCACGGTGCGCAGCAGCATCGCGAGCGGCATGAGCGCCTGCTCGACGGCGGTGAAGAGGGTGAACAGCAGCGCCAGGACGCTCGCGGCGGCGAGTCCGGCGACGAACCCGATCGCCGCGTCCGCGAGGGTGCGGCCCACCAGCGCCGTCGCGACCGCGCGGTTCTCGGCGGCGCCGTCGTCCGTGACGAGGTGCCCCCAGACGTCGAGCGGGCCCTTGCCGATGAACGGTGAGACGTCGAGGAGGCGCAGCGTCGCCTCCCAGAGGGCGACGACGACGAGCAGCGAGAGCCCGCCCTGGGCCAACCCGCGACCGGTGGCACGCAGCAGGGCCGCGCTCACGAGGTCCTCCCGTCCCGCGCCCACGGCGTGACCAGGGCGCCCAGTCGTCCGACGAGCACGAACCCCGCCCCGGCGACGAGCCCGGAGAGCAGGGCGACGCCCCACAGGCGGGCCACCTCCAGGCTCTGCTGGGCGTTGACCATCACCGGGCCGAGACCGCGGTCCACCTGACCGACGTACTCGCCGATGATCGCCCCGAGGAACGCCGCGGGGACGGCGATCCGCAGCGCGGTCATGATGCTCGGCAGCGCGGCGACCGCCTGGACCTTGACCAGCCGGTGCCACCGGGTGCCGCCGTAGACGGTGACGAGGTCGAGACTGGCCCGGTCGGCCGCGCGCATGCCTGCCAGCGCCCCGGTGAGCGTGGTGAAGAAGACCGACATCGCGGCGAGGAACACCGCCGTCCCCGACGGCTCCCCCGTGGCCGGCGCGCCCACGACGAGCGCGACCACGGGCCCGATCGCCACCGTGGGGACGGAGTAGCTGACCACGGCCACCTGGGTGACGACGCCCTCCGCCCGTGGCGCCAGGAGCACGAGGGCGGCGAGGAGCAGGGCGACGCCGTTGCCCCACAGGTAGCCCTGCCCGGCCTCGGCGAGGGTGAGGGAGAGGTTGCGCCAGTGGAAGGCGGCGCCGTCCTCGACGAGCTTCGCCACGATCTGCCCCGGGGTCGGGAACGTGCCGACCTCCCCGCCGGGGGCCCGGCCGACGGGGGCCAGGACGGTCGCCGTCGCCAGCCACCACAGGCTCACGAAGGCGACGACGGCGAGTGCGCCGCTCGCGCGGCCGGCACCGGCCGACCACCTCCGGATGGCGCCCACGATCACTCCCCCGGCCCGGCGGCGCCGAAGAGCAGCTCGGAGGCGCGGTCGTGCAGGGCGTGGAACTCGGGGCTGCGCATGATCTCCGGCGTGCGCGGCCTGGGCAGGTCGACGTCGATGACCTCCTGCACCCGCCCCGGCCGGGCGCTCATCACCGCGACGTGGTCCGAGAGGAAGATCGCCTCGGAGATGCCGTGGGTGACCATGAGCGTCGTCGTCGGCTTCTGGGTCCAGATGCGCAGCAGCTCGACGTTCAGGCGCTGGCGCGTCATGTCGTCCAGGGCACCGAAGGGCTCGTCGAGGAGCAGGACCGAGGGCCGCACCACGAGCGAGCGGGCGATCGAGACCCGCTGGCGCATGCCACCGGACAGGTGCGCCGGGCGGGCCTTCTCGAAGCCCGTGAGCGCGACGAGGTCGATGAGCTCGGCGATGTACGCCTCGTCCGCCGGCAGGCCGGCGACCTCGAGCGGCAGGCGGATGTTGGCCGCCACCGAGCGCCAGGGCAGGAGCGCGGAGTCCTGGAACGCGATGCCCAGCTCGTGCCCTGCGCGCAGCTCGGCAGGGGTCTTCCCGTCGATGGTGGCCGTGCCCGACGTCGCCGTCTCCAGGCCCGCGAGGATCCGCAGGATCGTGGACTTCCCGCACCCCGACGGGCCGAGGAGGGAGAGGAAGGCGCCGCGTTCGGAGGTGAGGTTGACGTCCGCCAGGGCGGTAACACTGCGGCGGCCGAGGGTGAAGGTCTTGCCCAGCCCGGCGATGTCGATGCCGCTGGCCGCCCCGCCCGCGGACGAGCCGGCCACGTCCCCGCCCGCGGACGAGCCGACCATGTCCCCGCCCGCGAGGCCGGCCGGCTGGCCGGCCGCGCGGGTGGTCGGCTCACTCAAGGAGCTCGGGGTGCTCGTCATAGACTTCCTCCAGGAGCGACAGGTCGAACAGCTCCTCCGCCGTGATGTCGAAGCCGGCGACGGCGAGTGTCTCGATGTTGGCCTCGACCAGCTCGTCGGAGATGGTGAGCAGCCCGTTGGCGTCGGTCTCCTCGGTGCTGATGAGGTCGACCTGCTCCTCCGCCTGGCGGACCTCCTTGTCCATCTCGAGCTCGAGGTCGGCGCCGTACTCCTCCACCGCGAGCCGGGCGGACTCCTCGGGGTCGGCGATGGCGTCGCGCCAGCCGAGGATCTCGGCGTGGAGGAAGGCCTTGAGGGCCTCGCGCTCGTTCTCGATGGAGTCCTCGGTGACGATGAAGCTCTCCGTCATGAAGGGCAGCCCGTTGTCGGCCAGGGGCAGGTTGACGGTGTCGAACCCGGCGAGCTCGACGGTGATCGCCTCGTTGGTGAGGAAGGCGAAGAAGCCGTCGACGTTGCCGTTGGTCAGCTCGGAGGGGTCGTAGCCGACCGGCACGATGTCGACGTCGGCCGGGTCGATCCCGTTGACCTCGAGCAGGGCCGCGAAGAGGGTGTCGTTGCCGCCGGTCTGGACGCCGATCGTCTTGCCGACGAGGTCCTCGGGCGTCTCGATGGCGTTCTCCGCCAGGGACAGGATCGTGAAGGGGTTCTTCTGGTACGTCGTACCGATGATCCGCAGGCCGGCGTCCTGCTCGATGTTGACCGGCGCGGCGGCGACCGGCGAGGACAGGCCGACCAGCGCCTCGCCGGAGGCGACGATCGTCTCGGTCGCGGCCGGGCCCGGGGTGAGGGTGACCTCGCCGAAGCCGGCGTCGGCGAAGTAGCCGTTCTCGATGGCGAAGTACTCCCCGGCGAACTCGGCGTTCTTCACCCAGGAGAGCTGGACGGTGAGGTCGCCCAGGTTGGGGGCGCCGCTCGCCTCCCCCTCGGCGGGCTCGGCGGTGCCGGGGGAGCACGCGGCGAGCAGGGCCAGGCTGGTGAGGATCGCGGCGGGGCCGGCGAGGCTGCGGGCTGAGCGGGGCATCGGGGTCTCCGGAGGTCAGAGGGGTCGGGAGCCGCGGGGCCACGCAGGGGCCGGTCCCGCGGCACCCTCCTGACGCTAGGGACCGCGCGTTTCGACGGCGTTTCCTCCGGTTTCACGCTCTTTTCCGGTTGGCGTCGAAATGGGTGGCGCCCGGGCTGAACACGTGTTTACAATCATCAACGTGCGTTCACCTCATGGCTCGCGCGGGCCCGACCCGGATGCGGACCTCCACGCCCGGGCACGGATCCGCAACGCCGCGCTCCACCGGTTCGGCGCGGAGGGCTTCGGCGTGGGGCTGCGGGCCATCGCCGAGGACGCCGGGGTGAGCCCGGCGCTGATCATCCGGCACTACGGCTCCAAGGCCGGCCTCCGCGAGGCCTGCGACGAGCACGTGCTCGCCCTCATCCGCGAGACCAAGACCGAGTCCCTGGCGACGGCGGACCCGCGCGCCGTCCTGGACAACCTCGCCCGGCTCGACGAGTACGGCTCGATCGCGATGTACGTCGTCGCGAGCCTGACCGCCGGCGGCGCGCTCGCCACGCACCTGTTCGAGCAGATGGTCACCGACGCGACCGCCTACCTCGAGGAGGGCGTCGCCGCGGGGGTCATCCGCCCCAGCCGCGACCCGGAGGCGCGCGCCCGCCAGCTCACCCTCGGCGGGCTCGGCGGGCTGCTGCTGCAGCTGCGGCTGGACGAGGCGCAGGGCCGCCGGCCCGACGTGGCGACCTTCATGCGCGAGCTCGAGCACACCACCATGCTGCCGACCCTGGAGCTCTACACCTACGGCCTGTTCACGACCTCGTCGATCTACGACGCGGTCCTGGCGGCGGAGGGCGTGGACGGCCGCGCCGCCCACGCCGCGCCGCACGACGTCGCTCCCGACCCGCCGTCGCCCGCGCAGCCCTGAGACCTCGCGATCACGACACCGGCACGGCCGGCACCCGGCAAGCACAGGCAGCACCACCCCGGCGGCGACGCAGCCGCCCCTCAGGAGACCGACATGGACGACGTCATCCGCATCGACAGCCTCGTCAAGACCTTCGGCACCACCCGCGCGCTCGACGGTCTCGACCTCACCATCCGCCGCGGCGAGGTCCACGGCTTCCTCGGCCCCAACGGCGCCGGGAAGACCACGACCATCCGCATCCTCCTGGGCCTGCTCCGGCCCGACGCCGGCACCGCCGAGCTCCTCGGCGCCGACCCGGTCCGCGACGCCGTCGCGCTGCACCGGCGCCTGGCGTACGTGCCCGGCGACGTCGAGCTGTGGCCCAACCTCACCGGCGGGGAGGCGATCGACGTCTTCACGCGCCTGCGCGGCGGCGCCGACCGCGCCCGCGTCGACGAGCTCGCCGCCCGCTTCGACCTGGACCTGACCAAGAAGGGCCGCACCTACTCCAAGGGCAACCGGCAGAAGGTCGCCCTCGTCGCCGCCCTCGCGGCCGACGTCGAGCTCCTCCTCCTCGACGAGCCGACGGCGGGCCTGGACCCGCTCATGGAGGCGGTCTTCCAGGAGGAGATCGCCCGCGCGAAGGAGCACGGCACCACCGTCCTGCTCTCCAGCCACATCCTCGCCCAGGTCGAGGTCCTGGCCGACCGCGTCTCGATCGTCCGGCAGGGCCGCGTCGTCGAGAGCGGCACCCTGGCCGAGCTGCGGCACCTCACCCGCACCACCGTCACGGCCACCACCGACCGGCCGGCCGACACCCTCGCCGCCCTGCCCGGCGTGCACGACCTGCGCCCGGTCGACGGCGCCGCCCGGTTCGAGGTCGACGGCGAGCGCGTGCCCGAGGTCATGCGCGCCCTGGCCGAGCTCGGGGTGCGCCAGATCGTGGCCCACCCGCCCACGCTGGAGCAGCTGCTCCTGCGCCACTACGGCAACGGCGCCACCGACGCCGACGCCGCCCCGGCCCCCGCCGACGGGCGCGGCGGTCCCGACGGGCGGAGCGGGCGCCGCCTGGGCCGCCGGCACGACCGCCGGTCGCGCAACCACGACGACGCCGAGGCCGTCGCCGCGACGGGCGGTGCCCGGTGAGCGCCGCCGTCGCCACGCCTCCGGTGGCCCCCACCGCCCCCGCCCGCGACGCCGCCCGCGGCGCGCTCGCCGGGACCGGTGCGCTCGTGCGCCTCATGCTGCGTCGCGACCGGGTCCGGCTCCCCCTGTGGGTGGGCGGGATCGCCCTGTTCGTGCCGTACTTCTTCACCGCGTTCGGCGCCCTGTTCCCCACGACGGCGGACCTGCAGCAGGCGGCGTCGTTCACACAGGGCCCGGTCATCTCCCTGCTCGGCGGGCCCGGCTACGGCCTGGGCGAGGGCATCACCTACCAGAGCTTCTTCGCCGCGGTGTACTGGCTGTACTTCCTCCTCGCCGCCGCGCTGATGAACATCCTGCTCGTCTCCCGGCACACCCGGGTCGAGGAGCAGACCGGGCGGTCCGAGCTCGTCCGGGCCAACGTCGTCGGCGCGCACGCCCCGCTCACCGCGGCGCTGGTCGTGGCGGTCATCGCCAACGCCGCTCTCGCCGTCGTCCTCACCGCGGCGCTCGTGGGCTTCGACGCCCCGCTCGGCGGCGCCGCACTGGTCGGGGCCGGGACCGCGGCCGTGGGCCTGGTCTTCGCCGGCGTCACCGCGGTGACGGTCCAGCTGACCGAGTACTCCCGGGCCGCCTCGAGCGCGGCCGGCGCCGTGCTGGGCGCCGGGTTCGTCCTGCGCGCCATCGGGGACTCCCTCGGCGAGCACGGCACCGCACTGTCCTGGCTCTCGCCGTTCGCCTGGTCGCAGCAGACCCGCCCGTTCGTGGACGAGCGGTGGTGGCCGCTGGCGATCTCGCTCGTCGTGGCCGCCGGGGCGGCCGCGCTCGGGTACGCCCTGTCGCTGCGCCGTGACGTGGGGGCGGGCCTGCGCCCGGCCCGGCGCGGACGGGCCGAGGCCGCCGACTGGTTGCGCGGACCCACCACGCTGTCCTGGCGGCTCCAGCGCTCGGGCGTGCGCGGCTGGGCGATCGGCCTGACGATCGCCGGTCTCGTCTACGGCGGGGTGGCCGACACGCTCGTCGAGAACTTCGTCGACGTCACCCCCGAGCTCACGGCGGTGCTCGGCAACGCCGAGGACAGCGTCGCCGGGTACCTCGCGCTCATGGTCTCGATGATGTCGGTGGCCACGGCCGTGTTCGCGGTCCTCGCCGTCCAGCGGGCCCGGTCCGAGGAGGTCGAGGGCCGCGCCGAGCCGGTCCTGGCGACGGCGACCAGCCGCACGGCCTGGCTCGGCGGGCACGTCGCCGTCGTGGCGCTGGCCTCGGTCTTCCTGGTCGTCCTGTCCAGCACGGCCGTCGGGCTCGGGGCCGCGGCCTCCACCGGCCAGTGGCACCACGTGGGTGACCTCGCCCTCGCCGGGCTCGTCAGTGCGCCCGCGGTGCTGCTGGTCCTCGGCGTCGCCGCGCTGCTCTACGGCATCGCGCCGCGGGCCCTCACCCTGGCGTGGGTGGTGGTCGTCGTCGGCTTCGTCATGGAGTTCTTCGGGCCGTTGCTCGAGCCGCCGGGCTGGCTGACCGCGCTCTCGCCCTGGGACCACGTGCCGGCGCTGCCGGTCGAGGACCTCACTCTTGGCCCGGTCCTGGTGCTGGCCGCGCTGGCCGTCGCCGGGGTGGCGGCTGGGCTGGCGGCGTTCCACCGGCGGGACGTGGTGACCACCTAGTGTCCTGCGCCGGTAGTCCGTTGAAGAAGTCGTTTCAGTGATTCGAGGATCTGTTCGGCGGTCTTGGTCCAGATGAACGGCTTGGGGTCATCGTTCCAGGCTTTGACCCAGTTGCGGATGTCGGCCTCGAGGGCCTGGACGCTGCGGTGGTCCGAGCGCTGGAGCAGGTCGGCGGTGACGTAGGCGAAGAACCGCTCGACCTGGTTGATCCAGGACGAGTACGTCGGGGTGAAGTGCATGTGGAAGCGCGGGTGCGCCTGAAGCCAGCGGTTGACCGTGGGGTGCTTGTGGGTGGAGTAGTTGTCGCAGATCAGGTGGACGTCGAGGTGGTCGGGAACCTCGGTATCGATCTTGGTCAGGAACTTCTTGAACTCCACCGCCCGGTGCTTACGGTGCAGGGAGGAGATCACGGTGCCGTCGGCGGTGTTGAACGCGGCGAACAGGCTGGTGGTGCCGTGCCGGACGTAGTCGTGGGTGCGCCGCTCGGGCATCCCGGGCATCATCGGCAACGCCGGCTGGGACCTGGCCAGTGCCTGGACCTGGCTCTTCTCGTCCACGCACAGCACCACCGCGGACTCCGGCGGGTCGAGGTAGAGCCCGACGACGTCGTAGACCTTCTCCACGAACAGCGGGTCGTTGGAGAGCTTGAACCCCTCCTCGCGGTGCGGCTTGAGCTCGAACGCCTTCCAGATCCGCCCGATGGTGGACCTGCTCAACCCGGTGCGCTCGGCCATCTTCGCCCGCGACCAGTGCGTGGCGTTCTTCGGTGTCGACTCCAGCGTGGCGACCACGACGTCCTCGACCTGCTCGGCGCTGATCGAGGCCGGCCGCCCCGGGCGCGGCTCGTCCGCCAGCCCGTCCAGCCGCAGCTCGACGAACCGGGCGCGCCACTTGCCCACCGTCGCCGCCGCGCACCCCAGACGGGCGGCCACCGACTTGTTGTCCAGCCCCTCCGCGCAGGCCAGGACGATCCGCGAGCGCAGCGCCAACGCCTGGGCGGACTTCGCCCTGCGCGACCAGCGCATCAGCTGCTCACGCTCCTCAGCAGTGAGGACCAACTCGGCCTTCGGGCGCCCAGATCGCGACATACCCCATTCTACGACTTATCCCGTGAATTTATGGTGTACGACACTAGGTCGCATGCGTCACGCACGAGCCGAAGAGAGCGTCAGGCCATGCCTGACGTTCTCTTCGGCTACAGGTGGTGCGTCGCCGGACGGCGTCGGGCGGGCAGCGCCATCCCGGCCGGCGTGCCCAGCGACACTCTCACCCGTTCAGCGCGCCCGGCCCCTCCAGGTATCCCAGCGCGCCGCTCAGCGCGATGACGGCCGCCACCACCGCGAGCACGCCGGCGGCGAACCACCGGTCCGCGCGTGTGACCACCACCGGCCGCCACGTCGTCCGCGGCTCGAGCCCGAGCCCGCGCGACTCCAGCGCCTGCGCCATCCGCTCGCCCTTGCGGACCGAGACCACGAGCAGGGCGAACGCGACCCCGGCGAGGTGCCGGGGGCCGCGCGGCGGCCGGCCGCCGTCGAACGTGGCCCGGACGGCGTGGGCGTGGCGGATGGTCGCCCACTCGCGTGGCATCTCCTGGAGCATCCGGTACCCGGCGAGGACGGCGTAAGTCACCCGGGCGCCGAGCCGGGCGTTGTGGTGCAGGCTCGTCATGAGGGCGACGCCGTCGGTGGAGGCCAGGAACCCGATGGCCAGCACCCCGATGAGCAGGGTGCGCCCCGCCAGCGCGCCGCCGACGCTCAGCCCCTCGACCGTCACGCGCAGCGCCCCGGCCTGCCACAGCACCTCACCGGGCCGGGTGAGGGCGTTGACCGTGAGCACCCCGACGGCGAACAGGACGAACGGCACGTGCGCGAGGGCCAGTGAGCGTGGCGTGAGCCGGGCCGATGCCACGACACCCCCGAGCGCAAGCACGTACAGCACCGCCGGGGTCACCGGGTCGAGGACGAACATCACCACGAGCGAGACGATGGTCAGGAGCGCCAGCTTGACGGTCGGGTTCCGCCGGGCGAGCGCGGAGTCCACCGGCGGAGCCGCGGAGAAGGCGCTCATCGGCCGGCCCCGACCGCGGCGTCGAGCTCGCGCAGGACGTGCGCCACCGCGTGAGGAGACACGTGCTCGAGCAGCCAGGCCACCAGCGGCGGGACCCGCACACCGGCACGGGCGAGCAGCGCGGCGTCGCCGAGGACCGCCGCGGTCGGGCCGTCGGCGAGCACCCCGCCGTCGCCGAGCAGGACCACGCGGTCCGCGAGCGCAGCGACGGCGCGCAGGTCGTGACTGGCCAGGACGACGGCGGAGCCCGCGGCGGCCGCGTCGCGCAGGGTGGCCAGGGTCGCGACGGCGTCGCGGCGGTCCAGGCCGAGGGTCGGCTCGTCGGCGAGGAGGGCCGGCCGGTCGTGGGCGAGCATGGCGGCGAGGCTGAGGCGACGCTTCTCGCCGCCCGAGAGCCGGAACGGGTTCTGCTCGGCCAGGTGATCGAGCCGGTGCCGACGCAGCCGGCGGGCCACCACCGCGTCAGAGCCGGCGGGCAGGCCGTGGGCGATCTCCTCCCGCACGGTGTGGGCGAGGAACTGGTGCTCGGCGTTCTGGAAGACCAGTCCCGGCCGCGCCCCGGTGACCTCGCCGGCGAGCGGCTCGAGCAACCCGGCGAGCGTGAGCAGCAGGGTGGACTTGCCGACGCCGTTGGCGCCGAGGATCGCGACCACCTCCCCCGCGCCGACCTCGAGGTCCACCCCGGCGAGAACCGGAGCCGGTTCCAGGACAGGCCGGCGGCTCCGACCCCGCCGCCTGGGGGTCCCGTCCCCGCGCCCGACGGCAAGGGACCGGGCCGCCAGCACCGGCCCGGCACCTCCGGCGGTGTCTCCGGCGGTATCTCCGACGGCGTCGCCGGCATCGGCACCGGCTGCGGCTCCGGGGCCGCCGCCCTCCACACCGGCCTCCCCGACCCCGTCCGCCTGCTCGGCCAGCGCCGTCAGCAGGGCGGTGTTGGCGGCCGCGCCGAGCCCGCCGGGGGCGCCGGTGAGCGCCTGGAGCTCGGTCTCGAGCGGCAGCCAGCACCCCGCGGCGTGCAGCGCTGACGCGTGGTCCCCCAGCACCGCGGCGGTGGGGCCGTCGGCGAGGACGGTGCCGTCGTCAGCCAGGGCCAGCGCCCGGCCCGGGAGTCCGGCGACGCCCTCGGCGCCCGCCCACTCGTCGAGCCGGTGCTCGACGAGCACGACCGCCGGCCGGTACCGCTGCGTGGCCGCGTCCAGCGCCTCGCGGACGGCGGCGATCCCGGCCGGGTCGAGCATCGACGTCGGCTCGTCGAGGAGCAGTACCTCCGGCTCGGTGACGAGCGCCGCGGCGAGTGCGACCCGCTGCGACTCCCCGCCGGACAGCGTCGCCGTGGCCCGCCCGCGCAGCCCGGTCGCCCCGACCGCGTCGAGTGCCGCTGCGATGCACGGGCCGATCGTCGCCGGATCGGCGCCGTGGTTCTCCAGCGGCAGGGCGAGCTCCTGCTCCACGTGCGGCAGACAGACGGCGGCCGCGGGGTCCTGCGCGAGCACGCCCAGGTGGCGGGACCGCTCGACGACGGTGGCCTCCGCCGTCGCCGTCCCGCCGCCCGACCTCGAGCCCGATCCCACGGCGACCCGCCCGGCCACCGCCGCGGCGACCGAGTGCGGCACGACGCCGGTGATGAGCTGCAGCACGGTCGACTTCCCCGACCCGGACGCGCCGAGCACGATCACGTGCTCACCCGGCGCGAGTCGCAGGGAGACCCCGCGCAGCACCGGGTCCGGCCGGCGCGGGAAGGAGACGGAGACGTCGTCGAGCGCGACGGCCGCGCCACCGGGCGCGAGCGCCTCCGCCGGATCGGGCGGCCCGGCGGACGTGCGACCGACGCCCTCCAGGGCTGTGCGGTCACTCAGGGGCTTCGTCACGCCCGGACCGTCTCGCGGTCGATCGCGAAGTTGTCCACGACGCCGGTGCGGGCGAGGGCGTCGACGACCACCTTGGCCAGCAGACCGCCCAGGACGATGCCCGAGAGGCACTGCACGACCAGGCGCAGCGCGAAGATGTCCTGGCCGTACCAGCCGGAGCGGAACGCGGAGAAGAAGAACACCAGGCCCGCGCCGAGCAGCCCGGAGAGGGCGAAGACGCCCCAGGTGTACCTCTTGTAGCGGGTGAGCGCGAAGGGCAGCTCGGAGCCGATGCCCTGGATGGCGGCGGCCACCACGAGCATGGGGCCGACCGGTGAGCCGAGGAAGACGACCTCGACCACCGAGGCGAGGATCTCGGCGGCGATCCCGGCGCCGGGCCGGCGGATGATGGCGATCGCGATGGGCGCGACGAGGAGCCAGCCCCCGAGGAGGACGTGCTGGGCGAGGTCCCCGGCAGGGCCCATGAGGATGCTCAGGCCGTTCCAGGCCTGGACGAGCGCCCAGTAGACGAAGCCGAAGACGACGCCGAGGACCACCATGAGGACGAGGTCCTTCATGGCCCAGCGGCGGGTGGTCGCGGTGGCGGCGGTGACATTCATCGTCGGCCCCCTCACGCCTGCGCCGGGCTCGGCGAGCCCACGGAGATCGTCAGGTGGGTGACGACGTGCGGCACCTCGGTGCCCACCTGCGCCCAGGCGTCGACGGCGGTCGCGACGACGTCGGCGACGTCGCCGGTGAGCCTCGTGGCGTAGTGCGCCGGGCTCGCGGCGACGCCGCGGCGCTGGGCGGCGGCGATCGCGCCCTCGATGTGGGCCATGTGGTCGCCGCCGTCGGACCCGCCGTCCAGGAGCGGGTACAGGGACCACTGGGCCGCCGCGCGGATGCCGGTGGGCTCGACCTCGACGGGCTCGGCGTCCGGCAGGCCGGTGACGGCGAGGTCGCAGCTCACCTCGCCCGGGCAGCCCCGGGAGAGCAGGACGTGGGCGACCACGTGCCCGCCGCCCGAGCGTCGCGACGCCGCGGCGACCAGCGCCGTCAGGTACGCGGCCAGCCGCTGCTCGGCCGGTGCGGTGCGGGCGCCGACGTAGGTGCTCACCTCATCGGTCTCGGTGACCAGGCCCGCGGTGAGGCCGGCGGCCTCGACGTCGGCGAGCGCGCCGAGGATGACCCCGACGAAGTCGTCGGTGTGCGGGTGGAGGCTCAGGCGCATCCCGACGCCGAGCGCGTCGGGCGTGGCCGCCGGTGCGGGTGCATCGGCCGGTGCGGGCGCGTCGGCCGGTGCCGGTGCGGTGGTGGTGCGGTCGGTCTGGGTGCTCATCACGGTCCCTTCTCGGGCCCGCGGGTACGTCGAGACCCGCCCACGTATACACGTGGGGCAGGTGCCCTGCTCCCTACGCCGGTACGAACCGGATCAGGTAAACGGGTCTGCGGACTCTCCGCACTCTCAGCGCCGTTCGGCGCTCCCCGGGGGTTGCCCTCACGCTAGCCCGGGCCGGTGACCGGCGCCAACGCCCGCCCGCAGAGCGAGACCCATCGCAACCCGGCGTGAGAACAACAGGCGGAAGACAATGTCAGGGTGAATTCTCGTGGTGGTTGCAACACTGCTGGTCAGGTGGCCTCGGTGAGGAACTTGTCCATGGCTTCGGCCGGTGTTCGCCACTGTAGGCGTTTGCGTGGTGGGCGTTGAGCTTGGCGGCGATGTAGTCGAGGTAGTCGGGCGGGAAGACCGAGAGGTCGCCGCCCTTGGGGAAGTACTGGCGCAGCAGGCCGTTGGTGTTCTCGTTCGTCCCGCGCTGCCACGGCGAGTGGGGGTCGCAGAAGTAGATCTGCAGCCCCGTCTCGGCGGTGACGAGCTCGTGCTTGGACATCTCGATGCCCTGGTCCCAGGTCAGGGAGGCCCGCAGCGCCTTGGGCAGGGTCTGGATCTTGGCCGCCAGGGCGCTGGCAACGGTCGGTGCCGCGTGGTTCACGGGTAGGTGCAGCAGCATGGTGAACCCGGTCGTGCGCTCGACGAGCGTGCCGATCGCGGAGCCGTTGTCGTGGCCGACGATCAGGTCGCCCTCCCAGTGCCCGGGCACGGCCCGGTCCGCCGCCTCGGGCGGTCGGGCGCTGATGTGGATGTCCTCGGTGATGAAGGACCGGTTGGTGCGCCCGTCGAGGCGCTTGCGTGGTTGACGCAGGTACCGGCCGGTGCGCAGGTGTTTGGTCAGCTCACGGGTCAGCGCGCCGTGGGTCTGGAGATAGAGCGAGCGGTAGACCGCCTCGTGGCCGATGCGCATGGACTCATCCTCAGGGAAGTCCACGCGCAGGCGGTGACTGATCTGCTCCGGGGAGAAGTCCTCGGCCAGCTTGGCCTGGACGTAGGCGCGCAGCGCCTCGTTCGTCTCGACCTTCGACGGCTTGGGCCGCCGGGCCCGCTCCGCGGCCTTGGCGTGGGCGCGAGAGGCGCGGTAGCCGGTCTGCCGGGCGCCGACGTTACGAGCCAGCTCGCGGGTGATCGTCGAGGGGGAACGGCCCAGGAGCAGACCGATCCCTCGGGCCGAGACACCGCCGGCGTGCTCGAGGGAGATGACCTCCCGCTCCTCGAAGGAGAGGTAGCGGCCCGTGGGGTCTGCCAGCGACATCGGTGCCATTCCGCCAGCATCACGGAACCACCGGTGCGCCAACGTCAGGCTCGCCCCGACCGCCTCCCCGGCCGCCGCCGTCGAGACACCCCCGGCCACCAAACGCCAGAACTCCCGCTGCACCTCACGACGGACCGGAGGACGACAACCCA
This sequence comes from Georgenia muralis, assembly GCF_003814705.1. NCBI lineage: Bacteria > Bacillati > Actinomycetota > Actinomycetes > Allobogoriellales > Allobogoriellaceae > Georgenia > Georgenia muralis. The sequence goes on along the minus strand of NZ_RKRA01000001.1, from coordinate 1,600,398 downwards.
TACGACACCTCGATTCTCAAGGTGTTGCATCCACCACGAGAACCCACCCAGGACATTCCTGACGTTGTCTTCGGCGAGCGGATGGGGCCCGGTCCGATCGAGGCGCCGGGACTCACCGCCGCGCCAACCTGTCGGCGCGGCGTCGTCAGATGCTCACGAGCCCCCGGCTACGACCCGCCGAGCAGCGCCCCGAGCCGGCGTCGTGCCGCCTCGAGCTCCCCGTCCCCCGTGTCGACCCCGGGGAAGCCGGCCGGGAGGACGGCGAGGACCTCCCGGACGACCTCGATCTTGCGAGCGCTCCGGCGGCCGACCGGAAGGGCGCCCACCATCTCGACGAGCGCGTCGTGGAGATCCTCGGTGAAGACGGCGTCCCAGCGCTCACGGGCGCGTCCACGCCCCGAGCCGGTGCTCGGGCGCTCCTCGCGAAGGCGAGCGGTCTCGGTCTCGTCGAGAGTGAGGCCATCGGTCACGGCGACCCCGTAGTCTGCGCGCGCGCGCTCAGGTGTCACGAGCCCCCGGCGGACGTCGTCGAGCACGGCGGCGACGTCACGCTCGAACGGATCGCCGTACCCGCCACCACCGGGGGTCCGGATGGTCACGACATCGCCGGGGTCGAGCGGCAGCACGTCGACCGTGCGGACCCGCACGGCTCGGTCGGTCCCCTCGTTGATGACGATCTCCGCCGTCAGCCCCGGGGACCCGCCCATCGCCCCCCAGGGCGCGAAGACCTGCCGCTCCAGGCCACGGGCCAGGAGGGAGCTGGTCCCGTCCACCCGGAACACGAGCTCGAGCCCCATGCCGCCGCGCCAGGTGCCAGGGCCACCGGAGTCGGGCCGCAGCCCGTACCGCAGGATCCGGGCGCCGAGCTCGGCCTCGACAGTCTCGACGGGGTTGTTCGAGAGGTTGGAGATCCCGGCGTCGCGGCCGTCGACCCCATCGCCGCCGTAGCGTCCCCCGGTGCCACCGACCATGGGCTCGACCACCTGGACGTTCTGCCCCGCGCCCGTCTCCTCGGCCAGGACCACCGGGATGACGACGCCGCTGCTGGCCGCCGGAACGATGCGCGGAGCCGCCTGGATGAGCGCCCCGGACAGGGCGTCGTTGACCCGGGAGGCGGTGGCGTGCCGGACCCCGACGGCGGCCGGCTCGACGGCGTTGACCACGCTCCCGGGCGGCGCGGTGATGCTGATGAGGTCCATGAGCCCGCCATTGAGAGCGAGGTCGGGGTCGATGGTGCCGATGAGCGCGAGCACGCGCGTGGTCAGCCAGGCGTGCGGCCGGCCGAAGGAGGCGATGTTGAACGCCGCTGCCACCTGCGGGTCGGTGCCGGTGAAGTCGATGTGGATGCGCCCGTCGTCCACGGTGACCGTCACCGAGATCCGCACCGGCACCGGTGAGACGGCGTCGTTGTCGAGGAGGTCGACGAACCGGTAGGTGCCGTCGGTCAGCGACCGCAGCGCCTCGCGGGCGCGCTCGCGGGTCCTCGCCACGGCGCTCTCCCCGCCCTCCAGCACGGCGGCGCGGCCGTGCTGTGCGGCGACCTCGCCGACCCGGCGTCGCCCCGTGGCCAGGGCGCTGACCATGGCCTGGAGGTCTCCGCGGTTCGCCTCGGGCGTACGCGTGTTGGCAAGGAGGAGCGCCTCGACGTCCGGCACAGTCGTCCCGCCGCGCACCAGGCGAACCGGCGGGATGCGCAGCCCCTCGGCGAAGATCGAGTCGTTGAACGGAGAGACCGACGACGGCACGCGGCCGCCGATGTCGGAGCAGTGGATGAACGCCCACCCGTAGGCGACCACCTCGCCGTCGAGGAAGTAGGGCGCGACCATCTGGATGTCCGGCAGGTGGGTGGCGAGACCGCCCGTGCGGTACGGGTCGTTGGCGACGACGACGTCTCCCGGTTCGAGCGGTCCGGCCACCTCGGCGGCCCGGACGGTCTCGAGGACGTCGAGCCCGACGAAGCCGGACACGCCGATGGCCTTGGGGTAGGCGACGAACCGTCCGTCCGGGCCGGCGACGGCGCAGCAGAAGTCGGCGGTCTCCTTGACGTAGAGGGACCGGCTGGTCCGCTGCAGCGTCAGGCACATCTCCTCCGAGACGGCAGCGAGCTTGGCCGCGACGATGCCGAGGTCGACGTTCGTGAGCGTCATGGCGTGTCCTTCCGCAGGCGCAGGTTTCCCGCCTCGTCCGCTGCCGCGGCCCACCCGGGTGGGACCACGACGGTGGTGTCGCCCTGCTCGACGAGCGCCGGGCCGGCGACGGCCGCTCCGCCCACCCCGATCACGGAGCGCTCCACCACCGCGGTCTCGTGCCAGCGTCCGTACCACCTCAGGGGCCGTCGCTCGGCGGCGGCGCCGGTGCCGTCGGCCGCGCCCCGCCGCCGTTCCGGGAGCACCGGCTCCGGCCCGACGACGGCGAGCCGCACGGTGGCGACCTCGATGGTCGCCGTCGGGTCGGAGAAGTCGTAGAGCCGCTCGTGCTCGGCCCCGAACGCTGCGACGACCTGCGCCGTCGTCAGCTCGACCGCATCCTCGAGCGGGCCCTCCGTCAGCGGGACGGTGATCTCGTAGGCCTGCCCGAGGTACCGCATGTCGGCCGTGACCCGGGCGACGGACGCCTCGACGGGTGCCCCGTTGTCCACGATCCACGCTCGGGCCCGCACGAGCAGGTCGTCCAGGACCTGACGGACGTCGCGGAACGTGGCCTCCGTCAGCGGCCGCCGCAGGCTCCGGGCGAAGTCGCTCCGCAGCGGCGCCACGGCGGCGCCGAGGGCGCAGTACGTCGCCGCCGCGCCCGGGACGAGGATCTCGGTGACCCCGACCTCCTCCGCCAGGAGCGCGGCGTGCGTGGGACCGGCCCCACCGAAGGGCACGAGGGTGAGGTCCGCCGCCTCGTGACCGCGTTCGGCCAGGCGCTTGCGCAGCTCGGTGGCCATCTGCGCCGTCGCGACGCGCAGCACGGCGTCGGCGGCCGCCACCGCCCGCTCGTCCTCGTCGGCGCGGCCCGGCAGACCCAGGTCGTCGGCGACGCCGGCGAGCGCCTCGACCGCCCGGTGCCGGAAGAGCGGGACCTCGCCGTGGAGGAAGTGCTCCGGGGCGATGAACCCCGAGACGAGATACGCGTCGGTGATCGTGGCGTCGACACCGCCGAGCCCGTAGCACGCCGGCCCGGGGACGGCGCCGGCGCTGCGGGGGCCCACCCGCAGCGCGGCCGACCCCCCGGCGGTGTCGATCCAGGCGATGGAGCCGCCGCCGGCGCCGATGGCGTTGACGTCGACGACGGGCAGGATCAGCGGGAGACCACCGACGTGGGACCCCGTCGTCAGCGCACCGCGGCCCTGGAGGACGACGGCGATGTCGCTGCTCGTGCCGCCCATGTCGAAGGTGACCGCCCGGCCGCCGGCCCCGAGCGTCCGGGCGGCGGCGGTGACGCCGGAGGCCGGGCCGGACAGCACGGTCTCCAGGGGCCGTCTCAGCGCGGCCGCCACCGAGAGCGTGCCGCCGTTCGAGCCGGTGATGTACAGGGGGGCGGTCAGCCCGAGGCGCGACAGCCGCTCCTGGAGGTCGGTGAGGTACCCGGTCATGAGCGGGTGGATGTAGGCCTCGAGAACGGCGACCAGACCGCGCTCGTACTCCCGGATCTCGGGCCAGGTGGCCGCGGCCGCCACGACCTCCAGGCCGTCCAGCCGGGCTCGGAGCCCCCGGGCCACCTCGCGCTCGAACGCCGGGTCGACGAAGCCGCCGACCAGGACGAGGGCGACGACGTCCGGCTCGGTGGCGCGTACGTCCCGGGCCACCCGGTCGAGCTCGTCGCGGTCCGGTGCCGCCACCGGTACACCGTCGAACCCCAGGCGGGCGGCGATCTCGACCACCCGGTCGCGGGGGACGGGCGAGACCTCCGGCGTCGCGTGCAGGTCGAAGGAGCGCGGCATCCGCGCCCGACCGATCTCGAGCAGGTCGCGGTGCCCCGCGGACACCACGAGCGTCACGCGGGCACCCGAGCGCTGGATGATCGCGTTCAGGCCGATGGTCGTCCCGTGGGCGACCGCCCGGACCTGCGCGAGGTCGATGCCCTGCGCGACCAGCTCCTCCAGCCCGGTGACCACCGCACGGGCGGGCTCGTCGGGCGTGCTGGGGGTCTTGTGCTCGAGCACGCCCGTCGTGCCGTCGGCGCGTTGGCCCACGACCGCGAAGTCGGTGAACGTGCCACCGACGTCGATCCCGATCCGGATGTCTCGCACCAGCACTCCCCCTTCGCCGCCGGGTCACCCTACCCGCGCCCCGGTGGCGGGCCTCCTGCCTGTCGAGATGCCGTCTCGCGATCCGGGAACGACCCCCGTCGCGGTGGCGCGGGATCGGGCCGTCGGGGTGGGATGGGTCGACGTACCCCGACCGGAGCCTCGTCTCCGCCATCCGCAAGGAGCCCCCATGAAGCACGTGCGCACCCTCGCTCTGGCCGGAACGGCGCTCGCCCTCGCCCTGGCCGGCTGCGCGGCACCCACCACGGACGGGGGCGCCGACGGCGGGTCCGAGCCGGCCGAGGAGACGACCACGGGCGACGCGCCGCAGGCGGGCGGCGACGTCACGGTCACCCTGTACGGCGACCCGTGGGCGGCCGCGGTCCAGGCCGGCGCGGTCGCCGCGTTCGAGGAGGAGACGGGCGGAGCCGTCGAGGTCGCGCTCGGCGACAACGCGACGTGGTTCGCCCAGCTCCGTGCCTCCCAGGGCGGGGACGCACCCTTCGACGTCATGATCCTGCTGCCCGAGCAGCAGATCCAGGCGGTCGAGGAGGGGCTCGTGGAGCCGATCGACACCTCGCGCCTGAGCAACTGGGACGACGTCGCACCCTCCCTCGCCGAGGCGTTCGAGCAGGACGGCGAGCAGTACGGCGTGCCGTTCTCCGCCGGTGGGCTGGGGATCGCCTACCGCAAGGACCTCGTCGAGACCCCGCCCACCGCCTGGTCGGACATGTGGGACCCGGAGTACGCCGGCCACGTCGCGGCCCTCCCGCTGACCTTCCAGGCCGGCGCCCAGTGGTTCGCGGGCCTGGTGCACGAGGAGGGCGGCACGCTGGACGACCCGGCGGCCGTCGACGCCGCGTTCGGCCGCCTGGAGGAGCTGGCCCCGGCCGTCTCGGTGACCCCCAACAACGCGGTCGGCGTCCAGACGGCACTGCAGCAGGGGTCCGCCTGGCTCGCCCCCTGGTGGGACGGGCGCGCCGCAGCGCTCGCCCAGGAGGACCCGAACATCGCGTTCGCGTACCCCGAGTCCGGCGCGACCGCGGCCGTGACCACCTTCTACGTCCCGGCCAACGCCCCGGACAAGGACGCCAGCTACGCCTTCCTCGACAGCCTCCTCGACCCGGGGGCACAGGCCGAGTTCGCCGAGGCGATGTGGTACCCGACGTCGAACGTCACGACCGAGTTCCCGGCGGCGTTCGAGGGTGCGGTGAGCGCGGACCTGGAGACCTTCGACAGCTACGTCTTCGTCGACTACGCCACGCTCACGCCGAACCTCACCGACTGGCAGAACCGCTGGAACGAGATCTTCGGTGGCTGAGGGGGCCAAGACCCCCGAACCGTTCCTCCGGGTCGACGGGCTGACCGTCGGCTACGGGGACACCCCGGTGCTGAAGGACGTCTCCCTCGAGGTCGCCGAGGGTGAGTTCGTCAGCATCCTCGGGCCGAGCGGCTGCGGGAAGACCACGCTGCTCAAGACGATCGCCGGTTTCGTGCCCGCCGGTGCGGGTCGGATCGAGATGGGCGGCCGCGACCTCGTCCGGGTCCCGCCGGCCCGGCGGGACCTCGGCTTCGTCTTCCAGAACTACGCGCTCTTCCCGCACCTGAGCGTGACCGACAACGTGGCCTACGGCCTCGCCAGCCGAGGGGTGCGGAAGCCCGAGCGAGACGAGCGGGCGCGGGAGATGCTCGCCCTGGTCGGTCTCGAGAGCCTCGGCGCCCGCCGTCCGGCCGAGCTCTCCGGCGGCCAGCAGCAGCGGGTGGCGATCGCCCGCGCGCTCGCCGTCAGCCCGAGCGTCCTGCTGATGGACGAGCCGCTGTCCAACCTCGACGCCAAGCTCCGCCTCGAGATGCGCGAGGAGCTCCACAACCTCCAGCGGCGGGTGGGGGTGACCACCCTCTTCGTCACCCACGACCAGGAGGAGGCCATGACGATCTCCGACCGGTTGATCCTGCTCAACGCCGGTGTCGTCGAGCAGGTCGGCTCCCCGGCGGCGCTGTACCACCGCCCACGCACGCCCTTCGTCGCCGACTTCCTCGGCGGCGGCAACGTCGTCGACGGCCGGGCCGTTCACGGCGACGGCGGCACGACCGTCCTCGAGGCGCCTGACCTCACCTTCCCGATCCCAGGGGAGGACCTCCCCGAGGGGCCGGTGACGGTGGTCCTGCGCACCGACCGCGTCCGGGTGGGCACGGTCGAGGCAGGCGGCCTCGCAGGCACCGTCGAGCAGTCCGCGTTCCTCGGCTCCGCGTGGCGCTACCGGGTCCGGCTGGACGGCGGACGTGTGGTGCACGCCTCCGGTCCGCCGCGGCTGGACGGGGCCGCCGACGAGGGGGAGCGCGTCGGCCTGAGCTGGCACCCCGACGACGTCATCGTGGTCGGCAGCCGGTGAGCGCCGCACCGGCCGGGGTGCGCGGTCCGGCCGAGGCCAACGTCCGCGCCAGGGCGCGGAAGCGGCTGGCGCTGGTCGCCGCGGTGCCGCCCGCGCTCTTCCTGCTCGTCGCGTTCGTCGGGCCCCTCGTCCGGCTGGTCGCGGCGAGCGTCCAGGACGACGACGGCCGGCTCACACTTGCCCACTACCGCACGGTCTGGACGAGCGG